>NZ_JBMPXW010000001.1:1544996-1853995 GCF_049367455.1 Acinetobacter lwoffii
CCTGGAAATATTGCGGGATATCAAACTGGCGAATATCGAAACTATTTCGATTGTCTTTAAACAATACTGATTTTTCTGAATACGTGGTGTCGTATTCATGTTTAGCCATTAACCGATTCCAGAAACTGTCCTCTGTCCCAGATACACGAATATTTAAATTTAAATGGTTAATGACCTCACCGAGCACCAAACGCGATTTTAAAATTTCAATTTCGGCTTGAGCAGGGGATTTTTGCTCGATCATACCGGATAAATCACCCAATAATGCAGCTGAAGTCCCTTTACTGTCTTCGACTTGTACCATGGCGTCTACTGAATAGGTATCCGGTGTGGTTCTTAAATACAGTAAGGCACAGATCAAACTTAAAATAATGCACAGGGCAATCAGTTTCCATTGCGCAATCAAGGAAAAAAACAATTCCTTTAAGTCAATGGTGTCTTCGGTGTTGGCGGTTTGGCTCATAATTTAAATATCAAAAAGTGAAAATATTAAAAAAATTAAATATATTTTTTCCAGTCAGCAATACAGTCTTGAATTAATTGACAGGTGTCATCAAAAAATGTTTGATCATGCTGATATGGATCGGCAATATTTTTACTTTGCCAATGACCTAATCTAAACGTTTTACCTTTGGCAAAAGGCCAGGTTTGTTCTATATGCTTTTGCTGATTTTGACTCATCACAAGAACCAAATCAGCTTTTTTGATCAATTCAGCATCCAGTTTTTTCGCAATATGTGGACTCATATCAATCCCAAAACGTTGCATGCATAGGCTGGCTTTTTCATCGGCTGCATGTCCAACCACGCCCGCAATACCCGCAGACTCAATCTGTAAATGCGGATATTGCTGTTTTAAAAAGTATTCTGCCATGGGGCTACGACAAATATTGCCAATACAAACCACTAAAATATGATTGATTTTCATTAATTCCCCAAACGGTCTAAATTATACAAAGCATTTGAGAATGGGATGATCTGGTTGACGACACGCTGCCAGCGCGCCAAGCCAGAGGCATCGATATACACAATATCATTGCTGCGCATCTTAAACTGATTGGCCAGACCAAAATCAGCAATGCTGGTCAAATCCATCTGGTAGACTTCAGTGTGAGTAGTAGTGGGCTGACTACGCACCACATAAACCTTACTGCGACTGGCAGAAAGTGGATTAAGACCGAGACTTTCACCTAAAACATCACTTAAGCTCATGCCTTGATCACGCAATGCTAAAGATTGGTTTTTACCCGACTCACCCATCACGTAAATTTTTTGATTTTCACGGTTGTTGACATATAGCGTGTCATTTGGCTGGATCAACAAGTGATGCAGTGAAAGCCCTACTTTTTCTAGCTCTACGGTATTTAAACTATATGAACGTCCCTGGCGTACTAATGTAATAGAGGCATTATCACCTTGTTGTGCATTCACACCACCTGCCATACCTAAAGCAGTATAAACACTCACAGGTTGGTCACTTAAGTAAAATTGACCGCCCTTCATCACATTACCTTGTACTGAGTAACGCTGGCCTTGATAAGACAATACTCGTGCAATCACATCTGGGTTTTTCAGGTAACGTGATAATTGGCTGCGTAATTCACGATTGACTTGAGTCAGTGATTTCCCAGCGGCCTTATAACGGCCAATAATGGGAAACTGAATATAACCTTCTGAGTCGATTTGGAAGCCACTGGCTTGAGCAGCTTGATCATTATTAATACTATTGCTAGGAGAGGTGAGTTCAGGATAAGCCCATAAATAAATCGATAGAATGTCGCCTGGACTCAGATTGTAGTTACGATGCTGTGTATTAAACAGATGGGCATATTGTTGTTGAATATTCTGTACAGCAGGCTGAACAGCCATCATAGAATCTTGAGTGAGTTTTATGACATTTACGGTCGTACCGAGGTCGGTTTGAAAAACGCCTTCGCTAGGTAAGTCATATGTTTGTAAACCAGAGGTGACTGCACACCCTGTAGTAGCAATGCCACATGCCAATAAAGCAGCTAGTTGAAAGTGTCGCACACGTTTTCCCAGAGATTATTTTTAAATTTTAAAATTGAAGCTATTCTACCCAAGTTATTGACTATATACATAGCAATTTGTAACTATCTTTCTGGATTGATGATAAAAACTGAATAGAGTCAAAATGTAAATTATTTTAATAGTTACAAATAAAATAATTAATTTTTACAAAAAATATACGCCACGCTGTTTTTGAGAGGATTTGAGCACAAATCATAATAGAAATTTCATAGTTTTCTGCTAGTATGCCTGCCGAAAGATTTAATCTTCATAAGTACAGTACATAAATAAGGCGTTGAAATGCTATCTATTGCAGATTTAAAAATTGCGGTCATTGGGTTAGGTTATGTAGGCTTACCACTTGCGGTTGAATTTGGGAAAAAAGTACCTGTAATTGGTTTTGATATCTATCAAAAAAGAATTGATGAACTTAAAAGTGGCCAAGACCATACCTTAGAAGTTTCTCCAGAAGAACTCAAACAGGCAAATCAGCTTAGCTATTCAGCAAATTTAGAAGATTTAAAAAGCTGTAATTTCTTTATTGTCACTGTACCAACACCTATTGATCAGGTGAATCGTCCTGATCTTACTCCGCTGCAAAAAGCCAGTGAAACGATTGCTAAGGTACTTAAAGTTGGCGATATCGTTGTTTATGAATCAACGGTATATCCCGGTGCAACAGAAGAGATCTGTATTCCTGTGCTAGAAAAAGTATCAGGGCTGAAGTTTAATCAGGACTTTTTTGCCGGTTATAGCCCAGAGCGCATTAATCCGGGCGACAAAATAAATACCTTAACTAAAATTAAAAAAATCACCTCAGGTTCTACCCCTGAAGTGGCTGACCTAGTAGATGCTGTTTATAACAGTATTATTACTGCTGGAACTCATAAAGCAACCAGTATTAAAGTCGCTGAAGCAGCAAAAGTGATTGAAAATACGCAACGTGATTTAAATATTGCCTTGGTTAATGAACTATCAGTAATCTTCGAGCGTCTCGGAATTGATACCTTAGATGTTTTAGAAGCTGCAGGAAGTAAATGGAACTTTTTGCCATTCCGTCCAGGCCTGGTCGGTGGCCATTGCATTGGTGTCGATCCATACTACCTCACCCATAAAGCTGAAGAAGTGGGTTATCATCCTCAGGTGATTTTGGCCGGTCGTCGTATTAATGACAATATGGCACGTTATGTTGCTCGTGCGACGATTAAAAAAATGGTCAAAAATAATATTGATGTGACGCAAGCTACTGTTGGTGTTTTAGGAATTACCTTTAAGGAAAACTGTCCAGACATTCGCAATAGTAAAATCATAGATCTGATTAAAGAGTTTGATCAGTGGGGCATAAAAGTAGCAGTATGCGATCCTTGGGCAGATGCTGAAGAAGTTAAACATGAGTATGGAATTGAATTGGTTCAAGTAGATGCTGAGCATCCGGTAGACAGTTTGGTCGTGGCTGTAGGACATAATGAATTCCGTAATTTAAGTCCTGAACAACTACGTGCTTATACAAAAAGTGAACAACCAGTATTAGCCGATGTGAAAAGCCTGTTTAGCCGAAATGATATGGCTGCTCAAGGTTTTACAGTATTTCGTCTCTAAGATTTATTGATATATAAAAGTGAAAAATATGAAAAAATTTGCCCTGATTGGTGCCGCAGGATATATCGCACCTCGTCATTTAAAAGCCATTAAAGAAACAGGTCATACTTTAGCTGTGGCAATGGATATTAATGACTCTGTTGGAATTATGGACAGTCATTTTCCAGAAGCTGAGTTTTTTACTGAATTTGAAGAATTTGAAGCTTATGTAGAAGATCAAAAACTTAAAGGTGAAAAGCTAGACTATGTCGCTATTTGCTCACCAAACTACTTGCATGCACCCCACATGAAATATGCATTAAAAAATGGGATTGATGTGATTTGTGAGAAGCCTCTGGTTTTAAGTTCAGATGATTTAAATTTACTGTCTGAATACGAAAAACAATATGGTGCAAAAGTAAATTCAATTTTACAGCTACGTTTACACCCATCTATTATTGCTTTACGTGACAAAGTTCAAGCAGCACCTGAAGGTAAAGTTTTTGATGTAGATCTGACCTATCTAACCTCGCGTGGTAAATGGTATTTAAAATCATGGAAAGGTGTAGATAAAAAATCGGGTGGTGTGGCAACTAATATTGGCGTGCATTTTTATGACATGCTGCATTTTATTTTTGGCAAAATTGTAAAAAATGAAGTGCATTATCGTGATGAGAAAACTGCATCAGGTTATTTAGAATATGAACGTGCGCGTGTACGCTGGTTCTTGTCGATTGATGCGAATAACTTGCCTGCAAATGCCGTGAAAGGTGAAAAACTCACTTACCGCAGTATTACCATTGAAAATGAAGAACTTGAGTTTTCAGGTGGTTTTACTGATCTTCATACGCAAAGCTACCAGCGTATCCTAGATGGTAAAGGGTATGGGGTTGAAGAAAACCGTGCTGCAATTGAGACTGTTGAAGTGATTCGTGTTGCACCTTTGGTTGAAAATCCAGCAAATCCGCATCCTTTATTGTCTAAAGTAAAATAAAAAGAGAGAGCATGATGAGTTTTTATCAACATGAAAGTGCAATTGTGGATGAGGGTGCTCAAATTGGTGAGAACTCTCGTGTTTGGCATTTTGTCCATGTCTGTGGCGGTGCCAAAATTGGTCAAGGTGTATCTTTAGGTCAAAACGTATTTGTTGGCAATAAAGTCGTTATTGGGGATCATTGTAAAGTACAGAATAATGTATCGGTTTATGACAATGTCACTTTGGAAGAAGGTGTATTTTGTGGACCAAGCATGGTATTCACCAATGTGTATAATCCACGCTCTTTAATTGAGCGGAAAGATCAATATCGCAATACCTTAGTCAAAAAAGGCGCAACTTTAGGCGCGAACTGTACCATTGTTTGTGGTGTCACGATTGGTGAATATTCATTTGTCGGTGCTGGGGCAGTTATCAATAAAGATGTACCTGCCTATGCATTGATGGTCGGTGTTCCTGCAAAACAAATTGGCTGGATGAGTGAATTTGGCGAGCAATTAGATTTACCTTTAGAAGGTGAAGCCCAAGTGGCGTGTGAACACACAGGGGCAATTTATCGCTTAAATGGTAAGATTGTAACCAAAGAGCAGGCGGCAGCATGATTGAATTTATTGATTTAAAAGCACAGCAGTCACGTATTAAAGCTGAAATTGATGCAGGTATTCAGCAAGTATTGGCACATGGTCAATATATTTTAGGGCCAGAAGTTGCAGAGTTAGAAGAAAAGCTAGCCACTTATGTGGGGGCTAAATATTGTATTACCTGTGCCAATGGTACGGATGCTTTGCAAATTGTACAAATGGCATTTGGGATTGGTCCGGGTGATGAAGTGATCACCCCAGGATTTACCTATATTGCGACTGCTGAAACAGTTGCTGTCTTGGGTGCAACGCCTGTATATGTGGATGTACATCCTAAAACATATAATCTAGATGTAGAAAAGCTCGAAGCTGCTATTACACCTCGTACTAAAGCGATTATTCCTGTCAGTTTATATGGTCAATGTGCTGACTTTGATGCCATTAATGCCATTGCGGCAAAGTATAATCTTCCTGTGATTGAGGATGCTGCACAAAGTTTTGGTGCAACATACAAAGGCCGTAAAAGCTGTAATTTGAGTACAGTGGCTTGTACCAGCTTTTTCCCAAGTAAGCCTTTAGGTTGTTATGGAGATGGTGGGGCGATCTTTACCAATGATGAAGAACTGGCAAAAGTGATCCGTCAAATTGCCCGTCATGGACAAGACCGTCGTTATCACCATGTACGTGTTGGTATGAATAGCCGTTTAGATACCTTACAAGCTGCTATTTTATTGCCAAAATTAGAAATTTTGGATGATGAAATGCAGGCATGTCAGCGTGTAGCTGAAACCTATACCAAGTTATTTAATGAAGCAGGAATTCTGGCGACGCCATTTATTGAATCGCATAATACTAGCGCGTGGGCTCAATATACTATTCAGGTAGAAAATCGTGATCGGGTACAGGCAAAGTTGAAAGAGCAGGGTATTCCTACAGCGGTACATTATCCAATTCCGTTAAATAAACAGCCTGCCGTGGCAGATGCTAATGCAGTGTTGCCTGTAGGGGATGCTGTTGCAGAAAGAGTAATGAGTTTGCCAATGCATCCTTATCTTTCAGAAGAAATTTTAAAAAAAATCGTTCACTCTTTAGTTTCATAAAATGTTAAATAAAAAACTTTTGAGTATCGGAAGCGTTTACCTGATTGCGAATATGGTGAACGCTTCTATTCCATTTTTATTGTTACCTATTTTGACGAGAGTGCTCTCTCCTGAAGATTATGGCATTATTGCCATGTTTACAATCTTATTAACTTTAACCAATGCCTTTGTGGGCTTAAGTGTGCAAGGTGCGGTTAATGTTAATTATTTCAAATTGGACTCTGAGAAGTTTTCAGAATATATTACAAGTTGTATTTTTTTATTGGTATTAAGTGCCTCGGGTGTACTTGTGATTTTGAGTTTTTCAGGTGTATGGTTAGAAAAACTTCTAGGTATTCCTTATAAATGGATTTTAATAGCAATCGGTATTTCTTTTTTTCAATTTCTGAATAAGTTGCAGTTAACAGTTTGGGTTGTAAAAGGTGAGGCGATTAAATATGGAGCTTTACAAATTTCAAATACAGCCCTTAATGCATTTCTATCCCTATTCTTTATTTTTATTATTGGAATGCTTTGGGAAGGAAGACTGTTAGGACAAGCGATAGCCATTTCCATTTTTGGGCTACTGTCAGTTTTTTTGTTGTATAAGCAAAATTTGTTTAAAAAACCTTCAACTCTCAAACTCGATATGCAAGATGCCTTAAAGTTTGGATTGCCTTTAATTCCACATGTTATAGGTGCATTTGCGATTTATAGTATGGATCGAGTGATTATTACAAATTTTTTGGGTGTTGTTGCAGTAGGCATATATATGGTTGGAGTACAGCTTGGTCAAGCTATGGGATTGTTTGCTGACTCCTTTAATAAAGTCTTTTCACCTTGGTTAATGAAATCATTGTCAAATGAAGACATTGATAAACTGGCTATGGTTAAAAAAACCTATTTATCGATGTTTTTAATTTTATGTGTAGGAATGCTTTGGGCTGTTATAGCAACCTATTTCTTACCTTATATCGTTGGTAGTGAATTTCAAGAATCGAAACCTATTATATGGATCATATGTCTTGGGTTTTCATTGCAAGGATTATATTATTTGGTGACCAACTATATATTTTTCACCAAAAAAACTAAGCTATTGGCAATGATTACGTTCACATCTGGTTTAGTCAATATTCCTCTTACATATATGCTAGTAAAATATTACGGAATAGAAGGGGCTGCATACTCATTCTTATGTGTACAAGTTCTGTTTTTTATGTCTGTATGGTATCTATCAGCTAAAGTTTATCCGATGCCGTGGTTATTTTTTATTAAAGGTAAAAAAAATGCTTAATTTAATTGGTCGAGAAAAAGAATTATTTGGTGACGATATTTCCAAATGGAATAATGATCTATTAGAAATTGTTTCACAATCAAGTTTTTTAGTTTTAGGCGGTGCTGGCTCTATTGGTCAGGCAGTTGTTAAAGAAATTTTTAAACGTAATCCACTAAAGCTTCATGTCGTTGATATTTCCGAAAATAATTTAACCGAAGTTGTGCGAGATATCCGCAGTTCATTTGGGTATATAGATGGAGATTTTCAGACCTTTGCCTTAGATATTGGATCCACTGAATATGATGCTTTTATTCAAAATGATGGTGAATATGACTATTTGCTTAATTTATCAGCCTTGAAACATGTGCGTAGTGAAAAAGATCCTTATACTTTAATGCGTATGATTCAGGTCAATATTTTAAATACTGAAAAAACAATAAAGCAGTCAATTGAAAAAGGTGTAAAAAAATATTTTTGTGTCTCCACAGATAAGGCGGCTAATCCTGTCAATATGATGGGTGGATCAAAGCGTATTATGGAAATGTTCCTTATGCGCCAAAGTCAGCATATTGATATTTCCACGGCTCGTTTTGCAAATGTTGCATTTTCAGATGGTTCTTTACTCCATGGTTTTAATCAACGTATTCAGAAAAATCAGCCAATTGCTGCGCCAAATGATATTCGCCGTTATTTCGTTACTCCAAAAGAATCAGGTGAGTTGTGCCTCATGTCTTGTTTATTAGGTGAGAACAGAGATATTTTCTTCCCCAAACTTAGCGAGCATTTACATCTCATTACTTTTGCTGATATAGCAGTTAAATATCTTAATAACCTTGGGTATGAGCCGTATTTGTGTGAGTCTGAGGATGAAGCACGTAGCTTAATTCAGACTTTACCAAAACAAGGTAAATGGCCTTGTTTATTTACAGGAAGTACAACTACTGGCGAGAAAGATTTCGAAGAATTCTTTACCGATAATGAAACTTTAGACATGCAACGTTTTAATAATTTAGGTGTTATTAAAAACGAGCTAAATGTTGAAGAAGATAAGTTGCATGTATTCGAAGAAAAAATTCATGCGATGCTTTTAAATAAGCAGTGGAATAAAGAAGAAATTATTGATCTATTTAACTATATGATGCCTAACTTTGGACACAAAGAAACAGGCTTATATTTAGATGGGAAAATGTAATGGATACTTCTAAATTTAATCAATTTGTACGAGATATTTATCGTACTAATAATTTTACTCCATTACATGAACCGCGTTTTCTTGGCAATGAAAAGAAATATGTGCTTGACACAATTGACAGTACTTTTGTCTCTAGTGTTGGTGCATATGTAAATGACTTTGAAGCAAAAATGCAGCAGTTTACAGGCTGTGCTAAAGCAATTGCGACGGTTAACGGAACAGCTGCATTACATACAGCTCTTTTATTAGCAGGTGTAAAGCGCAACGATATTGTAATTACCCAAGCTTTGACTTTTGTCGCAACGTGTAATGCCTTGTCGTATATTGGTGCGGAACCATTATTTATTGATGTTTCATTGAATACACTAGGTTTGTGTCCAAAGGCATTAGATAGTTATTTGCAAGAAAATACTTTTATTGATGACCAAGGTGTATGTAAACACAAAGCAACTAATAAACGTATTTCTGCAATCGTACCAATGCATACATTTGGCCATCCTGTAGAAATTGATGAGCTTCAACAGGTTGTAACCAAGTGGAATATTGCATTAGTTGAAGATGCTGCTGAAAGTTTAGGTTCTTACTACAAAGGTAAACATACCGGAACTTTTGGTTTAGTTTCAGCACTTAGTTTTAATGGAAATAAAGTCATCACTACAGGTGGTGGCGGTATGGTCTTGTGTCAAGATGAAGAGCTTGGCATAAGAGCGAAGCACATTACGACAACTGCAAAAATACCGCATCCATATGAGTTTTATCATGATGAAAATGGTTTTAACTACCGTTTACCTAATTTGAATGCTGCTTTAGGTTGTGCACAGATGGAAAGCTTAGAAGGCTTTCTTGCTAAAAAGCGTAATTTAGCTCAGCAATATCAAAATTTCTTTAAAGATAGTGATATTTCATTTGTTGTGGAACCTGAAGACTGCCAATCTAACTATTGGTTAAATGCCATTATTTGCAAAGATAAAGCCCAACGAGATGTGATTTTGGATGAAACCAATTCAAATAAAATTATGACTCGTCCGATCTGGACTTTAATGACCAGATTACCAATGTACCAAAATGCATTACAAGGCGATTTAACTAACTCATTATGGTTGGAAGAAAGAGTTGTAAATATTCCAAGTTCGGTTCCTGTGGAGTAATGAGAATGAAAAAAATAGCCGTTTTTACAGGAACTCGAGCTGAATATGGTTTGCTGTATTGGTTAATGCAAGATATTCAGCAAGATCCAGAGCTAGAGTTACAAATTCTAGCTACAGCTATGCATTATTCACCTGAGCACGGTGAAACTTGGAAAACTATTGTACAAGATGGTTTTGAAATTACTGAATCGGTAGAAATGCTGCTGTCATCCGATACATCGTCTGCTGTTGTGAAATCAATGGGTGTTGGCTTACTTGGATTTGCAGATGCATTGAAACGTATGCAACCTGATTTATTGGTTGTTTTGGGGGATCGTTTCGAAGCTTTGGCAGTGACTCAAGCGGCTTTAATCATGCATGTACCTGTTGCACATTTGCATGGCGGTGAAATTACTGAAGGGGCATATGACGAATCAATTCGTCATGCAATCACCAAAATGTCCAATATTCATTTTGCTGCGGCAGAAGAATATAAGAAACGAATTATTCAGTTAGGCGAGCAACCAGAAAAAGTATTCAACGTTGGTGCACTAGGCTTGGATCATATCCAACGTACAACATTTAAAAATATTGCAGAATTGAGCGAATTATATGATTTTGATTTTTCAAAACCATATTTTCTCATTACTTATCATCCTGAAACTAATTTACTAGAAGAAAATGTTGCGCCTTTATTTGATGCACTTAAGCACATAAAAGATGTCAATTTTGTTTTTAGTTATCCAAATGCCGATAATGGTAATACTAACATTGTGAAAGCAATGCTTGATTTAAAAGCACAGTTGCCAGATCGTGTATTACTTGTAAAGAGTTTTGGTATTCAAAATTATTTAAGTGTTTTGAAAAATGCTTTAGCTATGGTGGGTAACTCATCAAGTGGCTTGTCAGAAGCTCCAGCGTTACAGGTTCCAACAGTAAATATTGGTGATCGTCAAAAAGGACGTTTGCGTTGTGAATCTATCCTTGATGTTAAATTAGACAAAAATGAAATTTTAGAAGCATTGCAAAAAGCAATTAATTCCCCAGATGATGAATTGAGTCAAGTTGTTCCACCTTTAGGGCTTGGCAACACTTCTCAGAAAATAATTGAACTTATTAAAACGACGGATTTTAAAAAGAAGGCGCCATTTTATGATCTTTAATCAAGACGAAATTTATGTTATTGCAGAAATTGGTGTAAATCATAACGGTTCTGTCGAGTTGGCAAAAGAGCTTATTTTAAAAGCTAAAGAAAGTGGAGCAGATGCTGTTAAATTTCAAACCTTTAAGGCTGAAGAGGTTTTGTCTGATCAAGCAGATATGGCTGCATATCAAAAAACGAATACGGGTAAAGACTCTAGCCAATTAGAAATGGTTAAAAAGTTAGAGTTAAGCTTTGAAGATACTAAGACATTAAGAGATTTTTCTGAGAATAATGGAATCACTTTTATTTCTACTCCGTTTGATAACGATAGCTTAGATTTTCTTTCAAATGATTTAGATGTTCCTTTTTTGAAAGTGTCTTCAGCAGATATTTCTAATTTACCATTTCTTTATAAAGTTGCATTAACAGGAAAACCTGTAGTGCTTTCAACAGGAACAGCGAGTTTAGGTGATATTGAAAAAGCATTATCAGTATTTACTTATGTTATTGAGTATGGCAAGACGGAATTACCAACGGTTGAAAAGTTAAGGTTGTCTTATGCTAAACAAGCTAATCGACAAGCTCTAAAAAATAAGATTGTAATTTTACATTGTGTAACACAGTACCCTGCAACATTAGAAGGTAGTAACTTACTAGCTATTTCAACGATAGAAAATGCTTTTGGCTTAAATGTAGGATATTCAGATCATACATTGAATGAATATACTGCTATTGCAGCAGTAGCATTGGGTGCAACAATTTTTGAAAAGCATATTACATTAGATAAAAAAATGGACGGCCCAGATCATGCGGCATCTATGGAAATTGATGATTTTAAAAGATACGTTTCGACTTTACGTAAGATAAAGTTAGGCCTTGGTGATGGTATTAAATTTATGCAAGAGCAGGAAAAGGATAATTTCTCACTAGTTAGAAGATCATTAGTTGCGCGTAAAGATATTAAGCAAGGTGAAATATTTACAGAACAAAATATCGTGGCTAAAAGAGCAGGAAAAGTACAGTTATTGCCAGAACAGCTTTGGGAGTTGCTTGGAACTGCTGCAACGAAAAACTATAAAGTTAATGAGTTAATTGAGAAATAATATGATCAAGTTAGCGATTTTCGGAACTAGCGGGTTCTCTAAAGAGGTCCTTGATATTGCATATGATCAGGGCTATGAAGAGTTTGTTTTTCTAACAAATGATGTGTTATCAGAGAATAATATATTAGGGTTTCCAATTCAAAATGAATCATCAATCCCTGAGCTATGTAAAACAGGATATAAGTTTGCAATAGCAGTTGGTAGTGGCGTGATTCGAGAAAAAATCTTTAAAACATATCCTGACTTGCAATATCCAAATTTGATTCATTCAAGCGTAACTTATGGTTATGGTATGAAAGAAGAGTTTGCGAATTCAAAGGGCTTAATTATTGCTGCTGGTGTGAGGGTGACAACCTGCTGTGAATTTGGCAATTTTATTGTTTTAAATTTGAATGTAACTGTTGGGCATGATTCTGTTTTAGAAGATTTTGTGTCAATTATGCCCGGAGCGAATATTTCAGGTAATGTACATTTAGCATGTAAGAGTTATGTTGGTACAGGCGCAACAATTTTACAAGGCAAAGATGAGAGTAATCGTATGCTCATTGGTACTAAATCTGTTGTAGGTGCTGGTTCAGTTGTAGTTAAACCTGTAGCAGAGGGAGTTGTTGTAGTTGGAGCTCCTGCTAAGGAGCTAAAACGTGATTAGAGATGTTAATAAAATAGTTTTGCATAAAAATGATACGGTTTTGAAAGCATTAGAGCTACTTGATTTATATGCTTTAAGAATTGTTTTGGTTGTAGATGATAACAATCAGTTAATCGGTAGTATTACAGATGGTGATATCCGTAGAGGTCTTTTAAAAGGGCAAGATTTACATGCACCTGTTGATACAATTATGCATACCAACCCATATAGCATTGAGGAAGGTAGCTTAGATAATCGTCAGATTTTTGAGATCATGCGTGAAAAAAGCTATCTGGCATTACCTATAATTAAAAATAATCAACTCGTTAATATTATTACGCTTGATGATTTGATTCGTAAAAAGCGCAAAGAAAATCCAGTTTTTATTATGGCTGGAGGTTTTGGTACGCGTTTGCGCCCACTTACAGATACATGCCCGAAACCGATGTTACCTGTTGGGGGTAAGCCTTTACTAGAAACCATTATTTCAAGCTTTAAAAATCAAGGTTTTTACAAATTTTATATTTCTACCCACTATTTACCAGAAGTGATTAATGAGCATTTTGGTAATGGCGAGAAGTTTGACGTACAGATTCAATATGTACATGAAACTGATCCGCTTGGAACTGGCGGTGCATTGAGTTTATTGCCAGCATCAGATATTAAATTGCCATTCATTGTGATTAATGGTGATGTACTCACAAATATGAATTTTGAAAAATTATTGGATTTTCATGAAAAGCGCGAAGCTATTGCTACGATGTGCGTGCGAGAGTTCCAATATCAAATTCCTTATGGCGTAGTTAACTCCGAAGATAATGTAATACAAAGTATGACTGAAAAACCAAGTTATTTCTTTGATATTAATACAGGAATTTATGTCATTTCGCCCAAATTGTTGGCACAAGTTAATGCACAGTTTATTGGTATGCCAACTATCTTAGAACAGCAAATGGAAAAGAAAAATAAAGTTTTAAGCTACCCATTACATGAATATTGGCTCGATATCGGTCAGATGGAAGACTATAACCGTGCGCAACGAGATATTGTAAATTTAGATTTTGGTAAATATTAATGTTAGATAAATTCTATGTAACTGCATTGATTCCAGCTCGTGGAGGAAGCAAGAGGTTACCTCGTAAAAATGTGAAACTACTCAATAGTAAACCTCTAATTGCTTGGAGTGTAGAAGTAGCTAAAGCTTCTAAATACATAGATCGAGTGATTGTATCCACTGAGGATGAAGAAATTAAACAGATTTCTGAACAGTATGGAGCAGAAGTACCATTTATACGACCAGAGCATTTATCTAATGATACAGCTTCTAGTTTTGATGTTATAAAGCATGCTATAGAACAGTTAGGTATTGAGGACCAAAATCATCTGATAGTTTTGTTGCAACCTACTTCTCCGCTAAGAACAACTTTTGATATAGATAAGGCATTAGAGTTTTTTAAAACTAATGATGCAGATGGTGTTGTTTCGATATCTGAGTGTGAACACAGCCCATTATGGGCCAATAGTTTGCCAGAGAATTTTTCTATGAAAAATTTTATACGACCAGAATTGGTTGGAAAGCGCAGTCAAGATCTACCTAAATACTATAGACTAAACGGATCTATATATATATATCAGACTCAAAAGTTATTGAGTGCTAATAAGATATTCTATAACGCTAAAGTTTTTGGCTTTGAAATGAGTCATCAATCTTCGGTTGATATTGACAGTAAATTAGATTTTTTAATTGCAGAAGCTATTATAAAAGATTCTACTGTTTAAAGTTTAGATAATTAAGAACTATAGTTAGTAAAGACTAAAGAATGGATATGTAAGAGTACTGAAATGCAAATTTTACTATTGGTTATAGGAGCATATCTATTTCTTCCTATTTTAGGCGAGTTGACTTTATTAATTACAGGCGACCAGATAGTAGCAGGAGATGTAACATGGGGGCTGTTTTTTAGTAACTTAATATATTCTTCTATAGTTTATGGAATAATATTATTTTTTTATATTAGTAAAAAAAATAATAAAATCGGTTTTATTGCTGAATCTAAAGATAAAAGAACAGTAAAAAGAATAGCTGTTTTTATTACTTTTTTGTGTCTGGCGATGTTTTATTTTTCTGGTTATGATTATCTAATAAGGGGTATACATAGAGGTGAAATTAGAATTGAACAAGGGTTATTAGGTTTTGTTTCAAAGTGGATTATGATATATGCTATTCCTGTTTTATTTTTCATTAACAGTGTGATTGTTTATAGAAATAGAAAAATATTTTTTTTAAATTATTATATATATCTCATAGGAGCTTTAAGTGCCATATTTACTGGATATAAGTTTGTTCTAGTATTTTGCTTTATCCCAGTTTTAGTTGTTGCACTTTATCACAAAAATATTGTAAAAACATTATTGCTTGTTGCACCGATGGTTTTATTGGTGTTAACAATTACTACTAAATTTGTGATGAATTATGATTCATATCTGGAATCATTTAATTTTCTTATACATAGAATGACGATTATGTCAGCTTTTGGCACCATTGGAGTTTGGAACTATTACCCAAATGGTGCTAGTTTTTCAGAAGTGATGAGGCTAACTTATAGTATATTTGGTAATAAGATTAATCATTTTATATTTGGTATAGAATTTAATTCAATTGAAATCCTTGATACAAATTTGTCAAGAAAGATGACATATTTAGTATACCCATCATGGGAAACAGCTTTATCGGGCACTTCTAACATTACTGTAACTAATTTTGGGGAGGCAATTTACATTTTTGGAAAAAATTATTGGATTTATGCAGTTGCATGTGGAGGAGTATTTTCTTTTGTTATTTTAAAACTAATAACAAATATTAACAAAGGTAATATTATAAAGTCATCAATGTATTTAATTTACATATTAAGTGTTTTATTGGTTTGGTTGAACTCATCATCAATTTTTACATTATTTAGTTTGCCAGTTTTTATTTATTTGTTAATGACTTATATTATGCTGATGATTTTGCTTAAAACTAAGTTTTAGGGGTGCTTGTTTTGTTTAGATTATTTTTATACCATATAAGTAAAATCTTTGTTAATAGAGATTTTATGATGAACTTTGATGGAAAAGTTTTTAATAACTTAAAAGCTATAGAAAGCATAAACTACATCGATAGATCATTCTTACAATATAAAAGTCAGATAAAGAATATACATATTTTAAATTATTTGTTGCTAACTTTATCTATATTTTTAATATTTTTACCTTTATTGATAATTTTCAAGGTTAGGAGGGGAAGTATTAATCAAGGAGATATTATAGCAGTTTTACCTAATAAGAATATTTTACCAGAAACATTTAAAGGTAAAAGAATTGTATATATTAGAAAGTTTTTTAACTTTGAGGTAAATTTAAAAGATATTGTATTTCTTTATAAATTAATTTTCAGGCATTTTTTCCACTTTTATTTTTGGGTTAAATGCGTTTTAGTCGTATTGAGTTATAGTGGTATAGCCAAGCGCAGCGAAGCTGAAGTCTTAGTTTCAAATGAGTACTCTTTTGCATCCTCTGTATTAACTTTATATTTAAACTCATATGGGAAAATCGTATCAAACTGTATGCATGGTGAAAAGGTCTTATGTCAGAGAGATTGTTTCTCAACTTATGATAATTTTTATGTTTGGGATAGTTATTATATTAATTTGTTAAAAAAAATGAATGTAAAAGCTAATTTTTTTATATCAACTTGTGATGCTTTAGACTTAAATATTGAAAATAATAATACAAATAATAACATAGTTTTTTATTTGCAAGGTATCGAAAAAATTAATGATTTAAGAATCATTAAGGATAAATTAATTATTTTATCAAAAAAGTATGATTGTCCTTTTTTTGTAAAACCCCATCCAAGATATTTAAGTAATGAATTAAGAATGATTTTTGACGAAAGTGAAATTTTAAATTTAGACTTTAATGAAGCAATTAAAATCACAAGCATTATTTGTAGTAATTATTCAACAGTATTATTTCAGGTTTATGCATATCGAAAAAAAAATAATTTAGAACACCCTGTAATTGTCGTAAATGATTTGGTTTCTTTACCTCTCATGTATATTATGAAAGACAAAGCAGACCATTTATTTAGTGAAATTTAAAGAAAAGCGTTTCATTAAAGTAATTTTTAGATTTAATATATGAAATATCCAATATGATGGATGAGTTTATAATGTAAAATCTTTAAAGTTCTATGCTCAGCAGCGCATTATTTACTTTTAACAACAGGTGATTCTAAATTAGAAGGTATTATGAGGAACTTTAGTAATGTTTGAATATTGTGTTATTGTAACCTTCTGAAATTATTAAGTTATTAAAGGTAAAGTAATGAAAATATTAACTGTGATTGGCGCGCGCCCACAATTTATTAAAGCCAGTGTAGTATCGGCTGCAATCGAAAGAGCAGAAGGACTTACTGAGGAAATTATTCATACAGGGCAACATTTTGATTCTAATATGTCGAATATTTTCTTTGACCAACTGCGTATTCCAAAACCACATTATCAGCTAGATATTAATAGCGGTAGCCACGGTTCTATGACTGGTCGTATGCTAGAAGCGATTGAAAAAATTTGTCTTGAGTCAAAACCTGACCGTTTGATGGTATATGGTGATACGAATTCAACACTAGCAGGTGCACTAGCAGCATCTAAATTACATATTCCTGTTGCACATATTGAAGCGGGTTTACGTAGTTTTAATATGCGTATGCCTGAAGAAATTAATCGTATTTTAACAGATCAGGTGAGTGATATTTTATTTTGTCCAACAGAAACAGCAGTTAAAAACTTAAAAAATGAAGGATTTGAATCTAAACCTGTTCAAGTTTTAAATGTTGGTGATGTGATGCAAGATTCATCAATGTTTTTTGCCGAGCGAGCAGAAAAGGGCGAAGCTCTTACAAATGTACCTGAATCTAATTTTATTGTTGCAACATTACATCGTGCTGAAAATACAGATGACCCTGTGCGTTTAAAAGCTATTGTAGATGCTTTAAATTATATTCATCAGAATATATTACCTGTCGTCCTCCCTCTGCATCCACGTACACAAAAAGTGGTGAAATCTTTAGGTTTGCAACTAAACATGTTGGTATTGGAACCTGTGGGCTATTTAGAAATGATCTGGTTATTAAAGCATTGTAATGCTGTAGTTTCCGATAGCGGTGGTGTGCAAAAAGAAGCGTTCTTCTTTAAAAAGCCATGTATTACCATGCGTGACCAAACTGAATGGGTTGAATTAATTGAAAATGGTGTAAATGTACTTGCGGGTGCTGATACTCAAAAAATTATTGAGTGCACTCAAGCGATGTTAAGCAAAACCATTGAAGATCCTTTCAATCTGTATGGTGGTGGACAAGCCTCTCAAAATATTGCCAATGTATTAGCGGGTATTTAAATTCTTATGAGCCAACAAAAAACAATTTGGATGATTAATCAGTACGCATCAACTCCAGACACAGGATTCATTGGTAGACATTATTATCTGGCTGAAGAATTATCAAAGTTAGGTTATCGTGTTTATGTTGTTGCAGCTTCTTATGCACATAGTCAAAGTAACCCTGTTTCATTTGATGGGGGCTATCGCGTTGATACATTTAATGAAAATTTTAAATTTGTTTGGCTCAAAGTTCCTGCTTATGATAAATCAACGAGTAAGCGTCGAGTCTTAAACTGGTTCGAATTTGCTTATAAAATCACTGGCCTTAATAAAATTATTCCGCATAAACCCGACGTGATTTTATATTCATCTTTAAGTCTAGTAGGTTATTTGGGTGCTGAAAGATTGGCACTTAAGAATAAAGTACCTTTATTTTTTGAAGTACGTGATATTTGGCCATTAAGTTTAGTGGAAATAGGCGGTGTTGCACCATCACACCCTTTTGTACGCTTTTTACAGTGGGTTGAGGATAGGGCTTATAGAAAGTCAGATAAGGTTATTTCCAATTTAAAAAATTCTGTAGAACATATGGTATCAAGAGGGCTTGATCCACAAAAATTTCATTGGATTCCAAATGGTATTTCTAATAGTGAAGTATCCCAAAGTCAGTCACTTGATATTCAGTTACAGGCTAAAATTCCCAAAGATAAGTTTATAATCGGTTATACAGGGAGTATAGGAATAGCTAACTGTCTGCAAAATTTGCTGGATGCTGCACATTCCTTACAAAATGATCCTAACTATATTTTTGTGATTGTAGGTAAAGGAGAATATAAATCTGTTTTACAACAACGAGTTTTAGATGAAAAATTGGACAATGTTCTGATTTTGGATCCTATTCCTAAAACTCAGATACAAAGCATGCTTGGTCTTTTTAATATTTGTTATATCGGTTTAAAAGATGATCCTTTATTCAAATATGGTGTATCTCCAAATAAACTGTTTGATTATTTTTATGCAGCAAAACCGATAATTTATGCAATTGATTCGGGAGCATATCACCCAGTGATTGATGCAAATGCAGGATATGAAATAAAACCAGAAAACTCTACTGGGTTGGTACAAGCAATTCGTCATATAGCCTCTTTAAGTGAAGAAGAACGTCATCAAATGGGCTTGAATGGGCGTAAATATGTTGAGGAATGGCATGATTACGGTTCATTAGCTAAAAAATTAGAAAATACATTGTTTAATTGAGGTAGGTAAAAGGGTTTATTTATTCATGAATATTCTATTAACGGGTACTTCAGGCTTTGTTGGTAAAACATTGTTGCATCAATTAAACCAATCTAAAAAACATTATATTACTGTTTTAACAAGAGCAAAAATTTCTGTTTTTGATAATTGTATTCATCAAATTGTAAGTGAAAATATATTTGAATGTGATTGGAAAAGTAATGTAGATGTTGTTATTCATTTAGCAGGTCGTGCCCATATTTTAAATGATCAAAGCGTAGATCCACTAACTGAATTCCGTAAGGTCAATGTAGAAGGGACATTACAACTGGCTCGTCAGGCTTTAGAAAAAAAAGTAAAACGCTTTATTTTTATGAGCTCTATAGGTGTGAATGGTTCTGTTACAAAACAGCAGCCCTTTACAGAAGATGCTCTGCCACAACCCCATGCAGATTACGCGGTTTCTAAACTAGAAGCGGAACAAGAACTTAAAAAGCTATTTGCTGGATCAGACACAGAATTAGTAATTATTCGTCCTCCCTTGGTTTATGCAGCACATGCACCAGGTAACTTTGCTCGACTGCTCAAACTAGTTTCAACCAATTTACCTTTACCTTTTGCACGTACACAAAACAAACGCAGTTTTGTCGCACTTGAGAACTTGGTCGATTTTATTCAGGTTTGTATTGAACATCCCAATGCTGCCAACCAGACATTTTTAGTGGCAGATCAGAACAGTATTTCCACCCGAGAATTGGTTCAATACTTAAAACAGGGTATGGGAAAAACCCCATATTTTATTTATATTCCACAGCCTCTTATGAAACTAGGGGCTGCATGTGTAGGTAAATCGAAACTTTATGAACAACTGTTTGAATCACTTGAAGTAGATGCTTCCAAGGCTCAAAATTTGTTGGGCTGGACAGCTCCGTTAAGTACCCAGCAAGCCATGCGACAAGCAGGTCAAAACTATTTAAAAATGAAAGAGTAATTCACGTATGTCAATTCTTGCACAGAGCATTGTATTTTTTATACTGACATTACTATTTACAGGCTACATGCGGCATTACGCCCTAAAGAAAAATATTATAGACAACCCCAATGAGCGAAGCTCCCACAGTGTACCTACCCCACGCGGTGGTGGTGTAGCTGTGGTGTGTAGCTATTTATTGGCGTTGGCTGTACTGATCTATAGCCAACAACTGACAGTCCATATAGGTTTAACCCTTATGGGGGCAGGCTTTGTCATCGCACTGCTTGGTTTCTTAGATGATCATGGGCATATCAACTCCATGTTGCGTCTAGCCATCCATTTTCTAGTGGCTATAGGTGCGGTGATCAGTTTAGGTGGTTTTGCCGAAGTCACTATATTTAATGGTCTGCAACTCGGCTTTGTAGCCAATATCATTGCGGTATTATTTTTGGTGTGGTTACTCAATCTGTATAATTTTATGGATGGCATTAATGGTATTGCCAGTGTTGAAGCCATCACGACTACAGCCAGTATGGCAATTTTGTACTATCTGCTAAATACATCGCTGAATTCAGATCTACTTTGGTTATTAGCTGCCTGCATATTTGGCTTCCTATTATGGAACTTTCCCAAAGCCAAAATTTTTATGGGCGATGCCTGTAGTGGGTTTTTAGGGCTAACATTAGGGATTTTGGCATTAATTGCCCTCAAAGAAAACTTGGCGCTGTTTTGTGCATGGATTATTTGTCTAGGTGTATTTGTGGTCGATGCGACTTATACCCTGATTAAACGCGTGCTCAGTGGCTATAAAATGTATGATGCGCATCGCAGCCACAGCTATCAAATTTTATCGCGTAAATGGGGCAGCCATACGCCAGTGACTTTGGCGGTAGCAGCTATTAATTTATTGTGGCTCTTTCCAATCGCCTATATCACGACCATCCAACAATGGGCGTATCCTGAATTCGCGATATTGATTGCTTATTTACCATTAGTATTCTTGGCCATCAAATTGAAAGCAGGAAATCCTGATGCCTGAAAAAAAATTGCTTATTTTAGGAGCAGGCGGTTTTGGCCAAACAATTGCTGAAGTTGCTAAACTTTTAGGTAATTGGGAGAGTATTTCTTTTGTTGATGATCGATGGCCTGAGCAGCAATGGGCAGGTTGTTATCCTATTGTTTCAAATATTCAAAACTTATCTTTAATCAAGCAACAAAATTTTGAGGCCATCGTTGCCGTTGGAAATAACCAAATACGACAAAAATGGCAACAATTACTGCTTGATTTATCTATACCTCTCACGAATATTATACATCCACAAACCGTTATTGCTCCGAGTGCGAAAATAGGACAGGGCGTAAGTATTATGGCTGGGTGTGTTATCGGAACGAATACGATTATCCAAGATGGTACTATTTTAAATATGGGTACATTATTGGATCATGATGTGGTGGTTGAACACTTTGTACACTTAAGTATTGGGGTGAAAGTTGCAAGTAATAATATTATCCCTACATTTTCTTTCTTGGAAGTGGGAAGTATCATAGAACATAAGTCTTAATAACAACTTCTTTAAATTAAGATATGACGTGCTGAAAAATATATGAAATCTCTTGTAATTCCTCTGGTTGAATCTCCACGTTCAGCAAAACTCGCATTTTTAGTCATTTTAGACTTTTGTATTTTCCCTGTTCTAATCTGGCTGTGTTATGCCATCCGCCAGTTTGACCTCGGCGCAGAAGTTGTACCCAATATTCCTTTTGGTGCGGTTTGGGTCAGTGCTATTGCTGTTTTGGCTCTATTTCTCTGCGGTGTATATCGCTTTATTGTGCGTACCTTCAATGAATTTTTTATTGTTAAACTGGGTTTGGCAACGATCTTATCCGTGATTGGTCTGTATTTATTGGCTTATAGCACACATGCCTTTATTCCGACATCCATCCCGTTGATGTTTGGCTTTATGATGTTTGCCTGGGTCTGGTTTAGCCGCGGTTTTATCCGTTTTATCGTGCGTTCTTATTTACAGGCCGGAGTGCCTAAAAAACGGATCGCGATTTACGGCGCTGGGAATGCAGGGCAGCAGGTGGCAGCCACCTTAAATCGCTCCAATGAGCATGTGCCGATTATATTTATTGACGATGATCCGTCTTTAAATGGCCAAAATATTGGTGGGATTCAAGTTTATTTACCAAATATTGCCTTGAAATATCTCCCTAAATTAAAGATTAGTGAAATTTTGATTGCACTGCCCTCAGTCGGGCGGATACGTAAAAGTGAAATCGTTAAATTTTTAGAACCGGCGCATCTTAAAATTACTGAAATTCCGGGTCTGACCAAACTGGTCGATGGTGAAATTCGCATTTCCGATATTCAGGAAGTGGATATTATTGACCTGCTGGGCCGCGATCCGGTACCTCCGGTGGCAGAACTTTTAGCTAAAAATATTCAAGATAAAGTGGTGATGGTGACTGGTGCAGGTGGCTCAATTGGTTCTGAGCTTTGTCGCCAGATTATTAAAAACCAGCCGGCCAAAATTATTATTTATGAACTGACAGAATTTGCTTTATATAGTATTGATAAAGAATTACGTCTCACAGCATCATGTGAAATTATTCCAATCCTGGGCTCAGTACTGGATGAACGCAAGCTGGAGCGGGTGATTGAACAATATGAGATCCAAACAGTTTATCATGCAGCGGCTTATAAACATGTACCTCTGGTGGAGTGTAACCCATTAGCAGGCCTGAAAAATAACGCGGTGGGAACGGCATTTAGCGTCAATGCTGCGGTGAAAAAAGGCGTCGAAACCTTTGTACTGATTTCAACCGATAAAGCGGTACGTCCGACCAACGTGATGGGTGCGACCAAACGGATGGCCGAGCTGTATTGTCAGGCCATGGCAGAAGCGCAAGATCAGACCCAAATTAGCATTGTCCGCTTTGGGAATGTTTTAGGTTCTTCGGGTTCGGTGGTGCCATTGTTTAAACAGCAAATTGCCAAAGGTGGGCCTATCACGGTAACTCATCCTGAAGTAACCCGCTACTTTATGACCATTCCAGAAGCTTCGCAATTGGTGATTCAGGCGGGTGCTTTGGGTCAGGGAGGCGATGTATTCCTGCTGGATATGGGGGAACCTGTACGCATTCAGGACTTGGCCCGTCAAATGATTGCACTGAGTGGTTTAAAAGTACGAGAAACAGGCAGTCAGGAAGGTGATATTGAAATTCAATATTCAGGCTTACGTCCAGGCGAAAAACTCTACGAAGAATTGTTGATTGACGAAGAAAATACAGAAATTACTGCACATACCCGTATTCTAAGATCGGTGGAAAAGCATTATCCATTGGCAGAAATTCTGGAGGTCTTTAACCGTATGCATGAACTTTCAGCGACGCAGCCCGATATTGAATGGGCATTGACCCAGCTGGAATACTATGTCGATGGTTATGTCCGTGGTAATGAAATTCAAGTGAACTAGGTTTTTATAAATATGATCAAGAAAGCAATTCTTCCAGTGGCCGGCCTCGGTACGCGTTTTTTACCAGCCAGTAAATCGATTCCCAAAGAAATGGTGACTGTGGTCGACCGTCCGGCGATTGAATATGTGGTACGTGAAGCGGTAGCCGCCGGGATTGAACAAATTATTTTGGTGACTCATTCTTCAAAAGCATCGATTGAAAGTTACTTCGATCGTAATTTTGAACTTGAAACCACACTTGAGCAAAAAAACAAAACCGATTTACTTAAAGAAATTACTGAAATTCTGCCTAGCGGTGTAAGTATTATTAGTGTACGTCAACCGCAGCCTTTGGGCTTGGGCCATGCGGTACTGTGTGCCAAAGCCGTGATTGGCGATGAAGATTTTGCGGTATTATTACCAGATGTGCTGGTCAAGGATCAGGATCCGGAAAATGATTTGTCTCGCATGATTCAACGCTATGATGTATCTCAAGCAGCACAAATCATGGTCGAAGCGGTACCTGAACATCTGGTGGACCAGTATGGGATTGTCGATGTGGCCGCATCTCCGGCCGAAGGCGAAAGCATTGTCATGCAAGGGATTGTTGAAAAACCGGCAGTCGGCACTGCACCATCGAATCTGTCTGTGGTTGGACGTTATGTCCTGCCAGCAAAAATCATGCAGCTTCTGGAACAGACACCACGCGGGGCAGGCAATGAAATTCAGCTCACCGATGCGATTGCCATGTTACAGCAGACTGAAGCAGTGGAAGCTTATCGTATGAAAGGTCAAACTTTTGACTGTGGCAACAAGCTCGGCTATCTTAAAGCTGTATTACATTATGGGGTTGATCATCCCAAGCTTGGTCGCGAGTTTAAAGCGTTGATCCAAGAACTCGCTTTATAATAAAAAATAATAACAAAGGAATACTATGAAAGTCGCAGTACTGGGGAAAACCTTATTTTCTGGGGTCATTTCGGCCCTTTTGTCTGAATGTGGTCATCAGGTGGTGTGGTGTAACAGCTTCAGTGCAGATGAGCCGGCCCGGACTTATTTTCAGGATGAATCCTTGCAGTCATTGCTGCACAAACAGGAAAAATCTGGTTTTTTAAACTGTTGTGATTTTCAGCATCTGGATTTTAATCAGGATGTTTTTTTCTTTAGTTTTAACGCCACCGAAGAGCAGCAGGCATTTCAGATGCTGGATACCATTCGGCATGCCTGTTTTGCTCATCCGAAGCTGATGATTAATGCTTCGACCTTTGGCTTGCATGGCACCCAACGTTTTCAGCAACTGCTGCCGAATGATGACTGGATTTATCTTCCTGATATTATTCAGGAAGGTAATGCCCTGCGTAGTTTTGTTCAGGCCACCCAGCTGATCGTGGGCTGTGATCATGCAGATGCACAGGCTAAAATCAGAGAGCTGTTACGCCCCTTGTTTCCACGCGCGCAGCAGTATCTATTTATGCCGGTACTGGATGCCGAATTTACCAAACTCAGTATTTCCGGCATGCTGGCCACCCGGATCAGTTATATGAATGATCTGGCCAGCGTGGCAGAAAAACTCGGCATCGATATTGAACAGGTGCGCCAAGGCATGGCGGCGGATAACCGGATTGGTTCCGCCTATTTGTTTCCGGGAGTCGGTTTTGGTGGAGAGAACTTCTCGCATGATATCCGTACCTTGACGCATGCAGTAGCAGATTCAGGGGTGAAAAACCAGTTACTGGAACAGGTCTGGGATATTAATGAACAACAAAAAGAATTACTGTTCCGCAAACTATGGAATTATTTCCGTGGCGATTTACAAGGAAAAGTGGTGGCGATTTGGGGTGCAGCCTTTAAAGAAAATACCCCGAGCATCCAGCAATCTCCAGTGCATGCCATGCTCACTGCATTATGGGCGCAAGGGGTGACGGTCAAACTGCATGATCCGCAAGCATTGGCCAATATTAAAAAAGTCTATGGGATACGGCAGGATCTAATCCTGTGTGAAGATCAATATCAGGCAGTTGAGGGGGCAGATGCCTTATGTTTGATGACTGCCTGGAAGCAGTATGGTAGTCCAGATTATCCACACCTCATTAAACTGATGCAGCATCCCCTGATTTTGGATGGGCGTAATCTGTATGATCCGGCCTATATCAAGGCGCGTGGTTTTAATTATATTGGGGTGGGACGTTAATGTTAAGTCAGCTTAAACCAGATCTAAATACTGAAACTGTGTGTCAAAAACTCGCCTCGAGCAAAGAACAACTTGATGCGGTGCATCTACGAGAACTGTTTGCTGCAGACCCCCAGCGTTTTAACAAATATTCAATTCAGTTTGAACAGCTGGTCTTCGATTATAGTAAACACAGAATGAACAGCACGGTGATGCAGGGCCTGATTGAATGGGCAGATGCACAAAACCTAAGATCCTGGATCGGGTCTTTATTTTCAAATCAGGACATTAATTATACCGAGCAACGTGCTGCCATGCATTGGGCATTACGCTTGCCAGCACAGGATCAGCAGCATGCGGATCTGGCCGCTGATGTGCATGCTCAACTTGAGCACATGTATGCCTTGGTCGAGCAAATCCATGCCGGGCAGCGTCGTGGCGCCACCGGTGAAGTGATTCAGGATGTGGTCAATATTGGCGTGGGCGGATCAGATCTTGGCCCTCTAATGGTCACCCATGCCTTATCGGATTTTAAATACCAGTCTGCCCAGCCACTCAGTGTGCATTTTGTCTCGACCATGGATGGCAGTCAGCTGTCCGAGTTGTTGCATCAACTGCGTCCGGAAACCACGCTATTTATTATTTCGTCCAAATCATTTGGCACGATTGATACTCTGACCAATGCCCAGACAGTACGCTTGTGGTTAGAAAAGGCCTTGGGTCAGCATCCCTATATTCTGAAGCATCATTTTATTGGAGTTTCTACCAAGCCGGAAAAAATGACGGCCTGGGGAATTGCTCCGGAAAACCAGCTCTTATTATGGGATTGGGTCGGTGGTCGCTATTCACTGTGGTCCTGTATCGGATTGCCGATTGCACTGAGTATCGGCATTGAAGGTTTTAAGCAGCTGCTGGCTGGTGCTTATGCGGTCGATCAGCATTTTCAGTATCAGCCTTTTGAGCGCAATATTCCGGTGTTGATGGGACTGTTGGGGGCATGGAATAACAATTTTCTGGATATTCAGACTCATGCCATCCTGCCTTATGATGGACGATTAAAATATTTTGCTTCTTATTTGCAACAGCTGGAAATGGAATCCAACGGCAAGTCGATTCAACGTGATGGTGAAAAAGTCCAGCTGGATACCTGCCCGATTATTTGGGGCGAAGTGGGGCCGAATGCGCAACATGCTTTTTATCAGCTCCTCCATCAAGGTACGCAGTCAGTGAGTTGTGACTTTATTGCGCCAGTCAAGCGCTATAACAGTCAGCAATATACCTATGCCGATAGTGCTGAGGCATTAATCGAGCAGCATCATTTGGCGTTATCAAATTGTCTGGCGCAATCGCGTTTACTGGCTTTTGGTAATGAAGCGCTGGATCAAAACGAATTGGCGAGCTTGCCGGCTTATAAGCAGTATGAAGGCAACCAGCCAAGCAGTACTTTATTACTGCAAGAACTGAATCCCTATAGTCTGGGGATGTTGATTGCATTGTATGAGCATAAGGTTTTTGTTCAATCGGTGCTGTGGAACATCAACCCATTTGATCAATGGGGCGTAGAAAAAGGCAAGGAAATTGCTAATCAGCTATTACCAATCCTGAATGGCGAACAGAGCGATCTGGATGGTCTGGATGGTTCAACCCAAGGTTTAATTAACATTTTATTAGGGAAGCAGCATGGCTAAAATTCTGGTAACGGGCGGGGCAGGCTATATTGGTTCGCATACTTGTGTTGAGTTATTAAATGCCGGCCATGAGGTGGTGGTTTTAGATAATCTGTGCAATAGCGCTGCTGAGTCTTTAAATCGGGTGCAACAGTTGACCCAAAAAAGCCTGACATTTATACAAGGTGATATCCGTGATGCTCAATTATTAGATCAGGTATTTCAGCAACACTCGATTGAGGCCGTGATTCATTTTGCCGGTCTGAAAGCGGTCGGAGAAAGCCAGCAAATACCATTGGCTTATTTTGACAATAATATTGCCGGTTCAATCAGCCTGGTTCAGGCGATGCAACGCGCACAGGTTTTTAAACTGGTGTTTAGTTCCTCAGCAACGGTGTATGGCGAAAATAATCCTTCACCTTTAAATGAAGAGATGCCTACCGGAATGCCGACCAATAACTATGGCTATACCAAACTGATTGTTGAGCAGCTCTTAGAAAAGTTGTCTGTGGCGGATGAACGTTGGTCGATTGCCTTATTACGTTATTTTAATCCGGTCGGCGCGCATAAAAGCGGGCAGATCGGTGAAGATCCACAAGGTATTCCGAATAATTTAATGCCTTATGTAACTCAGGTGGCAGTAGGGCGACGTGAAAAACTGTCGATCTTTGGTCATGATTATGACACTGTCGATGGCACGGGTGTACGGGATTATATACACGTAGTCGACTTGGCCAATGCACATTTATGTGCCCTCAATAATCGTTTAACTGCACAAGGGTGTCGGGCCTGGAATATTGGTACTGGCAATGGCATTTCAGTGCTACAAGTTAAAGATACTTTTGAACGGGTCAATGGTGTTGCAATTCCATTTGAATTAGCACCACGTCGTGAAGGTGATGTGGCGACCTGTTTTGCAGACAATACCCGTGCAGTCCAAGAGTTGGGCTGGCAACCTCAGTATGGTTTAGAGGATATGCTCGCTGACAGCTGGAACTGGCAGAAGCAGAATCCGAATGGTTATCGCTAAAATCTTTATAGCGATATAAATAAAAATGGGAGCTTTTGATGAACAGCTCCCATTTTTATTGTACTGTATGCGTGAAGATTAACTCTGAATCAGCTGAGTCAATTCATCGACATAGTCCTGCATTGGTCGTGGATTATGATCACGACGGCTTTCAATATTAAGACGCAATAGCGGTTCAGTATTCGATGCCCGCACATTAAAACGCCATGCACCAAAATTAAGGCTGACCCCATCGGTCTGATCGATCTCCGGCTGCTGATCGGCATAATGATCGAAAAGTTTTTGGATGGTTGCTTGGGTATCGGCGACTTTAAAGTTGATTTCACCACTGCATGGGAACTTGGCGATCATCTCCTCCACCAGAGAAGATAAAGATTGCTGTGTTTCTGATAATACGGCAATAGCCAGTAACCATGGAATCATGCCGCTATCACAATAGGCAAAGTCACGGAAATAATGATGGGCACTCATTTCACCGCCATAGGCTGCATTATGCTCACGCATCACATCTTTAATAAAGGCGTGACCTGACTTGGACTGAACCGTGATCCCTTGATATTGCTCTACAATATCCAGTGTATTCCAGACCAAACGCGGATCATGTACAATTTTTTCACCCGCCTGTTTCAGCAGGAATGCCTGCGCCAGAAGGCCAACAATATAATAACCTTCTATGAACTGACCTTTTTCATCGAACAGGAAGCAGCGGTCAAAGTCGCCATCCCAAGCAATCCCCATATCCGCGCCATGCTGAATGACCGCTTCACGGGTGCTATCACGATTTTCAACCAGAATTGGATTCGGGATGCCATTCGGGAAGTTACCATCGGCCTCATTGTGAATTTTGACAAATTCAACCGGAATCTGTAGCTGTTGAAACTTCTGTTCAAGCGCATCCACCACATGACCTGCGGCACCATTACCGGCATTCATCACCAGTTTCATCGGGCGGATTTTTGCCGGATCGATATAGGTCATCAGGTGATCGATAAACTCTGGCAGGATATTGTATTTCTCGGTACTGCCTTTATGGGTGACCTCAATAAACTGACCCGATTCCGCCAAGGCCTGAATCTCTTTTAGGCCGGTATCTGCACTGATCGGACGTGCATTTTCACGAACCAGCTTCATACCATTATAGTCCATCGGATTATGGCTGGCAGTGACTTCAATACCACCCTGAACATTCAGGTGGAAAGCCGCGAAATAAACTTCTTCAGTTCCGGTCATGCCAAGATCCAGCACATTGACCCCAGCATCATTTAAACCGCGAATGGTCGCCTGTTTTAAGCCTTCACTGCTGAGTCGAATATCACAGCCAATGGCTACTGTTTTAGGTTGATAAATCTGTCCATAAGCACGGCCAATTTTATAGGCGATATCTTCGTTGAGTTCTGTGCCGAGTTTGCCGCGAATATCATAGGCTTTAAAGCAAGTCAGTTTGGTCATGTGATCTCTCGAGATTCCTGAAAATAATTTCCAAGTTTAAGGTATTTAAATATATGGTAAGCATTTGCTGAACCTCACTTTTCCTTCTATATTTTGTTCTAGATAAATCCTGTCGCTTGAGGAGGGCTTTGTTATACAAAGATTCAAAAGACAAAGCCTCACTAAATTGTCCAAATTTAAGTTACAATTTGGGTATAGGGTTCACCTAATTCAGTGAATTTTTTCAAGGTTTCGCACTCTTTTTTGTGGAATGATTGGGTATGTTTGTCGATCTGAAATTATTTGATGATATCCTATTGTGTCATAAGCTCCATCAGCATAAACAGAATACCTTTTTACATACCCAGTTGCACTTACAGTACCCTCATCTACACTTTTTCATTCTTTTCTAATTTCTGAAGTAATGCCTTAATAATTTTATCGAATCGTTCACCCCATCGTTCGAACTCATGACTTGATTCATTAAGTTCATTTAGATTTTTAGGATGATGTAGGGTTTTTGCCAAACCATAGTCTGCAAAATATTTTAAGGTCGGCCATCTTAGTGAACGCTGCATAATTTCTTTCATCATTGCTTTAATTGATCTCTCATCAAACTCATTCATATCATTTAAGCAGAGAACTAGGGTTGAAAGTTTTTTCACATTATCTGTGACATCTATTTCAAAGATTATGAAATTGTAATCGAATAGCTGATTCAACCTATATACCATCAGGGTGCGCTTATTTCCATCCGAAGTTATGTGGAGTTTCGATTTTTGTAATCTGGGAAGTTCATAGATTTTTGAGGTTGCCGTCGTAAAATTATTTTGCTCAACGAACTTTTCTATCATGAACCTGAAAGCTTCAAAACGGTCCATAAACAAATCTAAATTATTGCTTTCATCTTCTAATCCCTCAAATTCACCGCGACCAATTGTCCCAATGCTACTTGCTTCATCAGTCCCTATAGCATCATAGTCCTGAATCTCATCTTCCTCTGAAGGTAAGGATGCATTCTTGGATCTTTTTTTATTATAAATTTTACGGGTGAGAACTGGATCGGAAAAGCTGAGCAATACAGGAGAGCTAGGCAAAGTAAGGATTTTACGATCACTATTTGCCTCTTGACTGTCATCAATTTCTGGAGATTCGGGTTCTTGTCGGTTTGAGTAAGTACCTGATTTTCCTGTAGACGATGTATTTTTATTTTGAGTAAATCTCGGACTAGAAAAATCAATCTGCTTTGGTAAGTTCGATTCTAATCCTTTAATCTCTACAATTTCATTGATATAAATTTGATCCAATTTTTTAGAATAATAGGCTTTAACAGTTATTTCTACATTTGCTAAAGAAGGGGGATCAAAATTGAAATACCACCATTCTTTATTTTTACCTTTTATTTTTTCATTAAAAAAATGAGTAGCAATACTTTCATAGCTTCTTCTGATTTCAGGATTGATTAAAATCCAAGCGAGTAAGTTGCGCATGCCTGGATGATTATATTGAGATGGAGGGAAATTACTTGAGGATAGTTCGTTAATCAGTACATAGTTTTCTGAAACCGTTTGAACATCAAATTCCAGATTTAAAAAGTTCTGTGAAAGTGCATTTCTCGCAAAATAAGCATTATGAAAAAATAATGCTCTAGCCAGTTCTAATTGTGGCAAATGCACAATTGTATTTTTAAATTTTTGATCAAGGTCAGTTAATTTCTGTGTGAATTGGAATTGTTTTGTCGCAATATTATTGCTGACCTGCCATTCTGTGAGATCGTTAGTTTTAAATTTTAGTGTTAAATGATTTTCGTCTTTCAATTCAACTGAGGGATTTAAGCATCTCCGTTGCGCGACCAAGTGCATGCTTGAGAATCGAGTATGTTTAAAAACTCTTTGTTCCTCATACTCTAATCCAAGATTAATATTCCAAGCTATCCCTTGTTTATTCTTAAAAATTGCCCCAATAGATGAAATTCTAGCGTTTAACGGAAAACCTCTAATAACCAAAATTAATTCTCCCAATGAATAAGTTTAATAACGTTCGTTAAAAAATTATTTGCTTCAGTTGTTATTCTTTCTTCACTTAAACCCGATTTTCGTAAAATGATCCAGCGTTGAAGTTGTTCATTTGCTGAATATGATTGCAGTAATACTCGGGTTAGTCGCCTAATCTGAAAGCAGCTAATGTCCTCATTATATTGATCTAAAAACTGTTTAGTTAATGGCAAATTATCTAAATTTTTTTCAATAGTAGCTGGATTCCTAAGTTGCTTGATCCACCAGTTTCTCGATTTTCTAGGTAAATCCAAGTTTTCTATAAGTTGTTGTTTAATCTTGATTAATAGTTTAACGGTTTCAAGATCACGTGTACCCCAATCAATTTTATTTCCTGTCGGTATATGAGGTTGCTGATAATGACTGTTTGTTTCAAGTAGCCATTCTTGATCATTGCGATAGAGCCATGCATATAGAGCACTATTTTGTTTTCTTGATGCATTGATGCTGTCTTGATTGATTGCCTCAAGCCATTTTTTTCGTTTTTCTAATATAATTGTATTTTGAGATTCTGTTATATCCGAGGATTGTAATTTTATAGATTGTGGTTTAATGACTGGTTGTAAAGAATTAACAGTTACTAAGATCTCATTAAATGACCACTCTCTACCGGCATTCATAGCTTCAATTACAATTAAATGTTGAAGATAGCTAAAACATTTACGATGTTTTCGGAAAATACTACGTAGCCAACTATTTTCAGAACTGAAATTGTCCAAATGATATTGCTTTAAAAACTGTTTAGACCAGCGGGTCGAAATTTTTTCATAAATGGAGTCATATAAAATATGAGAGTTTCCTCGGACACAATTATTTTGATGGGCAAGTTTCTTATAAAAAAGACTCCATTGCTCAAAACTTGCAGATTGTTTTGGACAAAGCTGTAAAAGCTCATCTACTTTTTTACAGATGAACAGATCATCTAATTTGGCTGCTGACTGAGTGACAGTCGGGCAGTTTTTAACATCAGCTGCAATAAATTCATGTTTGTGTGGTGACCTAAACTCTATATTTGTTTGTATAAGTTCACCATGTTTTTGACAACAAGTAACACCTTGGACTTGCCAAAGTCTGGACCAATAGTATTCTTTATATTGTTTAAGCTGTTCATTTATACATCCTGGGCAATATTGCAAATAGGTGGGAGTTGCTATGTAAGATGCATTAATTCCTAGGGCTAAATGTACTGAACCATTTGATTTATTCAGCATCCATTGCATGCATTCTTGTCTTCGCTCTTCTGGAACAAATGGGGCATAAAGAGGAAAAAGAGTATGCTGATAAATTAGTTTTTCTGCATCAAATTGTGTTTCAGGTAACAGCTTTAAAATTTTTGATAAATTTGCGGGCAAATCTATTGTCGCTACAACTTCACGATCTTGGAAAATCTCATCTAAAAGTTGTTTTGGGCTATTAATTGCTAATCGTATTCCAGCTCTAGCAACTGAACTATAGATTAACTCATTAGCATAAGGAACCGGAAAATTTAGCATATTTATCCTGCCTCTTTTATTAAAGTTTCCATATTGATGACATAATCAGTCTGGTTTTTTAGATGTTCATAAAAGCTTTGTTTATTTTCTTTCTGACTGAACTGAAAACGTAAATCATCATTATCAAGAGAGTGCCATAATTTGGATTGAATTCTCTGTTTTCTTATCTTTTGTGTATCTTGTGGTTTATTTGCACTAGAAGGTGAAGAGAACTCCTCATTTTGCTCATGCAGCCAGCTTAGGATAATCGGCATTACTGATTTCATGTCAAATTTAGGATTCTCTCGGAATACTTTTTTAACTAGAGGTGCTAATAAATTTGATTCGTATCCCAGCTCAATCAGTAGGCGATGTAAATGAATAGATTCTTGATGTCCATCATAGATATCAATATCTTCCATGAACTCTTTTTTTTGCTCTAGTTTTGCTTGTAAGAGGAGTAGCTTTTTATCAACTTCGGGAATAATCAGATCGGAAAATTGTGAAATTTGTTCGGCATCACCTGAGCGTAGCGCTTTAATCATTGGGTGAATTGGGATTAAATCTTGTTCATATGTCTGTTTCAGTAATTTTACCGTGATACGCTCCAGCCCTGATTCAATTGCTCTCATTTGGGCTAATACAAATAATTTAACCACAATATCTGGAATGCCTTGGCTGAGATCATACCAGCAGTTCCTGATTTCTTCACTTATCATAAGATCTGCTTTTTTGAGCCACTGATACTTCCAAAGTGCTTCAGTAAATCCGACCCATTCTGATTTAATTATTTTTTTTGTCTGTGGGTGAATAAAGTTTTCTTCATTTTTAATCTGTTCCCACAGAATTGAGCCTAATCCCACCCCTCGTCTAGCAGATCTCAAATCATCTTCAAAAATAAATCGAGCTTTTGGTGTGCCAACCATCACGACTGGCAAGCCAACCACATTAACCAAAGTGACAAAGAAATTCAGCATTTTATCTGCACCTCCAGACTTGTTCACACTTAGATGCTGAATTTCATCAATAATAAGCAATCCAATTGCATGTAAATTGGCAATCTGGCGCATTAAGTTGAGTAATGTTTCAATACCATGTCTTTTTAATGCATATTTTCTTTCATAATCAGACCCTAGTGCTTGATCGATTGCTCTGAAAAAATGTAGGCACAAACTTTTTAAAGAGCCATCATGTGGGCAATCAATTTTTAAATAAACAATTTGCGTAAAATTATATTTTTCATGAAAAATGACCTGAGGATAAGTAGCGAGAATTCGATTTAATGTAGTAGTTTTGCCACTTCCTGAACAGCCAATAAAACACATACTTCGTGCAGTGGACTTAGCTGCTTCAAAGCGAATGGCATTTACATCACCAGTCATCATTCGCTCATAACCATTCTGTAGATGTGAATTAAGAGAGCCATTTGCAAGATTACGCCCTACGTAACCTTCACGAAGCATAATGGAGAGTTTTTGTTCCAATTGAATATGCCGTGCAATCGGTTGAAAAAAATTATTCATCAATTGAGCAATTAGGTGACCTCTAACTACACCTGATTCATGTTTTTCTGATGGGTTAATGGTAATTGTACTTTTTAGTGCATTTTTCACCTCTGAAAATTCACGTACAGGTGGTAATGCTTCTATAAGAGGATTTCCTTGATACTGCCCAAAACTTGGATGATAAACTGCATTAACTTTCATTTTTATTTACCTCGTTTTAATCATCATCTTCATCAAATAATGATTCGTAATAGGTTGGAAGAAGTAAGGTGGATTCTTCGTCTTCTGCTTTTTTAATTCCTGAGATTGGAATAATATTGTCTCTAACCTTCGCATTTTGTGAGCTTTGGATTTGGGTAGATTTCTTTAAATCCTCTCTTTCTTCAGTTCTTGCCTGATTACGGTTATTCCGTATCGATGAAAGACGTTGAGCATTACTTTTTTGAGTAGAAGATCTTGAAGAAATCGCTTTTTCAATGATATCTTCATTGCGTTGTTCTAAATCAGCACGTGCAAGATTTGCATTTATTTTGTAGCGAGATCGTGTTATTTTTTGCTCAAGTTGAACTTGCCATACCTCCCAAAAACTACAACCTCTAAATTCTCTAGAACGATTTGAAAGTTGTGCTTCCCAATAATCTGAATGATCTTCAGAATGAAATATATAAACTTTTTCAGCGTTAGCTGGATCGTAAGCAACTTTAAATTTAGGCCTTTGTCTTGAAGCACTTTTCCTGTGTAGCAAGCCGCGTTCAATGAGTTCTTTACAATTATAAAAGACTCCGAAAACCTTTAATCCTAGCTCAGAGAGGGTGCCATCTGTGCGGGGAAGTAGTGCAATATAAATCGCTTTTTCTGATGCTGAGCGTAACTTACCTGTTCGATTCTGTATGCCCCAATTCCATAAATGAATAGGAATGCAGGGTAAATCTGTTGGCATATCAATGTCGCGATCATAAGAAGAAAGTTCATGTGTGTTGTTGTAAATGAGAACAGAATTTAAAATGATCTGGGTAAATTCCTTAACAGTGAGTGTTGCATCTAGTCGGTAGTCTTTACCACCACGTTTCTTTTCTTTGATTGCTTGGACTACACCAGGTGCATAAGGTTTAAATTCAGCCTGGATAGTGCGGAAATAGCGCTCTACAATTGACTTTAAATCACCACGATAGGCAGGTGTGTTTTCTATTCGGATGGCAAAGTTTTTTTCGAGATTCTCAATTTGATGTCCAAGTAATTCGGCTCTATCTGCCAAGATTGCCTCAGGTAATCCAATACATGGCCAATCATTAAAAGTAATCTCATGATCAAATTTTTTACAATAATCGACCTTATCAGACATCGCCATACGAAGAACTAGCATACTCGTAACATAAGATGGATTTTCTAATCCCACGTACATGCCAGTAACCATACGGCTAAATTCATCCATCATAAAGTAAATGGTTGGACGTCCAATAATGCAGCCTCTATCTGAGTCAGAAACAAGATAGATGTCAGCTATCGTAGCATCTACTTGGTAACGAGATCCTGGTCCGAGAACATGTGTATTAACTGTTGAATATAAAACTCTTTTGTCTTTTAAATATTCAATTTTACTAGTTCGTGATTTTATTTTTAGAATAGGACTATATTCACGATCATAAAAGTATTTTAATTGCCAGATTGATGGGACTTCAGTTTCAATAATGTCGGGATATAGGCTTTGATATATACTAAGAAACTTACGATATGTGTAGGGTAGAGTATGCTTGTTTTCATTGAGCATGTACTGATTGATGACTCTCCTAAATAGTCTTTCAATATCTTCATCAATAAGAGCACCTGTCCCTTCAGAAATAATACGAGGGCGACCTAATTTTTTATTATTTACAGCCTTTTTAACACCTTTTCCTCCAGAATTGTAATACTGAGGGATTAAGGCATTGGGGGTCATTCCTCTTTGCCAATACTGGCGAAGTAAGCGATATATAGTCTGTTTAGTGGTAATCTTTTGATTTACAATTTCATTAATCAAAGATGCACGTATGTTTGAATCATAAAATTTTTCATGTTCAATTATAGGTTTTATAATAGCTAAATTCTTGTCACGTTTGATTTGATAGACAGAGTTTTCTTCTAATACCATCAAAGACATGTCTTCAAAAGGATCTGTAGTAATTTTTATGTTGCCCGATTCAATTGCCTCGATGAGTGTAGATCTTGTATACAATTCAGGTAAAGCTTTTTGATTTTCAAGTTCTATCCAAATTATATGATCTGTATATACTTTGAGGATGCGATACTTTTTCTCATCAAGCTCATAAACATCATTGATTCGAAGCATTGCAGATGACCTCCCATGAATCTTGTTCACTGAGTTTTATATTGCCACATGTGATTTTTCTATAACTAATGTTGATATCAAATACGAAGTACCTCTGAGCAATGAGCTCGCGGATTTCTAATAGTGATTCTCCTGGTTCTAATGAATATTGAACATCAATATATTTTGATAGTTCAATTAGACTCAGATGAGAATTTCTTATAAATTGCTGATAATAGAAGTTGATTTTATCTGGAGTGTGATTTTTACTTTCTGAGTAATTTGCAGGATATAACCATTTAATATTATCAACGACCGTCAGAGGGATATCTTTTTCTGTAACAAGATACCAAGGGATATTTTCTTTTTGCCAATAGCGTCTTTCTAACTCGAGACTTTCAAGAATATTTAAATTTTCTAATTCAGTATGAGAAATAGCTCTGATGACATAAACAGGGGGAGCATTAGTAGCTTCACTGACAATAAAAAATGTAGAAACTAGTGTTTGTGCAATACCATTTTTCATTGGATGATAAAGGGAAAAAGTACGCGCCAAATCCTCAGTTTCTTTTAAATTCAGTGGCATTTGTTCTCGAATATCTTTGATAAAAATATTTCTATCTAAAATCAAAAAAACAGCGAGTTCTAAATCTGAAAACAAGTGATGAGTTCGACCGGTTTTATAGCCATATACTCGACTTGAGCGGTTGTTTAGGGATTTATTATCCTTAACTGTCAAGAAGGGTTTGTATTTACTTAGAAAGCCTTGACCACGTCCTTCTTTTATCCATTTTAGTTGTTGCTCTTTGGTTAACATATTTTTTTAACCTGCTTTAGTATATTTTTGAGCATATCATTAGGTTGTTTATTATTCAATATGGTATGTATCTTTATTACTTTTTTCCAGAAATTTATATTTTGTTTTATATTTTTTATTTCAAATTATTGATATTTATAATTTAATTATATTTATTCTGGTTAATTTTAAAATGTTTCATCTTATTGTGAAAAATTTAAAAAAATAAAGTTTCATTCTTTACTTTTGAAAGTATGATTTTAAATTCCAGTGAAAACTCTAGAATAAAATGAGCTACTATTGAATTGTTTGGTAGCCAAAATATTAATTTTCCTAGGGTTTTTTATCAATCAGCTTGAGAAAAACTGACTTTTCCTCATTAGTCTTCATAAATTGCAAATTGCTGAATAAGTCCGTCACCTATTCTTGTTCGTAATCTACTACTAGTCACTCCTGTTGCTAGTAGGCCATTTAATTAAAATTAGGTATTTCACTCACTGGATATATTAATGTTAATGGATTTGATGTTAATGAAATAAAGCCAAAACGCTGATAAAATTCCATCGCTTTTTGATCCTTGGCATGTATTACAATAAAATTTACACCAATAATTTGAGCAACTTTTGAAACTTGTTTAAGCGCATGTGCTAAAAGCACTTTTCCTATTCCTCGCCCTTGGGCAGTTTGATCAACGGCAAAGCGACCTATAACTACACAAGGGAGTGGATAACGAGGTAATCGTTGAGTGAGAACCGCATCAACCCCATCAAATCCAATAGAGGTACTTGATAGGCAATAAAATCCTCGCACCTGCTGTGTATCATCATCAATAGCAACATAGGTTTTACTTGTTCCTGATTTCTGATGCTGAGATGCGTATTGTTTGATGAACTTGTTTAAATCATCTTGCCCACAATTAAATGATTTTTTCTGATGATGGGCTTGTAAAACCTCAATTTTCATCCAATAAACTCATTAATTTTTTCATCTCATCATTTGCAGGGCGTGGATTTTCAAGCAAATTCATTAACATATCACGATCAGCATTATTTACTTTTAACTCGTGATTAGATTTAAGTAATTCTTTTGCTCGTTCAAATGAGGACTGGATCATAAAGGAACTCACACTAAGACCCAATAAATTCGCAGCTTGCTCAATTACATTCTTTGCATCTACAGTTGAACGAACATTTATTCGTTCTGTTGCTAAGTTAGTCATATTTTTCCACCAATTTGTACATCAGTATGATGTACAAATTATAGCAGATTAAGGTGGTGGTTTAAGATTCAAATTTGCATATTTTGTTTTGAAATATTTGAATAGAAAATCAGTGGTTTAATTATATGAGAGTAATAAAGTTTCATCCTTTGTTGTGCATAAGTATTTGTTTTTATTGGTTCCAAAATTATATTGTATTTATTAAAGTATCATACTATAGGCAGGGCTAGTCTAAATTTAATCCTATCAAAATAAAAAAAAGTTTCATACCAAAATTACAAAATACTGAAAATAATGAATATATTTTCTTTATTTTGAAAATTCGTATGAAACTTTATTACTAAGTATGATTATTTATTACCTAGTATTTAACTTTATTACTCAAAAACAACACCAGCCCTGATTCAATTTTAATTATTCTACCGTAACCGATTTTGCCAGGTTACGTGGCTGATCTACATCCGTACCACGTAATACAGCCACATGATAAGACAATAACTGCACCGGGATGCTATACACAATCGCTGCCAGCACTGCATTGACTGCCGGAATATGTACCACATGCTGGCGTTCTTTGGCTTTAATGCCGCTGTTTTCATCAGCAAACACAAATAGCTCGCCACCACGCGCCTGAACTTCTTCCATATTGGATTTGAGCTTATCCAGCATGTCATCATGTGGTGCCAGAATCACTACCGGCATGTCATTGTCAACCAGTGCCAATGGCCCGTGTTTTAGTTCGCCTGCAGCATAACCTTCCGCATGAATATAGGAGATTTCTTTCAGCTTGAGTGCACCTTCCAGAGCGATCGGGAAATGCGTACCACGGCCCAGGAATAGGCAGTGTTGCTTTTCAACAAACAGTTCAGAAAGACGTAAAATTTCATCATCATGACGTAAAGTATCTAGCATGACTTTAGGCATATGCCAAAGTCCTGTGGTGATCTCCGTCATTTGTTCTGTAGAAATAGTATTTTTCACAGAACCGATTTTGAGTACCAATAGCATCAATGCAGCAAGCTGAGTGGTGAAGGCTTTGGTTGAAGCCACACCAATTTCAGGGCCTGCCAGTGTCAACAGACTATGCTGAGTTTCACGCACCATCGAAGAAGTCGCCACGTTACAGATGGTCATCGTAGTGATGTCCAGTCCTTTGGCTGCCGCACGTTTTTGCGTATCCCGTAAGGCAGCTAAGGTATCGGCAGTTTCACCGGACTGGGAAATACACACATATAGCGTGTTATTCACAATCACCGGAGTACGATAACGGAATTCGCTAGCAATCTCGACTTGGCAAGGGAGGTCAATCAGTTGTTCAAACCAGTATTTGGCAATCATGCCGGCATGATAGCTGGTACCACAGGCAATAATCTGGATTTGCTGGATTTTTGAAAAGTCTTGTTCCGCACTTGCAAGGAAGTCTTCGCGCAGGTCATTGCCATTTAAAGCTTGGGAAATGGTCTGTTTGATCGCTTCAGGCTGCTCATAAATTTCTTTGAGCATGTAATGCTTGTATTCACCTTTAGAAGCATTGCTGACTGCAGCATCCAGTTCTTTGACCGGACGATCGACCAGTTGACCATCGACAAAGACTTCAATGGTGGTACGGGTCAAACGGGCAATATCGCCTTCTTCAAGATAAATAAAACGATTGGTAATCGGTAGCAGAGCCAGCTGGTCAGAACTGATAAAGTTTTCACCAATACCGACACCAATGACGAGCGGAGAACCTTCACGTACGGTAATCAGCTCATCCGGGTGGTCAGTATGTACGATACCCAGTGCATAGGCACCTTTCAGTTGTGGAACCACCTGGCGTACAGCTTCTAACAGGCTCGGGGTAGATTTCAGCGCATCATTGATCAGATGGGCAACCACTTCAGTATCAGTCTGTGAGGTAAACACATAGCCTAAAGCTTCAAGATCATCTTTCAGTTCTTGGTAGTTTTCGATAATCCCGTTATGGACCACTGCTACATTTTCAGAAATATGCGGATGGGCATTTTCTTCAGTCGGTTTGCCATGGGTGGCCCAGCGTGTATGCGCAATGCCGAGTGAACCGCTAATCTGGGATTCATTCACAGCCTGTTCAAGGTTTGCAACCTTACCGACACGGCGTTCACGTAGGACTTGGCTGTTGTTAATGAGTGCCAAACCTGCTGAATCATAACCACGGTATTCCAGGCGTTTTAAGCCTTCAATCAAAATATTGGTAATGCTACGTTCTGCAATGCCACCAACGATACCACACATATTTGTTCCCCTTATTTCTTGATTTTTTGCGGACGTGGATAGTTTTCTTTGGCAAATTGCTTAGAGCGCTCTACTGCCAAACAGTTGTCTTCCACATTACGGGTAATCGTTGAGCCTGCACCTACAGTGGCGCCATTGCCAATTTTCACAGGTGCCACTAATGAACTGTTCGAGCCAATAAAGGCCTGATCACCAATAATCGTTTTAAATTTATTCGCACCATCATAATTACAGGTAATGGTTCCTGCACCGATGTTTGCACCACTGCCAACTTCTGCATCACCCAGATAGGTAAAATGGTTGGCTTTAGAGCCTAGACCAATCGTAGTATTTTTGACTTCAACAAAGTTGCCGATATGTACTTCATTGGCCAGTTGTGCACCTGGACGCAGTCGTGCAAAAGGTCCAATTTGGGTATCTTCCCCAACGACGGCGCTATCAAAAATGCTATATGGCTGAACCTTGGTGCCAGCTGCAATCTTGGTATTCTTGATAATACAGCCGGCGCCAATTTCAACGTTGTCGCCCAGCTCGCAATCACCTTCGATAATCACGTTGATATCAATGCGGACATCCTGACCGACAGTTAAATTGCCACGCAGGTCAAAGCGGCTTGGATCAATCAAATGTACGCCTTGCTGCATCAGCTGTTTTGCTTGATAAGCCTGGAACTGACGCTCTAAAGCAGCCAACTGCACACGGTCATTTACCCCTTCAACTTCAAAAGCCTGCTCAGGTTCTACCGATGCAACTTGCATACCATCTGCCAAAGCCATCGCGACAATATCGGTCAGGTAATATTCACCCTGCGCATTGTCATTGCTTAAATTTGGCAGCCATTCATGTAATTTAGCATTGCTGACGGCATAAATACCGGTATTGATTTCCTTGATCTGACGCTGCTCTTCAGAGGCATCTTTATGTTCAACAATCGCTTGAATCTGATCATTTTCACGCACGATACGTCCATAGCCATTGGCATCAGGCAGAGTTAATGTCACTAGGCCGATACTAGTTGTTGCTGTCGCATCGAGTAATTTTTGCAAGGTCACAGGATTAATGCAGGGTACATCGCCGGAAAGAATCAGCGATACGCCGTCGTGAGGCAGGACAGGCAAGGTCATCTGCACCGCATGGCCGGTACCCAGCTGTTCAGCCTGTTCGACCCATTTAATATCCTGTTGTGCAAATGCTGTTTGAACCCGGTCACCACCATGACCATAAATGGTAATAATATTATCTGCGTTTAATTTTTTTGCCGTTTCAATGACATGACCCAGTAAAGGACGTCCTGCAAGGGGTTGTAATACTTTCGGTAAGCTTGAACGCATACGCGTGCCTTTACCTGCAGCAAGAATAATAACAGTCGTTGACATGTTCTAATCCTAAATATGGCTTATGCCACGATGAAGTAAAAATAAAGCAAAATACAAAGAGCCGCCCAAAGGCCGGCAATAATGTCATCCAGCATGATGCCGAAGCCACCAGCCACTTGACGATCAATCACCCTGATCGGCCAAGGTTTCCAGATATCAAATAACCTGAACAGGGCAAAACCGACGAGCAACCATAACCAGTTCATCTGGCCTAAGTAGATCAGGGGCAAAAATGTGATGGATTGTCCGGCAAATTCATCCCAGACAATGCGTCCATCATCATGAACCCCCATGACTCTAGCAGTATGCCCGCAGATATATATGCCAACCAGGGACATGATGGCAATGGCAAAAACACTGTTTAGAAAACCAAGATGCAGCCAAATGGGAATAAATAAAAGTGCAAAGGCCGACCCAAAGGTACCGGGTGCTTTAGGTGCCAGACCGGAACCAAAACCAACCCCACTAAAGACAATCAGTCGGTCGATCCATGACATGGCTTTAAAATTAATCGCAGGTTTATGCAAAATGTTGATACCCATTAAATTGAAGTGAATGATCTACGCCATCTTTTTCAAAAGTTAAGCCGTGTTGCTGCTGAATTGTGCCGATTATACTAATCGAAACATCAAGTTGTTTTTGCAATAATTTTTGGTAATTTTGCGGGCTTATTGTAAAGCATAATTCGTAATCGTCGCCACCAGCGAGGGCATATTGCCATTTTTGCTCATTGTTTAAGGCATGCAGGGTAGGACTGATCGGTAAGTTTTCGAGTTGCAGCTTTGCACCGACTTGAGAAGCTTTGAGAATATGTCCAAGATCTTGTGCCAAACCATCCGAGATATCAATCATGCTATGCGCCAGACCTTTTAGGGCGGCACCGAGCTGACAACGTGGCGTTGGATAGTCCAGACGTTTTTGTAGTGGATGACCAAGATGCTGTAGTGCAAAAGCTGCATCACCGACAGTTCCACTGACACAGATCAAATCACCCGGTTTTGCACCTGAGCGTGTAATGGCTTGACCAATGTCCACCCAGCCTAATGCAGTAACAGACAGGGTTAAATGAGGACTTTGAGTGGTATCACCACCGATTAAGTTCACGCCAAATTGATCACAGCAATCGTACAAACCCTGACTAAAAGCTTTTAGCCAGTCATGATCAATTTGGGGTAGGCTCAATGCGAGTAAAATACTGTGCGGGGTTGCGCCCATCGCGGCAATATCAGATAAATTGACAGCCACAGATTTCCAGCCAATCGCATGCGGATCGGTGTCTATTGGAAAATGGCGTCCAGCAACCAGGGTGTCGGCACAGATGACCAGTTGTTGCTGAGGAGGGGGGGTGAGCAAGGCTGAATCGTCACCGACGCCCAGATCGACAGAATTGGCATTCTTGCGATTGAAATAGGTGTCGATAATCGAAAATTCAGCCATACAACAAATCTACGCTATTAGTTAGATTGCTGTTTTTCTGCTGCACGCAAAGTTGTCGCTAAACGATCCAATACACCATTGATGTATTTATGGCTATCGGCACCGCCAAAATGTTTAGCCAACTCGATCGCTTCATCTAGAACGACGCGATATGGAATCTCAAGATGTTCTTTGAGTTCATATGCACCAAGGCGAAGGGTCGCAAGTTCAACACCGTCAAGTGCTGAAAGTTCGCGATCGAGTACCGGGATTAAGAGCGCATCCAATGCTTCATGATTGGCAACCACTTGAGTCAACAATTCATGATAATAGCTCAGATCCACTTTGTGCATGGCATTTTCCACACGCGTACGTGCTTCAATCTCATGCACCGGATTGTGGCTCATTTGCCATTCATAAATTCCTTGTACAGCAAAGCGACGTGCTTTACGTTTTGCTGCATAAGTTGCTTGAAGTGTTTGCGACATAGCGTTAAATAGCCTTTAACAAGTTAACCATTTCAATCGCAGTCAGGGCAGCTTCGCTACCTTTATTGCCTGCTTTTGTTCCAGAGCGTTCAATCGCTTGTTCAATACTGTCCGTAGTGAGTACACCGTTAATGACAGGTAAGCCAGTGTCCAGGCCAACCACGCCTAAACCTTTGGCACATTCGCCTGCAACGAAATCGAAGTGAGGCGTGCTACCACGAATCACGGCGCCAAGCGCGATGATGGCATCGAAACGATCTGAAGCTGCCAGTTTTTTCGCAACTACAGGAAGTTCCCAGGCACCAGGTGCATGAACAACAGTAATATTATCCTCTGATACACCATGACGTTTCAATGTATCAATGGCACCTTCTAACAGATGTTCAACCACAAAGCTGTTAAAACGACCAACTAAAATCGCATAACGGTCTTCGTTCGCGAGATGTAACATACCTTCAATACGGCGAACTGCCATAACAACCTCGATGATTTCTTAAGATGTTTGTTGTGCGGTGATGTATTCTACCACTTCTAAGTTAAAGCCTGACAGGGCATTGAAACGCAATGGAGAGCTCAGCAGCTTCATTTTTTCAACGCCTAGATCACGCAAAATTTGTGCACCCACACCAATGGTCTGATACTGCTGAGACAGTGCAGAATTTGATTTTACATTTTTTGGCGCTTTAAGGGTATCTAATGCTGGACCCAAATCCTGTAAATGGCGCTGGCCAATCCAGACCAAGACACCACGATCACTATTGGAAATTTCTTTCAGGGCACGATCCAGGTTCCAGGCCGGCTCGCCATCCTGTTTCTTCAGTTTGAGCAAGTCGCGGGTCGGGTTAAAACCATGTACACGTACTGTGGTCACACCCTCTTTAGGCTCACCTTTGACCAGGGCCAGATGGATATCCGGGTTACCCAGTTCACGATAGCGGTACAGGTCAAAGCTGCCGTATTCAGTCTCAATACTTTGTTGATCGATACGCTCTACCGTTTGCTCGTTGGTCATGCGGTAATGAATCAGATCGGCAATCGTACCGATTTTCAGGCCATGCTTTTCAGCAAACACTTCAAGATCGGGACGGCGCGCCATCGTGCCATCTTCATTGATGATTTCACAAATGACTGATGCTGGTTCCAGTCCTGCTAAACGAGAAAGATCGCAACCTGCCTCAGTATGTCCGGCACGGTGCAATACACCGCCTGGCTGCGCCATCAGCGGGAAGATATGTCCTGGCTGTACAATATCGGCCGGTTTGGCATGAGCAGCCACAGCAGTTTGAATTGTATGAGCACGTTCAGCCGGAGAAATACCGGTAGAAATACCTTCAGCCGCTTCAATCGACAAGGTGAAATTGGTCCCATGCTGGGCGCCGTTGGCATCAACCATCAAAGGCAGATTCAACTGCTGGCAACGCTCTTTACTTAAAGTCAGGCAGACCAGACCACGTGCATGGGTGATCATGAAGTTGATGTCTTCAGGACGTACGTGCGTGGCAGCAATCACTAAGTCGCCTTCATTTTCACGATCTTCATCATCCATCAGGATGACCATTTTTCCTGCACGGATATCTGCTACAAGCTCTTCAACAGTATTGAGCGGCATCAACCTTCACCTTCTTTTTTGATCTTGATCAGACCGAATCATGACATTATTGGGTACATAGTCTAACGCTTTTTAAGCAATTTTGCCTATGCTTATTAGTTTCCCTATAGTGGTTCAATGTTATACACAGTCTTGGGAATCATGAAAAGCCGACTTTAAATGAAAGCCAGGGCTTTATGCAGGTTTTTTGAACAGTTAAAATGCATAAAAAATGAAAAACTTAGGCGAAGTCCTTCTAAGTTAAAGTATTAATTTGTTTTTTATACAGTTTTATTCCTGTTTTTGTGATTTTCAGACTTTTATTTTGCTGGTCAACGATCAAGAGCAGAAAAATTTACCAGATATTAAAAAACTTGAATAAAACAAAAAAGCGAACCGCAGTTCGCTTTTGAGAAAATTCATACTTAGAAGAAACCAGCCGGTTTGGTTGAATAACTCACCAGCAGGTTTTTGGTCTGTTGATAATGATCCAGCATCATTCTGTGATTCTCACGACCAATCCCTGATTTTTTATAGCCACCGAAAGCCGCATGTGCAGGATAAATATGATAACAGTTGGTCCAGACCCGACCCGCTTGAATCGCGCGTCCTGCACGGTAGGAGGTATGCGCTGAGCGTGACCAGACACCGGCACCTAAACCATAAATCGTATCATTGGCAATCTTGATCGCATCATCAAAGTCTTTAAAGGTGGTCACAGCCAGTACAGGCCCGAAGATTTCTTCCTGGAAGGTCTTCATGTCATTGGTGCCTTTAAAGATGGTCGGTTCAATATAGAAACCTTGACCGACTTCCTGACGTGCTTCACCACCGGTCAGGATCTGTGCACCTTCTTCACGGCCAGTGGCAATACAGCCCAGAATCTTGTCCTGCTGTTCCTGTGAGGCTTGCGCACCAATCATGGTGTCAGTATCCAGGGGATGACCAGTCTTAATCCGTTGCACCCGCTCTACTGCACGCGCCAGAAATTCATCGGCAATACTTTCCTGTACCAAGGCCCGGGAAGGGCAGGTACAGATTTCACCCTGGTTCAGGGCAAACATGGCAAAGCCTTCCAGAGCTTTATCCAGATAATCGTCTTCCTGATCCATGATGTCGGCAAAGAAAAGATTTGGTGATTTACCGCCGAGTTCCAGAGTCACCGGAATAATATTTTCAGTCGCATATTGCATGATCAGCTGACCCACTGCGGTTGAGCCGGTAAAGGCAATCTTGGCAATACGGGGATTGGTCGCCAGTGGACGGCCGACTTCGACCCCATAGCCATTGACGATGTTCAATACGCCCGGGGGTAAAATGTCCTGAATCAGTTCAGCCAGCACCAGAATACTGACCGGAGTCTGTTCCGCAGGTTTCAGCACGATACAGTTACCTGCAGCCAGGGCAGGTGCCAGTTTCCAGGCAGCCATCAGAATCGGGAAGTTCCACGGGATAATTTGACCCACGACGCCCAACGGTTCATGAAAATGATAAGCAATGGTATCTTCATCGATTTCGGAAATGCCGCCTTCCTGTGCACGGATACAGCCGGCAAAATAACGGAAATGGTCAATGGCCAGCGGAATATCGGCAGCCAGCGTTTCACGGATCGGTTTGCCGTTGTCCCAAGTTTCTGCCACAGCCAGCAGTTCCAGATTTTGTTCCAGACGATCTGCAATTTTCAACAGAATATTGGAGCGGGTGGTCGGTGATGACCGGTTCCATTGCTCTTTGGCTTTGTGTGCTGCATCAAGCGCCAACTCAATGTCTTCTACAGAGGAACGCGGCACTTTGGTAAAGACTTTGCCATCTACCGGAGAAATGTTGTCAAAGTATTCACCTTTGACTGGAGCGACCCATTCGCCGCCAATAAAATTATCGTATTGTGCTTTAAATTGAATTTTTGAACCGTCAGTATTGGGATCTGCATAACGCATAATCTATTCCTTTATATGATTGTTAGTGGTGCAGGTCGAGCGCATATTACCGATCAAAAATATAGGCGCCTCTGCATTCAGCTCTACTATAAAGAGGGAAAAAGACGGGCGGTTGTTTGTTTACAGGCTTGCTACAAAAGACAATATTTGGAGGCAAGCAGTAGAAAAATAAAAGTTGTAAATTCTAAAGTCTTAAATTTAAAAACAAGGGTTTATAGCAATTATAAAGCATCGAAGGATTGGCATATTTTTAATGCGCTTGATTACATTTAGACCTAGTCAGGATTTAAAAGAAGCCAAGCAGGAGAAATGAGGGTAAGTTTCATTTCTCCTCGCTGCTTTATTTAAAGTGTTTAAAGGCCTTGGTCATGCAGCCACTGAAACAGTTGCTGATAAACCTGCTTACGCACAGATTGCTCTGAAAGTACCAGATCATGTAAACCGTTCTGGATACTTTGAACCGTGACATCGCCTTTAATTTTTTTGGCATATTTTTGAATGTCTTTAATGCCTAGAATCACATCGCTGCTCTGTGCGGCTTTGCCCCATTTTTTAGGGTATAAGGTCTGATGCGAATGCATGATGAGTACCGGAACATCGAGCTGAACACCGCGATGAATTTCCTTCTGTGCCTCATGAATGGCACGAATAAAACTGATTCGAACCATCGGGTAGCGGGTCTTTTTCCAGTCCAGACTGAAGTCCCATTCGCCTTTTAAATCCTTATGCAGGCTGGTGGCATACCACTTGTTCAGCTCGCTTGGAAATTGAAGGTTGGGAAAAATTTTGGCCAGTCTGCTCAGTTGCGGAATGCCAAGCGCACGCTTGATCGGATTCATATTGAAGTCATAAAATGGACTGTTGACCCAAAGTGCTTTGATTAAAGGGTGCTGCGGATGATGTGCCGCATACAAGGTCGTGGTCAGGCCGCCGGTAGAATGACCACAGAGCAGGGCAGCATCGTGACCTTCGGCTGCTATAATGTCGAGTGCCTGGGTAATTTCTGCATCATATTCAGCCAAGTCATAGACGTTATAATATTTTTGATGCGGCAGAATCGAACGTCCGTATTTTCTTAAATCCAGCGCATAAAAATCAAAACCATGCTGATTAAAGCGCTCTGCCATTTCGGTCTGAAAAAAATAATCGATAAAGCCGTGAATATATAAAACTGCTTTTTTTGTGGGTTGGGCTGCTTTTTTACGGATCAGGGTTGCTACGACTTTGCCCTCATAATCATCGGGAAAGTTTAAGGTCGCTTGCTCATAGCCTGTCCCCAAAATATCGGGCTGATAAAGCGGTTGCAGTTCACTCATTTTTATACTCGTTGGTCTTATTAAATTTATGCTTTATCCTTGATGAGCTGAGGTTTTTTGTCAAACAGATCTTGCTGCCGATTTAAATTAAAAATACGAATAGGGATTAATTTTAGAAACCGTCCAAAACCTAGGCTGAAAATAAGTGTTATCAGATTATAAAATCTTGCTACAAGTGTTATAAATTTGCTAAATGACCTAACAGCTTAAAATCAGGCTAAGCTATATAAAATAAACAAAGTGATGTGATTATTTTGGCAGAACTGCCGAAGATTGATTAGATGAGTTAAATAATGCCCAGAGAAAATTTGAACAGTAAACGCCCTTTATATATTCCTTATGCTGGAAATACTCTGCTAGAACTCCCACTACTCAATAAAGGCTCTGCATTTTCTGAAGAAGAGCGCAGAAGTTTTAACTTGCATGGCTTGATTCCTCATGTCACCGAGACGATTGAGGAGCAAAGTCAGCGTTCTTATCAGCAGTATTGTGCTTTCAGCAGTGATATTAACAAGCATATTTATTTGCGGAATATTCAGGATACCAATGAGACCCTGTTTTACCATCTGATTGAAAATCACCTCAGTGAGATGATGCCGATTATCTATACCCCGACTGTGGGTGAGGCATGTCAGCGCTTTTCTGATATTTATCGCCGTCATCGTGGGATCTTTATTTCCTATCCTGACCGTGATCAGATCGATCAGATTATTCACAATATCAACAAAAAAAACGTGAAAGTGATTGTGATCACAGATGGTGAGCGCATTCTGGGTCTTGGAGATCAAGGCATTGGTGGTATGGGGATTCCAATTGGAAAACTGGCACTCTACACCGCGTGTGGCGGGATTAGCCCGGCTTATACCTTGCCAATTACCCTTGATGTCGGTACCAATAATCAGCAGTTGTTGAATGACCCGATTTATATGGGCTGGCGTGAACCGCGAATCAGCGGCGATGAATACTATGCCTTTGTTGAGATGGTGATTCAGGCGATTCAACAGCGCTGGCCAGATGCCTTAATTCAGTTTGAAGACTTTGCACAGAAAAATGCCATGCCTTTACTGGAAAAATACCGTGATCGAATCTGTTGTTTTAATGATGATATTCAGGGCACCGCAGCAGTGTCTGTGGGCAGCCTGATTGCTGCTTCGCGCGCAGCAGGCAAACTGCTCAAAGATCAGGTGGTTACTTTCCTGGGCGCAGGTTCAGCCGGTTGCGGGATTGCAGAACAGATTATTAAGCAAATGGTTGCTGAGGGCTTAAGTGATGCCGAAGCACGCGCACGTGTATTTATGGTCGACCGCTTTGGTCTGATCACTGAGAATCAGCCGAATTTACTGGACTTCCAGCGAAAACTGGCACAGCCGCTTGAAAATGTAGAAAGCTGGGCAGATGCAGAGAGTATGATTTCTCTACTGGATGTGGTCAAACGTGCCAAACCGACGGTATTGATTGGCGTATCTGGACAGCCAGGTCTATTCACTCAGGAAGTGATTGAAGCCATGGCTGAAAACAGCGTACAACCGATTGTTTTCCCTTTATCTAACCCAACTTCCCGCGTAGAAGCTGTTCCGGCAGACATCTTGCAATGGACCAAAGGCAGAGCATTGATTGCAACGGGTAGTCCATTTGCCCCGGTGAATTATCAGGGACAGATTCATCATATTTCCCAATGCAATAACTCTTATATTTTTCCGGGTATCGGTCTGGGTGTAGTTGCTTCAGGTGCAAAACGTGTCACGGATAATATGCTGATGGCTTCAAGTAATGCCTTAGCGGACTGTTCTCCGAAACTGAAAGACCCTCAGGCGGATTTATTGCCAAATCTGGATTGTTTACAGTCAATTTCGAAGCAGATTGCATTAAAAGTGGCACTTGCTGCGATTGAAGACGGAGTAGCACCGAAAATCAGTGTAGAAGAATTACAGCTAGCAATAGAGCATAATTTTTGGACACCGCAATACCGTGATTATCAGCGGATTACCTTTTAATTGTATTGAAGAGGAACTCTTTATCATGGCCAATTTTTTATGCTAACTAGAGTTCATCTGATGCGTGGGTGAAATATAAAAAGCCCAGATCTTTTGATTAGGGCTTTTTTATTGTCGTAGGGGTGCCATGGTCACACCTTGGTTATAAAATCAGAAAGTACTTTAAGAATTTTTTATTGAGTGAAATAAAAATGAAAGGATCATTTAAAGAAAATAACATCAGCATAAAAAAAGCCCCGATCTTTCGATCAGGGCTTTTTTAGAATCTGGAGCGGGAAAGGAGACTCGAACTCCCTACGACCCCAACCTTGGCAAGGTCACCGAGATTTATGCCATTAAATGATGTTAACTATAAGTATATGATTTAATTGATTGTGTGTAGTTTTTAGTGGGGTGAAATTTTTAGCAATTTAGATCATTTTAGGGTATTTTGGTCACTTCATATTGGAAATTTTAGTCTATAAAAGTCACCTGTATTTTGGTGCGAATTTTCATGAGAAACAACAACATTATATAATTTAATATAATGATTCTTGATCCTCATGAAAACTTTTTATATTCAATTCAATAAATGAATATTATGCTCAATCCTATTTTGGATCATCTGGAGAGTCTCTGTTTGAATTTGTCCAGGTAATAGATCATGAGCGATATTGCTGAATCGGATTGCAACCTTACAAATCGAGCCAATAATTTCATCGACTTCTTGGGCAGAAAGTTCCGCTTCCTGAGTACCAAGTTTTACAAGAGCTTGTCGAGGAATATCCAGTGCCTCACCCATGATATCCATTTGATGATATCCACCTGGCCCCTCACAGAAAGTAACATCATAGGCAGGGGAGAGTTTCCATTGCCCATTTTGGGACATCAGAAATGAAAAGTTTTTGCAATGATCATCTCGATTATTGAAGACTACATTGAAAACAGCTCGCTTGAATGCAATTGCTTTTTCGCGAACATCATTGGTGCAAAAGTGTGCAGCGCGAAGAAAGTTACTGTAGTCTAAACTCCCTGGTGATTTAAAATCAGCTCCTGTGAAGGCCGCTAAACTTTGCATAGGGATACGCATGCCATCGTGGCGGTCAAATCTCTTTGATGCAAATGCGGTTAATCCATTCGGAAGAGTAAAATATTGAGTGTCAGGGGTATCAATATGACAATGACGCAAACATTCTGCATAAACAGCTTCAATTGCACAAACTTCAGGATGCTCTTGCTGAGCGGGAAATTTGATCAGCCAAGCTTCATGTTGATGTGAGCTAACTGTTGAGAATTCGTTGGTGACAGGATCACGATAGACGAGTGCTTTTGGCCTTGCACCTTGTGGAGATCCACCCATAATTAATAAATGCTGTAAAAATTCTGCACCTTCTCCTTTGAGAACTTGCTGAACTTCTTGAGCGAGTTTAATCAGTGGAATATTTTCAGTTAATGCTAACTCAGGTGCTGATGGTTCAAAGGATAATGCCCCCATTGCATGTGTATTAATATACGTGAGTCGTTCTAATGGCCCAATCCGTGCTGGATTGAGTCCATTTTTTTTAAATAATCGATCCATAAGAAGCATGCCCCAACCATCGGGTAGGGCATCATATATAGGACCTGGCAATCCCATTTGATGTGTAGGAAAGTTCGTTCTTAATGAGTCACCTTTTAATGGAAGTAGGTAAGAGGAAAGTTCTAAACCTTTACTGATCGCTTCTGCACTGTATTCAAAGGCAATTAATGGCCGACCTGTGATTGCGGTTGAGGAGACCAGTGTACCCCAAAGCCAATATTCACCCCATCCATTGTAGTAAACATTAAGTTTTTTGAGCATGGACTTATTTCCTTTTGATACGTTGGCGAGCCGTATTGCTCTCATAGCGGAGAATGTCATTTACACTGTTTAAATGAGGTTTGAAGAGTTCCTCTAATTCTTTTAATCGGCCCAATACCATGGCAACGCGTACTAAATTTTCAAATGAAACATTTCGACCGGCTTCCAGATTAGATACTGTATTCACACTAATACCAGCACGTGTAGCGACGTCTGCCTGAGTCATTTCCAGATAAAGTCGTTCTTTGCGAAGCCTTTCACATAATAACGTGACAACCTCTTCAGGCTTTTTGAATTTTAAATCCATAATATTGGGTCTTATATCTATATATATCTATTAAAACACAAAATAATGGATTTATAGAAATAAACCATTTGATGTAAGGAGGGTGCTTAATTGGCCTGATTAGATCTAATTAGACTAAAAAAGTCTAATTAGACATTTACAATTTAATAGAGTCTAACAACCTGCTTTAAGCTTAATCAGTTTCGCCTGATGTCGCGAGGAACCAGTATTTGCTATCAGGTTAATCTGGAATATTTGGCACAAGTGGTTTGGAGCAATGAGGTTGGGCAGGGGTTTATCTTTTCTGATAACTTATTGGGTACCGATTCACAACTTATTCATCATATTCTGAAAATATTTCTTCAATTTCATTGTGCTGCGGCAATTTATGCTTTTTATTCACTTCGAATTGTAAACTAATACTGCAAATTCTTGTTTAAATGATCATTAAATTTTGTGCTAACTTGGACAGACATTATTTGGCTAGTGGGACAAACAGTTATTGCTCTTTAAGATGATTAATTTTACCACTCACGCTTGGAAGTCTATATTAAATCATTACAGGAATGACTGGTAAACCACGAATAAGAATGCGTGGCAAACTTATCCAATAATTTGCATTAAAGATGAGAAACTATCATCAGATACATCAGTAACTTGAATACCCCAAGTGCTTTTGCATCTTTATCCTTGAAGCAGAACTTAATTCGCCTTTCATTTTCAGTCAGGCTGAAGTTTTCTGCCCGTAATGTTAAATCCTGTAATGTCTTTTTGAGCTCTGTTTTGCTCTGCTGAGAGAGTTCTAAATGAAGATATTTTTTGGGAAATAAGCTATGAATAAAAGAAAGAAGTTTCTTCAGTTGCCGTTTTTCATTCAGTTCAAAAATTAACTGGGCTGAATTGGGCTGAACTTTTTCAAGATAAATTGAGTAGATCGTATGAAGCTGTTTTTTGTATTTACTTTGTACATTTGCATAACGCTCCTGAACATGTTGAATGACCTTTTTTTCCTCCTGATTGGTTGGCAACATGGTGACCAATGCATTCGGAGTTTTCCTTAAAAAATCTGTGGTAAATAACCTCGATGATTTTTTTTGGTTTACACAGGAGGTTTTCAAATGCTGGGCTCTAGCACGTAATTTTTGCGCGATTTGCAAAGGAATAGTTTCAGGTAACATAAGGTCTTGTTCTTTTTCTACTGCAAGAATGTGATGCAATAATTCAAAAGTCATCTCTGAGTCATGAGCTCCTAGCATCAGTGAATCAGGCGATTTCTGTTGACCTAGTTGAAATTGATGATCATGTTGCCTGTAACGGTCTTTAGTGAGTTGATGAAATAAAAACTGTTTGATCGCCCGCTGCTGAACAGGATATTTAATGGCATCATCATGTTTCAGAATGTTAAAATAGGCTTCTTTAGGAAGCGGGCTGTGCATTTGATTCAGCTGGTAGCTAATTGCTAGATGCATTAAATGCAGATAGCTTGAACAAGTGGTTTCAGGCGTTAGGTGCCCGGCAAAATGAGAAAGTGCATACCAGGTTTGCTGAGTATTTCTGTTTCGCAACAATGCATAACGGATACGTAATTGCTCATGTGGGCTATAGTCAGTAAATGCATCTGCAAGAGTTGAGTTTTTTAAAATCAGGTAAAGATGATTAAATGCAGAATGGCGCAGACTATGGTAAGTAAAATTGTGTTCTCCAAAAACTGGCTGGATCAATTGTTTCAATAGGGAATTCACTTCATTTTCATGAGTTTCTTCTAAGGACTGTTTTAAAAACAGCGGGTGTGCAACTAATTTTCCTTGTTCTTTTAGCAGACGTTTTCTATTCTGACTGTATGTTTTAAATGCATGTAATTCGTCGGCTTTAAGTAGATGATGCAGGGGAATCTTGCGGTAAGCTGAGTAGCTTTTTTGATTTTTATTGCGATTGTTGCGAATGGTGAGTATCACAGCATCTTCACTAATAAATAGATCACGTACGAAGATATTCAATGTTTCATTGATCCGTAGTCCGACTCTGAATCCTAGAATAAAAATCAGTTTAAATATATTTTTATCCTGAATCGAAATATCTTGAGTATTTTCGAGCTGCTCTAGCATGTGGTGAAAAATATGGGGCGAGATCAATGCGGTTCTGCAGATTTTTACCTGGATTAAATTATCTAGATCGATAGTGGGTGCGTTAAAGAATAAGGTCTGTTTGTGATGAAACTCCTGTAGACGTTTTTGTAAAGTCGCTCTAGTTGTTTCTTTCTTTAATAAAAGCATTTCTCCATACAGATCTTCAAAATCAGCATCTGAAAATGATGAAATATCTTTGTCTTGCGTTGCCTGCAGCCAATGGACTGCAAACTGTGAAAACATGGTCTTCAGAGAACTTTGCTTGAGCGGCTGAAAATCTGCACGTATAAGCTTGCGCTTAAATCGTTGCTGCTGCTGAATAATATGATTGAGAAGGTCCAGTTGATGTTCCGTTAATTTTGAGCGTAGAATGCTCCACAGCAGCAAACGTTCCAAGGCTGAAGATTGTTCTCTGGCATATAATTCTATGAGTTGATCGCTATAGTTTTTTGCACGAATAGCTTGACGTATTTCTACTAAAATATCGGCAACATCTAATGCAATAGTGACTTTAGACTGGTCTTGAGGGTTTTCATAAACTTCCTGAATCGTATGGGTAGGCGTGGGTTCAGGCTGAATAAAATAAGCTGCTAATTGTTTTTCGAGAGGACTGGAACTGTAAATTTCATTTTTTAAGATACAAATGGACATTTGATCCAGTCCACTGTTTTTTAGGAACTGTGTGTAGTAAAAACCATATTTTAACAGGTCTTTATAACGTACCTTTTCCTCAGGAAAGCATTCGATGATGCAAGTGTTGATCACTTGTTCTGCGTCATCAATATCTGAAAATAAATCAAATTTTTGATGTTTTAGTCTGTAGATCCAGCATTTCACAATATCGTTTAACACAAACGTTTTTGTATAGCTCACTGAAAAATTCAGGTTATTTATACGCTGATTACCGAAATGCCGGTTCGGGATCTCAAGTGAAACAATATGATTTAGGTTTGAAAAGCTTTGAAATTTCTTTGTTTTTAAAATGATTTTTAAAAACTTTTGTAGTTCGTTCTCATTATAAATGCCATTAAATAATATTGTGCTGATCAAACAAAAAGCGAGGGATTGAGTTGGACTGAAGTCATTATGTTCTGTCCAGTGAGCAATCAAATTTTTGGCAAATTGAGTCACCCTTTTACCATGTTTTAAAGTCTCAATATTTTGTTGGGGTGGGGGGCTTTCATGACGAACAGGTGTTGCAGGAATAGGGTAGTTTTGATTTGATAAACGATTAAAACGCTTGATATATTTCGCGAATTCTAAGCGTGCCATTTTATGACTACGAGTATTAGATTTGTACTTTTCCAAAAGTTGATTATCGACTTGTCTATATACATCGGAATAGTTTTCAGGTGTAAGCTCTAGGCATTTCTCACTAAATAATTTAAGAAGAAATTCCTTATTTTTTATAAGTTTTTTTTGTCGTTTTAGGGAGTGTGGATGTCTGCTCATTTAATCATGATCCCGTTGAATGTCGACATACTTTTAAGCTCTAATATTTCAATTAGCTTATCTTGTGCTGTTCTGATTTGATCGTAATCAGTCGCCTGAAAAGCTGAATAGCGGTCAAACAGTCCCTGCATTGCTTCGTCATGACCAAAGATGCCTTTAACTACATCTTCATTGCAGTCTTGTGCAAAAAAATAACGAGCAAAGTGGCGGGTCCAATTGCGCTGAAGGGCTATTTCTGTACAGTATTTTTGAATATCAGAAAGTTCTAAATTTCGGATATATCCTTGTGGATCGTAAAATAATAGAAAGGGGCGTTCACCCTCGAAGACCTCATGGATTGCTTGTACTTGTTCATTGGACAGATAGGCTTTTGTGAGGTAGAGAAAGTGTTTTAAATATTTTAGGTAATGCTGTATTTCATCACGAAGATAATCGTTAAACGGTAGATATCGTCCAATGGTGCCCGAATAACGCTGCTCTTTATCTGCAACAGCCATCAATTGATTGTCGAGGTCAATATAATCTAGATTGGGCGGGAAGGACTCACTTGGTCGTGCTGACGTTATCAGCATGCAAATATGCCATAGCCAGATTGAATAATATTTTAAAGTCTCAAAAGGATTCGGATGTTCCCTCACTCGTTGGTCAAGCTGGTGAAAAAATGATTTAACAAATGGTAGATTAGGTGTCTGCTGACTACCAAAAGAATGCGGGTTACTGAATTCTTCAAGATATTCAGTTTCCAGCTGAGGAACAGTCAAAGTTAGAATTTGAGTATAAATATTAATAATATCCACGATTTGTGTTGAAGAGTAATGGCATGGAATATAGTGCTGAACACTTTCTCCATTAAGCAATTTGCTTTCCAGTTCATACTCAAGTTCATTCAATGCAATATCACTGAGTAAGCGCGGAAGATTTTGTGTTGTTAACTGGAAGGTCAGCCCTTTATTAATTTTTTGTAAATACTCCTGTATCTTGGAATCAATCTCAACACCATCCATTTTTTTCAACTGACTTAGATTTTCCAGATAATATTGAGGCAGAGGAATCGTAAAAGAATTCACGGTATTCAACCGATGTTTTCTTAAAACAAAATCCTTGAATTTAGAGACTTCAAAGCTTTGCTTAAAGAAACATTTTTGGGGTTGCAGTGATACTTCTTTGTTTTTTGTACTGACTCGTAAATTTTTTTGAAATACCGGCAGATCTTTATAATGAGTAAGACTGAGGACTGAAAATAAAAGCAGGGTATGAATTGGAGAGTTTTCTGCCTGTTCTAATAAAATTTGCATAATGTACTGTGCGGTAGGCAAATCGAAGACCCGAGGATTCGGCTTGCTCATTAGCTCATTCTTGTTTTGATGCAGAATTTGATTTTTGAGATTATTGATCTGAGCTGTGATAGAACATTGCTCTAGTGAGTTAAATTCAAAATTATGATCTTCAACTTTTTCTATAGTTTTATCTTCGCGTGGTTGTTTAGCTGTACCTTGTTCAAAATGAGTCTGATACGTTTGTTCATCATCGAGAGATATTCTTGATATCTTTTGAACATCAGTTTGAGGAGCTTCTTTGGCACCTGAACTGCTTTGGCGATTTCGTTTTAAACGTTCAGACTGAGTAAAGACATATTGATAGATGACACGTAGATTTGCCAGCTGGCCAATTTGTTTTTCATCTAAATTTGGTGTGGAGCGGTTAAGTAACTCTCTATTCTCTGTTTCAGCTTTATTTAAAAACTTAAGAAGATCCTCCAACTCAATAGGGAGAGGTGGTAATAAGTTATAAAGCCAATGGTATTCCTGTTTTTTGCTGGCTAAACGAAAACGTCTACAGAGGTTAGCTACAGTGGCTGCATGTTCTTTGCTATCAAGCAATTCAATACATCGAGTATTAAAAATGGCCCATTTCAGGGCATTAGCTTGATATGCTGAAGGCGTATTAATGACTGCAATAAGATAATGAACGAGAGGATATTCACTGATTGATTGTTCTACAAGTTTTTGATTTATAATATTGTTAAGTTCAATAATTTTAGTAGGTTTAATGAACTCATTGAGTTTGATAGAATCCTGATAATTTTCCAGCTTTGCTTCTGCTAGTGTTTGATAGAATTCTCGAAACGGCTCAAGCTTTAATTCTTGAGTATCTTCTAAGTAACTATATCCGTTCATGATGATATTCCAGCCAGAATTTTTTCTAATGAAAGTGGACCAGCATAATTTGAAATAGGACTTACTGGACTTTTGGATTTAGACAGCCCTGATAATTCTCGTAGATGATTGATAGTTAGAACTTCCTGACCGAAAACTTCCTGAAGATGTGCGGCTAAGTATTGTTCATTTAGCCAATGTGCGATGATATCTAAGCCATGAATTGAGTGATGTAATCCGGAACATAGTAATGCCTTTACTTCGCTTAAAGCCATGATGGTGAATTCGTAGGAATTATTTTTTTCATAAGCTCTAAACGTAAATTCAGTTTTATACTTATTGTAAAAATAAGCATAGATCCAGCTGAAATGACTACTAAAAAAATAGTGATCAGCTTTGTCTGTTGTCAGAAGAGGAATTTCGATATTCTGTTTAAAAGTTAAATTCAAGTGATAGTTTTGCTGTTTCTCATTAAGCTGAAAAAATAGAGCAATCCAGATTTGGTAGGCATGCATACATTTTGGATAACACATTAATTGTAAGTTTTTTGAAGATACACGATGACTTTTAATAGCTTTTTTTTTTATAGACATATGCTGATGTCTCCCCATATTTATGCCAAGTGGCTGAAAAATAAGCTATAATATTCACGTATTTTTTATAGGAGAGTCAAGGGTTGCGCACCCTATATTGTGTTATTAAATTGTAAATTTCACTATATATAGTGTTTTTAATCTTTTTAGGGCTTTGTTGCACAAACCTATCTGTAAAGGGTTTTTCAGCGATATAATTTTCAAATGAAGAAGCCTACACACAAAATCTACCGCACAACCAATTGGCCCGCATATAACCGAGCACTCATGAGTCGCGGAAATATTGCCATTTGGTTTGATCCTGCTACGCAATGGTATGCGCCATCAAAAGGCAAACAAGGGCGAAATCAAACCTACTCCGACGCAGCCATCCAATGCTGCTTAATGATTAAATCCTTATTCCGTCTGTCTTTACGTATGGTCACTGGCTTTGTGCAAAGTCTGATTAAACTTTGCGGATGAGCAGCCCCGAATATCAGTGATATTCGTACACCACGCTTTGTAGAAGACAAAAGCATATTGATATTGTAATCAGCTACCAAAAAAGTAGCGATGGGCTGCCTTGCGCAATATATTGCTCATCGTAGACTCTACAGGCATGAAGTTTCTAGGTGAGGGCGAATGGAAACGCAAGAAACATGGACCTGAATATCGTCGCCAATGGCGTAAACTTCATATTGGTATAGATGCTAAAACCCTGCAAATACGAGCAGTTCAGCTTACAACCAATAATGTCAGTGATTCACAGGTGCTTGGTGATTTACTTAATCAGATTCCACAAGATGAGCAGATTGACTCTGTTTATACCGATGGAGCTTATGACACCAAGCAATGCCGTCAGGTCATTGCAGATCGGCAAGCACATGCGGTGATTCCACCTAGAAAAAATGCGAAACCATGGAAAGATACAAAGAGTAGCTCGCTAGAGCGAAATGAATTACTTCGAACAGTTAAACGTTTAGGCAGGACATTATGGAAAAAATGGTCAGGCTATCATCGGCGCAGTTTGGTGGAAACCAAGATGCATTGCATCAAATTATTAGGCGATAAATTAATGGCAAGAAGCTTTCCTAGTCAGGTGAATGAAATTCATGCACGTGTAGCAGTCCTCAACAGATTTACGGAATTAGGTCGACCACTTACCCAAGTTACGCCTTAAATTTGGCTCAATTAGGGGCGCTTTGCATTTCAAATCTTTGTGCAACAAAGCCGCTTCTACTCCAAAAATCTGACAGTCATGCCTTTGCGAACAATTTTAGATAAATTATTTGCGTCCCAATTGGTCAATCGAATACACCCATGCGAAGCTGTTTTAGAAATTAAAGCGGGGTTGGGTGTCCCATGAATTCCAAAAGAAGGTCGAGATAAACCAATCCAAATATTTCCAACTGGATTATTCGGTCCGGGCGGTAAACTAAGAGGTTTAAGATTTTTGCCTTGAATAAAATTCTTAGGGTTATAGCTGTAGTGTGGATTTGGCACAATGCTCCCAATCACATGAGTGCCAGATGGTGAGGGATTATCTTCACTACCAATGGTTGCAGGAAAAGAAGCAATCATCTTATTTTGTTGATCAAGCAAATATAATTGTTTTGAGCCTTTGTGCGCGATAATCATTTTTATATTTTTTGGCAACGTGTTTTTCACATTTGCCACAATAATCTTTTCACCAACTTTATTAAAAGTTGCACCTGAATTTATTTTTTGTAAAAACAATTCATCCATATGAAACTTTTAGCCCAGCATCTCAGTCACACGGGTGTAATACAAACCTCGCATCTTTGATTGTTCAGCATAATCTACAGGAATAGATTGAGCATAAGGCCCCTTCAAGTCTTGTGCAGTAATCGTGTATTCAATAAATGTTGGTTGGGTTGTATCTTCATTTAAAAGATGCCAAGTATTTGCGTCTAAGATTCCATCACCACTTAGACCCTTCATAATTTGAAAAGCTGAAATCGCTTTAACAGTATTTAAGCCCAATGAACCATCAATCGCCCCTGAGGATGAATAGTGGCGACTCAACAGGACTTGTAACTTTGCGTAAACAGGAAGATAGCCTTTTTCAAGATTGTCTGACCATTCAGCTTTATTTAGATTATCTAAAGACCATGTGCTGGGTTGATTTAACAATGCCAAATTGTTCTGATCATTAGTTGAAATACTAAGTAGACTGTGCGGTTCTCGTGCGTTTGCATAAGTTGAAAAAATACAGATATTACTCAAGCAAATAATTAAGAAACGACTCAACATAGTAGCTAATCCCAAGGTAAAACGATTTATCAAAATGACAATACCAATAATTTAAATAAAGTTAAATAAATGCGCCTTTGTAACAATTTTAGTTAAAAAAATGCCAACTTAAGAAGGTAAATGTATATGGACTGTAACACTAATATTGTATATTAATTAACTAAACTAGGATAATTTCGTGCCCGCGCTAAAGTAAATTTTGCCATACAAGTATAAATAATTGATATGGCTAAACTTTCAAATTGAGGTAAAATTATAAATGAATACAACAGTAAAAGTAATCTCGGTTGACGGTGATGTTTGGCGCTTTTCCAATACAAATAAAAAATTAATTCTAAAAAAAGGGGCAAAACTTCAGGCAAAGGATGTATTGCATCTTTCTGAAGAAAGCAATGTCGTATTGCAGCTTTCAAATGGTCGTGTGGTTGAAATACACGGTAAAGATTTAACGAATAATGGCGGTAATTTTAGCCTGAGTTCTTTATTGGGCGAATCAAATTCAGATATCGATAAAATTGTAAATTTTGCAAAATCATTTCAGCAAATGAATGACACTGAACAACAAAATGATGTTGTTCGTTTGGATGATGGTCGCGTATTTAAAAAAGAAGGTAAAGATTATGTTGAAATTGCGGGAGAGTCCTTTGATGGCGATCCTGATGTAACTCAAGGTGGTCATCGTTTTGTTCAACTTACTCGTGTGGGCGAAACATCTGTCGCCGACGGTATAAAACCGTTAATGCTGAATCGAGTGTTAGATAATATTCCGCCTTTAGGAATTGAGTACCCAATATTATCTTCAGTTATCAAACCATTTGAGCATGGTTTGGGTGGTGGTAGTTGGACACCTTTGTCTCCATTTGCACCTACACCAAACACGCCACCTGTCGCAAGCGATGACACGTACAACACCGCATTCAACACGCCAGTGGCACTCAACCCATTGGCAAATGACAGCGATGCAGATGGCAACCCATTGACCATCACCGCGATCAATGGTGTGACCTTGACCCCGGGCACCGCCCAACAAATCAACACCCCGAACGGTGTGGTGAACATTGATGCCCAAGGCACCATTACCTTCACCCCGAACAATGGCTTTACTGGACAAGAAAGCTTCAACTACAGCATCAGCGATGGCCAAGGTGGCAGCTCAACAGCAACTGAAGCCATCAACGTTGCAGCAGCACCAAACACACCACCTGTTGCAAGCGATGACACGTACAACACCGCATTCAACACGCCAGTGACCTTAAACCCATTGGCAAATGATACCGATGCAGATGGCAACCCATTGACCATCACCGCGATCAATGGCGTGACCTTGACCCCGGGCACCGCCCAACAAATCAACACCCCGAACGGTATCGTGAACATTGATGCCCAAGGCACCATTACCTTCACCCCGAACACAGGCTTTAGCGGTCAAGAAAGCTTCAACTACAGCATCAGCGATGGCCAAGGTGGCAGCTCAACAGCAACTGAAACCATCAACGTTTCAGCAGCACCAAACACACCACCTGTTGCAAGCGATGACACGTACAACACCGCATACAACACGCCAGTGACCTTAAACCCATTGGCAAATGATACCGATGCAGATGGCAACCCATTGACCATCACCGCGATCAATGGCGTGACCTTGACCCCGGGCACCGCCCAACAAATCAACACCCCGAACGGTATCGTGAACATTGATGCCCAAGGCACCATTACCTTCACCCCGAACACAGGCTTTAGCGGTCAAGAAAGCTTCAACTACAGCATCAGCGATGGCCAAGGTGGCAGCTCAACAGCAACTGAAACCATCAACGTTTCAGCAGCACCGAACACACCACCTGTTGCAAGCGATGACACGTACAACACCGCATTCAACACGCCAGTGACCTTAAACCCATTGGCAAATGATACCGATGCAGATGGCAACCCATTGACCATCACCGCGATCAATGGCGTGACCTTGACCCCGGGCACCGCCCAACAAATCAACACCCCGAACGGTATCGTGAACATTGATGCCCAAGGCACCATTACCTTCACCCCGAACACAGGCTTTAGCGGTCAAGAAAGCTTCAACTACAGCATCAGCGATGGCCAAGGTGGCAGCTCAACAGCGACTGAAACCATCAACGTTTCAGCAGCACCGAACACACCACCTGTTGCAAGCGATGACACGTACAACACCGCATTCAACACGCCAGTGACCTTAAACCCATTGGCAAATGATACCGATGCAGATGGCAACCCATTGACCATCACCGCGATCAATGGCGTGACCTTGACCCCGGGCACCGCCCAACAAATCAACACCCCGAACGGTATCGTGAACATTGATGCCCAAGGCACCATTACCTTCACCCCGAACACAGGCTTTAGCGGTCAAGAAAGCTTCAACTACAGCATCAGCGATGGCCAAGGTGGCACTTCAAGCGCGACTGAAACCATCAACGTTGATGCCGTCCCAACCATCAGCGTGGGTAACGACAGCCAAGTAGAAGGCACTGATCTGGTTCACACAGTGAACTTGAGCAACCCATCCAGCACGGCACAAAGCTATGCGATCAGCCTCACTGGCAACACGGCCACAGCAGGCACTGACTTCGACGACGTATTGGCGAATGCGGTGTTTAGCAATGGCGTGACTTACAATGCTGGCACGGGACAAATCACGGTACCAGCAGGCGTGACCAGCTTCACCGTGGGCTATGCAACGACCCAAGACAACATCTTCGAGGCAGACGAAACCACGACCTTAACCATCGGCGGTTCAACCGGTACCGGCACCATCAGCAATGACGATGCCGTCCCAACCATCAGCGTGGGTAACGACAGCCAAGTAGAAGGCACTGATCTGGTTCACACAGTGAACTTGAGCAACCCATCCAGCACGGCACAAAGCTATGCGATCAGCCTCACTGGCAACACGGCCACAGCAGGCACTGACTTCGACGACGTATTGGCGAATGCGGTGTTTAGCAATGGCGTGACTTACAATGCTGGCACGGGACAAATCACGGTACCAGCAGGCGTGACCAGCTTCACCGTGGGCTATGCAACGACCCAAGACAACATCTTCGAGGCAGACGAAACCACGACCTTAACCATCGGCGGTTCAACCGGTACCGGCACCATCAGCAATGACGATGCCGTCCCAACCATCAGCGTGGGTAACGACAGCCAAGTAGAAGGCACTGATCTGGTTCACACAGTGAACTTGAGCAACCCATCCAGCACGGCACAAAGCTATGCGATCAGCCTCACTGGCAACACGGCCACAGCAGGCACTGACTTCGACGACGTATTGGCGAATGCGGTGTTTAGCAATGGCGTGACTTACAATGCTGGCACGGGACAAATCACGGTACCAGCAGGCGTGACCAGCTTCACCGTGGGCTATGCAACGACCCAAGACAACATCTTCGAGGCAGACGAAACCACGACCTTAACCATCGGCGGTTCAACCGGTACCGGCACCATCAGCAATGACGATGCCGTCCCAACCATCAGCGTGGGTAACGACAGCCAAGTGGAAGGCACTGATCTGGTTCACACAGTGAACTTGAGCAACCCATCCAGCACGGCACAAAGCTATGCGATCAGCCTCACTGGCAACACGGCCACAGCAGGCACTGACTTCGACGACGTATTGGCGAATGCGGTGTTTAGCAATGGCGTGACTTACAATGCTGGCACGGGACAAATCACGGTACCAGCAGGCGTGACCAGCTTCACCGTGGGCTATGCAACGACCCAAGACAACATCTTCGAGGCAGACGAAACCACGACCTTAACCATCGGCGGTTCAACCGGTACCGGCACCATCAGCAATGACGATGCCGTCCCAACCATCAGCGTGGGTAACGACAGCCAAGTGGAAGGCACTGATCTGGTTCACACAGTGAACTTGAGCAACCCATCCAGCACGGCACAAAGCTATGCGATCAGCCTCACTGGCAACACGGCCACAGCAGGCACTGACTTCGACGACGTATTGGCGAATGCGGTGTTTAGCAATGGCGTGACTTACAATGCTGGCACGGGACAAATCACGGTACCAGCAGGCGTGACCAGCTTCACCGTGGGCTATGCAACGACCCAAGACAACATCTTCGAGGCAGACGAAACCACGACCTTAACCATCGGCGGTTCAACCGGTACCGGCACCATCAGCAATGACGATGCCGTCCCAACCATCAGCGTGGGTAACGACAGCCAAGTAGAAGGCACTGATCTGGTTCACACAGTGAACTTGAGCAACCCATCCAGCACGGCACAAAGCTATGCGATCAGCCTCACTGGCAACACGGCCACAGCAGGCACTGACTTCGACGACGTATTGGCGAATGCGGTGTTTAGCAATGGCGTGACTTACAATGCTGGCACGGGACAAATCACGGTACCAGCAGGCGTGACCAGCTTCACCGTGGGCTATGCAACGACCCAAGACAACATCTTCGAGGCAGACGAAACCACGACCTTAACCATCGGCGGTTCAACCGGTACCGGCACCATCAGCAATGACGATGCCGTCCCAACCATCAGCGTGGGTAACGACAGCCAAGTAGAAGGCACTGATCTGGTTCACACAGTGAACTTGAGCAACCCATCCAGCACGGCACAAAGCTATGCGATCAGCCTCACTGGCAACACGGCCACAGCAGGCACTGACTTCGACGACGTATTGGCGAATGCGGTGTTTAGCAATGGCGTGACTTACAATGCTGGCACGGGACAAATCACGGTACCAGCAGGCGTGACCAGCTTCACCGTGGGCTATGCAACGACCCAAGACAACATCTTCGAGGCAGACGAAACCACGACCTTAACCATCGGCGGTTCAACCGGTACCGGCACCATCAGCAATGACGATGCCGTCCCAACCATCAGCGTGGGTAACGACAGCCAAGTAGAAGGCACTGATCTGGTTCACACAGTGAACTTGAGCAACCCATCCAGCACGGCACAAAGCTATGCGATCAGCCTCACTGGCAACACGGCCACAGCAGGCACTGACTTCGACGACGTATTGGCGAATGCGGTGTTTAGCAATGGCGTGACTTACAATGCTGGCACGGGACAAATCACGGTACCAGCAGGCGTGACCAGCTTCACCGTGGGCTATGCAACGACCCAAGACAACATCTTCGAGGCAGACGAAACCACGACCTTAACCATCGGCGGTTCAACCGGTACCGGCACCATCAGCAATGACGATGCCGTCCCAACCATCAGCGTGGGTAACGACAGCCAAGTAGAAGGCACTGATCTGGTTCACACAGTGAACTTGAGCAACCCATCCAGCACGGCACAAAGCTATGCGATCAGCCTCACTGGCAACACGGCCACAGCAGGCACTGACTTCGACGACGTATTGGCGAATGCGGTGTTTAGCAATGGCGTGACTTACAATGCTGGCACGGGACAAATCACGGTACCAGCAGGCGTGACCAGCTTCACCGTGGGCTATGCAACGACCCAAGACAACATCTTCGAGGCAGACGAAACCACGACCTTAACCATCGGCGGTTCAACCGGTACCGGCACCATCAGCAATGACGATGCCGTCCCAACCATCAGCGTGGGTAACGACAGCCAAGTAGAAGGCACTGATCTGGTTCACACAGTGAACTTGAGCAACCCATCCAGCACGGCACAAAGCTATGCGATCAGCCTCACTGGCAACACGGCCACAGCAGGCACTGACTTCGACGACGTATTGGCGAATGCGGTGTTTAGCAATGGCGTGACTTACAATGCTGGCACGGGACAAATCACGGTACCAGCAGGCGTGACCAGCTTCACCGTGGGCTATGCAACGACCCAAGACAACATCTTCGAGGCAGACGAAACCACGACCTTAACCATCGGCGGTTCAACCGGTACCGGCACCATCAGCAATGACGATGCCGTCCCAACCATCAGCGTGGGTAACGACAGCCAAGTGGAAGGCACTGATCTGGTTCACACAGTGAACTTGAGCAACCCATCCAGCACGGCACAAAGCTATGCGATCAGCCTCACTGGCAACACGGCCACAGCAGGCACTGACTTCGACGACGTATTGGCGAATGCGGTGTTTAGCAATGGCGTGACTTACAATGCTGGCACGGGACAAATCACGGTACCAGCAGGCGTGACCAGCTTCACCGTGGGCTATGCAACGACCCAAGACAACATCTTCGAGGCAGACGAAACCACGACCTTAACCATCGGCGGTTCAACCGGTACCGGCACCATCAGCAATGACGATGCCGTCCCAACCATCAGCGTGGGTAACGACAGCCAAGTAGAAGGCACTGATCTGGTTCACACAGTGAACTTGAGCAACCCATCCAGCACGGCACAAAGCTATGCGATCAGCCTCACTGGCAACACGGCCACAGCAGGCACTGACTTCGACGACGTATTGGCGAATGCGGTGTTTAGCAATGGCGTGACTTACAATGCTGGCACGGGACAAATCACGGTACCAGCAGGCGTGACCAGCTTCACCGTGGGCTATGCAACGACCCAAGACAACATCTTCGAGGCAGACGAAACCACGACCTTAACCATCGGCGGTTCAACCGGTACCGGCACCATCAGCAATGACGATGCCGTCCCAACCATCAGCGTGGGTAACGACAGCCAAGTAGAAGGCACTGATCTGGTTCACACAGTGAACTTGAGCAACCCATCCAGCACGGCACAAAGCTATGCGATCAGCCTCACTGGCAACACGGCCACAGCAGGCACTGACTTCGACGACGTATTGGCGAATGCGGTGTTTAGCAATGGCGTGACTTACAATGCTGGCACGGGACAAATCACGGTACCAGCAGGCGTGACCAGCTTCACCGTGGGCTATGCAACGACCCAAGACAACATCTTCGAGGCAGACGAAACCACGACCTTAACCATCGGCGGTTCAACCGGTACCGGCACCATCAGCAATGACGATGCCGTCCCAACCATCAGCGTGGGTAACGACAGCCAAGTAGAAGGCACTGATCTGGTTCACACAGTGAACTTGAGCAACCCATCCAGCACGGCACAAAGCTATGCGATCAGCCTCACTGGCAACACGGCCACAGCAGGCACTGACTTCGACGACGTATTGGCGAATGCGGTGTTTAGCAATGGCGTGACTTACAATGCTGGCACGGGACAAATCACGGTACCAGCAGGCGTGACCAGCTTCACCGTGGGCTATGCAACGACCCAAGACAACATCTTCGAGGCAGACGAAACCACGACCTTAACCATCGGCGGTTCAACCGGTACCGGCACCATCAGCAATGACGATGCCGTCCCAACCATCAGCGTGGGTAACGACAGCCAAGTAGAAGGCACTGATCTGGTTCACACAGTGAACTTGAGCAACCCATCCAGCACGGCACAAAGCTATGCGATCAGCCTCACTGGCAACACGGCCACAGCAGGCACTGACTTCGACGACGTATTGGCGAATGCGGTGTTTAGCAATGGCGTGACTTACAATGCTGGCACGGGACAAATCACGGTACCAGCAGGCGTGACCAGCTTCACCGTGGGCTATGCAACGACCCAAGACAACATCTTCGAGGCAGACGAAACCACGACCTTAACCATCGGCGGTTCAACCGGTACCGGCACCATCAGCAATGACGATGCCGTCCCAACCATCAGCGTGGGTAACGACAGCCAAGTAGAAGGCACTGATCTGGTTCACACAGTGAACTTGAGCAACCCATCCAGCACGGCACAAAGCTATGCGATCAGCCTCACTGGCAACACGGCCACAGCAGGCACTGACTTCGACGACGTATTGGCGAATGCGGTGTTTAGCAATGGCGTGACTTACAATGCTGGCACGGGACAAATCACGGTACCAGCAGGCGTGACCAGCTTCACCGTGGGCTATGCAACGACCCAAGACAACATCTTCGAGGCAGACGAAACCACGACCTTAACCATCGGCGGTTCAACCGGTACCGGCACCATCAGCAATGACGATGCCGTCCCAACAATTTCAGTCAACAACGTGACGGCAACCGAAGGCACCGATGCGTATGAAGTATTTACGGTTAGCCTCAGCAATCCAAGTTCAGGTCCGATCGTATTTAACCCAACCTTGAGCAATGGCACAGCGATTGTGGGCACCGATACCGGCACGGCATTGCAATACAACAACGGCACGAGCTGGGTGGCCGTTCCAGCTGGCGGAATCACTTTCGCAGCAGGACAAACCTCAGTACAAGTCCGCGTTGCAGTGACCGATGACAACATCGATGAAGCGAACGAAACCTTCAACCTGACTGCGACCGTGACCAGTGGCAGCACAGCGAATACAAGTGCGACCGGTGTAGGTACGATCGTGGATAACGATCCAGCACCTGTTCTTAACATCACTGGACCAGCAACCATTAATGAAACAGCAGGTACGGCTACATATACGGTTACTTTGACAGGAAATACAAGCCTACCTGTAACGGTTAATTATGGTACAGCGAATGGTACGGCAACGTCAGGAACAGACTACACTAGCACATCAGGAACATTAACGTTTGCTGTAGGAGAAACTAGCAAAACGATTACTGTTCCGATATTGAATGACTTTAAAGTCGAGAGTTCAGAAAATTATACAATTACACTGAGTTCTCCGACAAATGCCACGATTAATACTGGAACCGTAACTACATCAATTATTGATGATGATGTTGCGCCAGTGGTTGATTTAGATGCGAATAATAGCTCTGGTGAAACAGGCTATGATTACCGCACATTCTATACAGTTGGTGGGGGTCTTGCTGTTTCGATCAGTGATATTGACACTAATGTTACGGATGTAAATGTTCCTGTTGGTACAGACGCAACGACTAAGCATATTAAGAGTGCAACTGTTGAATTAACTAACGCACAAACTGGAGATGCATTTAACTTCGGGACAATGCCAAGTGGTATTACGGCGAGTAAGGTCGGAAATATCATTACTTTAACTTCAACTGACCCAAATGGTTCGACTTTAGATGCTTTTGAAAGCGCAATTAAAGCTGTTACATTCGCAGCGGATGCCAATACACCAAATGCAACGGTAGATCGAATTGTTAAAGTGAATGTTACGGATATCGGTGATAACGTTAGTAATAATGCATTTACAACCATTACCGTGAATGTTATTCAAGCACCAGGTACACCAGGTTCTCCAGTGAATAATGGTGACAATACATTAATAGGTGGAGATGGTGATGACGTATTACTCGGAGATGCCGGTGGTGTTAAAACTGTGCTTGTACCAGGTACAAACTATAACATTGCCTTTATCCTCGATGTATCGGGCAGTATGGCATTTGATCTAGATCAAGGGTCTGGCACTTCCCAAGAACGCTTGAATTTATTGAAAGATGGCTTAAAACAGTATATTCAAAATACCGTTTTACCATTTGCCGCCAAAGCAGGTACAGTAGATGGTGGACATATCAATATTGCATTGATTAAGTTTGCAAGTTTGGTAAATACTAGCTTAACGATTAGTATTGCAGATGTAGTCAATGGCGATTGGTCTGCTATAAACACTGCAATTGATAGCTTGGTTGCAGGTGGTGGTACTAACTATGAAGCTGCATTTTATGAGGCAGAAAAATGGTTTAAAGGTGTTACAACGGGAGCAAATGACGCAAATGCCACGACCAATGCGACTGATAAAGCATCAACGAATGCAGATGGTACCGCAATTGCAGGTTATAAAAACTTAACTTTCTTTATTACTGACGGTAACCCAACAAGTTATATAGATACGAGTGGTAATCATAATCTCGATGGCGATGGCACAGCGACATCAGTCAGAGAGCTTAGTGAGGGTAAATCTACCTTTGAACATGGTTACCAATTAACGACGGGTAATAAGGGTTTAGCGAATATAAGTACTGTTCATGCAATTGGTATTGGTAATGCAGTGACTAAGTCATGGTTGCAATTGTTTGATAATACTGATTCGATAGGTAATATTACTGTTGATGTAGGTACGGCTAATGCACCTACAGTGGCATCTATTGCTGATTTTAATTCCACTTCAGGTAACAATGCGCCAGCTTCTTGGGTCGCAAGTGGTGATGCGGCTGCAGCTACGCGAAGTATTTATAATAAACTATTGCTGTCTGATACTACACAAGGGAATGGCACAGCTGCGGTGTATCAAGGTCCGAGTTTTGCTGTAACAGGAAGCAGTACCTTTGTATCATTTGAATATGGACGTGCCAATTGGGCTGCTGGTGATACCTTTACATGGAAGTTACAACGCCTAATCAGTGGAGTATGGGAAACAGTTGAAGTGGGTTCGAATGTGACAACAAACGACCATGCTCCTACAGATGCTACTTCAACTGGATTCTTTATGCAATCAGGTATCTTGCTCGCAGGGACATACCGTTTGCAGTTTGAAGTTGAAGATAAATCGGGTACTGGTGCAAGTAACTATGTTGTGAGAATTGATAATGTTCAATTAAATACCAGTGCAGGTGCCGATACTGTGACAGGATCTGGTGGTAACCCCGACGTTGTATTAACTGCTGATCAATTCCAATATGCTTTAGAGGCAGGAGGGTTATCTGCAACCCCAACGCCTGTTGGTAATGACAAACTGTTTGGTGGTAATGGAAATGATGTCATGTTTGGCGATACCATCAATACGGATTGGTTGGACTGGACAGGCCGTAATTTGGATGCAGCCAATCAGCCAGATGCCGCAGGTTCAGGTATGGCAGCATTAAAAGAGTATTTAAGTCTCAGTCCATCTGATTATACCTTGGTGAACGCAGGTTTAGGTGTGCAAGATATTGATTTGTATAACTACATCAAAGCGGAATCGAATACCACAACGGGCATCAGCCGTTTTAATGCGACAGCAGAAACACGTGGCGGAAATGACGTGCTTGATGGTGGTGCGGGTAATGACATTTTGTATGGTCAAGGTGGTAATGACATTTTAATCGGCGGAGCAGGAAATGATATTCTGTTTGGTGGTACAGGCGCAGATACCTTTGTTTGGGGTAAATCGCTAAATACTACGACAGGTAATCTCGTAACCAACGGTACCAATGATGCTGATGGATCTACAGACATTATCAAAGACTTTAGCCTTGCTCAAGGAGACAAAGTTGATGCCAAAGCATTACTAAATGCTCTAGGTTGGACTTCTGGCTCATTAAGTGACTTTGTGAGTGTAACTGGTAATACTATTAACATTCATGATGTTGCTCAGACTCAAAGTGTCAATATCGTTGTCGAAAATCATAGCTTTAGCGACATCAGCGATATGATTACCAAAACTAATTTCCAGACCTAAATCTCAATTAGGGAGTGACCTCACTCCCTAATGTATTCAGTAATCTTTATGTATAAGATGGTAGCATCTTAAAAAACCTAAAAAATTTAAAACAAGGGGAAACCTGTGAAAGTATTAGCATTAACCAAAATGGCGAGCATGGTTGCATTTACAGCAGTTGCAATGACAGTATCTGCAGCAGATTTGACCTCGGTGACCAAAACTGCTATTGAAAATAACCCAGAAATACAAACACAATGGTTTAGCTTCCTTGAAGCAACAGCAAATCAAAAACAAGCACGCGCTGGCTATTTACCGTCCTTAGATTTGAATGCAGCGTACGGCAAAGGCAACCGTGAATTCGATGGTGATCGTGGTTGGTTCAATCAAGGTCAGGCAGAAATTGCATTAACGCAAGTGTTGTTCGATGGTTTTCGTATTAAAAGCAAAGTTGAACAAGGCGATTATGCTGCACTAAAACGTTATTACGATTTGAATGCAGGTATTGAACAAAAAGCACTTGAAGCAACTCAAGCATATTTAGATGTACAGCGTTATCGCGAACTGGTTGGTTTGGCAGAAGGAAATTTTGCCAATCATCAACGTGTTTATAATCAAGTATTACAACGTACCAATCAGGGTGTAGGTAATAGAGCAGATTTGTCACAAATCACAGGTCGTTTATCACTTGCTCAAACCAACTTGATGACTGAACAGGCCAACTTAAATGATGTATCTGCACGTTTTGCACGAATTGTTGGGGTGGAGCCAAGTAGTAATCTTGCGCCAGTAAGTGTGAATGTGGCACTGCCAAACAACACACAAGAATTGATTACCTCTGCGTATAACAATAACAACAGCTTAAAAGCTGCGTTAAGTGAAATGCAATATGCGCGTGCGAGTGCTCAAGAATTTAAAGCCAATATGTACCCGAAACTTTCGTTTGTAGCGCGTACAGGTTTATATCAAAACCGTAATAGTTTTGATGAGCGTAGCAATCCCGATAACGATAAATACGGGCAAGATAGCGCAGTTGAATTAAGACTCAACTACAATCTATTTAATGGTTTTGCAGACAGAGCAGCCATGAATGCTGCCAATGCACGTGTTTCATTATCTAATGATTTGAAAAACAAAGCATGTGTCGATATTCGCCAAACATCAACTGTGGCTTATAACAATGTGAATAACTACAGCAGCCAGTTAGAATGGTTACAACGTCATCGTGATGAATCGGCTTCAGTTGTAAAAGCATATAACGATCAGTTTGATATTGGTCGTCGTACATTACTTGATGTTTTAGACTCGGAAAATGAAGCATTCCAAGCCAACCGTGCTTATGTAACTACGCAATATGACTTGAAAGTTGCACAATTCCAAACACTGTATAGCATGGGACAATTATTGCCTGCGCTCGGTATTCAACGTGATAATTTACCTGCTGTATCAGACGTGAGTCAGCGTGAAATTAATGCTGCAAATGTTTGTTCTGCGAATGTGCAAGCACAAGTGGCTGAATAATGATCTGATGAATTAAAAATAGGGTGCAACGTGCACCCTATTTTACTTGTAAATATACATTTTATATAAGAGAAGTTCTTGTTATTGAACAATTGGAAGCAATACATTAACTCATCTGCAAGTTTAAGTTCAAAAGAATCAAAATACATTTTGACCTATGGTGAATAAGTGACAACACAAATATTTGATCCTTTAGCGTTATGCCTCATTCGGGTCGCTAAAGATTATGAGGTAAGTATTACGCAAGAAGGGCTGCTTTCGGGTTTACCTTTGCCGAATGGCTTGCTGATTCCTGACTTTGTAGCACGTGCTGCAGATCGTGTGAGTTTAAGCAGTAATATAGTGCAGCAAGGTTTAGCACAGTTAAATCACTTTGTGTTTCCTGCAATTTTATTGTTAAAAAATAATACTGCGTGTGTGTTGTATCGAATTGATCATGAACAGCAACTAGCAACCGTTTATTTTCCAGAATTGGCCGATACCGTTAAACAAATTCCAATTGCGGAATTACAAGCGCAATATGCAGGTTCGGTGATTTATTTACAGCAACGTCAGTTTATTGTCGATAACAAACTGAAAATGGAAAAAAATCAGCAACACTGGTTTTGGCGTGTAATTCGTGAACACCGTTCAATTTATAAAGATATTTTGCTCGGTGCATTATTCATCAATATTTTCGCCTTATGTTCTCCATTTTTTGTCATGAACGTTTATGACCGAGTTGTACCAAATCATGCATTGGATACGTTATGGGTTTTGGCACTCGGCATCATGATTATTATTACCGCCGATTTTGTTTTAAAGTTAGGACGCAGTTATTTTGTCGATTTAGCTGCGACGCGTGCAGACAATAAACTATCTGCTTATATCATGGAAAAAGTGCTTGGTCGTCGCATGGAGCAGAATAATATGTCGGTTGGTATGACGGCATCAAATATTCAATCCTATGAATCGATTCGTTCATTTACCAGTTCATTGACTGTTGTTTCCTTAGTCGATCTGCCGTTTTTTGTATTGTTCCTTGCGGTCATTTGTATCATTTCATGGGTGTTTGTGATTCCGCTGCTCATTGCAGCATTTATCATTTTATTGCACGCGTTGTCAGTGCATGTCAATTTGAAAAAATTATCTGATGCGATGGCAGAAGCTTCACAACAACGTCAAGCCTTGTTAATTGAAACTTTAAACAATGAAGAAACCATTAAGAGTTTTAATGCTAACGGTCGTATGCAAGCTTTGTGGGAAAAAGCCACCCGTTTTACCGTGCATTATTCTGCAAAGTTACGTTTTTTGGGTGGAACGGTTGGAAACTTTGCGTCATGGGTTCAACAAACCGTTGGCGTGGTCATTATCATCATCGGGGTTTACTTGATTGTTGAAGGCAAGCTCACGCAAGGCGCACTCATTGCCTGTTATATGATTTCGACTCGTGCGTTGGCCCCAATTGCACAGGTTGCAGGCTTACTTACTCAATATTATCAAGCGTCAAGTGCATTAAATTTATTGAACAAAACAGTTGAAGCGGAACAAGAGCGAGAAAATCTAAAAGGTTGGGTCAGTCATACCAATCTTATTGGTAATATTGAATTTAAAAATGTCAGTTTGCGCTATCCGAATGAGTCACGTTCAGCTTTGGAAGATATTACGTTATCGATTCGCGCAGGTGAAAAAGTGGCGATATTGGGTAAAGTCGGTTCTGGTAAAAGCTCGATTGAAAAAATATTATTGTCACTTTATCGACCTACAGAGGGTACGGTATTTATTGATCAAACCAATATTGCACAGATTGATCCTGCGGAATTACGCAACCAAATTGGTTATATTCCACAAGACATCGACTTATTGAATGGTACGGTGTTGTCGAATATTGTGTTGGGCAATCCACATGTCAGCCGAACGGTTTTGGAACAAAGTTTAGTCATTTCGGGTTTAGGGCAGATTCTAAAAGCACATGAAGATGGTTTGTCTTTGCAAGTCGGTGAGCGAGGGCACAAACTGTCGGGTGGGCAACGTCAAGCAATCGCAGTTGCACGTGCAATTGCTCAAAATGCGAAAATTTTGATTTTCGATGAGCCGACCAGTGCCATGGATACGCCATTGGAAAATCATGTGATTCATCATTTAAAACAATACATGACAGCCCAACACACCTTGATCTTGGTCACGCATAAACCTGCGTTATTGGCTTTGGTCGATCGAATTATCATTCTTGAAGATGGCAAAGTCATTGCAAATGGCGAGAAAGAAACTGTCTTGAAAGCGATGTTTCCTCAACAAGAAAAAACTGTAGGAGTAACGTCGTGAGCGAAGAACAAAATAAAACCAATCGCGAGAAATTATTTCAAGGTGTAGGTAAAAGTATCGAAAACTCTGAAAAGGTGATGAATCCTATTTTCGGTCGTTTGCGTTTATTTAAACAATATCAACCTGCCGATGCAAATGATTGGCAGCGACAGGTTAAGGAAGTCACACAATCACAAAAACCACTCAAGACACGAATGACCCTTTATATTATTGTGGTGACTTTTGTCTGCCTGTTGCTTTGGGCAGGTTTTGCCAAAGTCGATGAAATTACTCGTGGTGAAGGAAAAGTGATTCCATCTCAACAGATGCAAGTGATTCAATCGGTTGATGGTGGCGTGGTTGAAAAGGTGTATGTGCAGGAAGGTGAGCACGTCAAAAAAGGCGATCTATTGATTCGTATTGACCCGACACGGTTCACCTCAAATTTGAATGAAGTTAATGCCAAGATTTTTGCCTTGCAAACCAAAGTTAGACGTTTAAGTGCACAATTAAATGGCTCGGGCTATACCTCAGGCAGTGTCCCTGCGGGGGTTTCACCTGATGCAGCTGCAATCATTATGGCGCAAGAAAGCCAATATTATGCAGAAAAGTCTGCGTGAACTGAGTCAAAGAACCATGACCAATCAAGGCACGGTTTCGACCCGTCAACAGGAGTCACAACGGGCGCAAGCTGCGCTCGGCCAAGCCGAAAGAGCATATCAAATTGCGGTGCGGGAGTTAAATACCACAAGACCGTTGTTAAAGACGGGTGCAGTGTCAGAAATGGATATTTTGCGCCTTGAACGTGACGTATCGAATGCCGATGGCGAACGCAAACAGGCGGCAGCGAATTTAAGAGCTACGCAGGCATCTATTGGGGAAGCGCAATCACGCACTTCTGAGGCTGCGGTGAGTTTAAAAAATCAATGGCGCAATGAACTGGCAGAAGCGCAAGCTCAGCTAGTGAGTTTAAAGGAAAGTATTTCAGGCGTGGCAGATCGAGTAAAAACCACAGATATTCGTTCACCGACCAATGGTATCGTGCAGAAAATTTTCTTTAATACCATCGGTGGGGTGGTGAAACCGAGTGATCAAGTCGCGGAAATCGTACCTTTAGATGGACAATTGATTGTTGAAGCAAAAGTGTCTCCGAAAGATATTGCTTTTGTACGACCAGATTTGCCTGCGGTGATTAAATTTACGGCCTATGATTTTTCAATCTATGGCGGAATGAATGCGAAAGTAAAACATATTAGCCCAGACACATTTACCGATGAAAAAGGCAATATGTTTTATATCGTCCGTGCAGTGACAGACAAACCAACTTTCGGTAAAGGATTGTCTGTGATTCCAGGGATGACGGTTCAATTGGATATTATGACAGGTAAGAAAACAATTCTTTCTTATTTACTTAAACCAATTTTAAAAGCGAAAAACAATGCCTTAACCGAGCGTTAAGTCGAATAAACGTCATCAATCTACTAAAAATCCTTCTTTTAAAAAGAGGGATTTTTGGTGGTGTTTCAAAAAGTATGCTGGCGTTAAACAAATCCGTTATTAAGGTAAAAGAAAGTCAAATCAAAGGCTTTAAAATGATTTTCGAGCTTTTTAGAAAAGTTGCAACTTCTCCTAAATCCACGCCTGATTCGATGACGAATTCTACAATTGTTACCTTCAATACCGACGGTAAAAAACTTACCGATCACTTGCTTGCAACATTGAAATGCTGTGATAAAACTATCCCAATGATCACTCGCAATTCGAGCATATTGAACCCCAAGCTTTTTAAGTCTAGCTTTAAGACGTTGAACCGTTGCTAAATCCCGCTTACCCCAAACATAAGCAACAACTTCTCCAGATTCTCGATGGTAGGCATAAATAAGCCATTGTTTATTTTTCTTATTCCCTACAAAAGTCCAAAGTTCATCGACTTCAAGACATTCGTAGTGGCTTTGTTTAGGCTGAATCTGATAGATCGATTCACTTAAGGTTCGTAATACCTTGCCAATGCTGATACGCTCGACTTCAGCAATATCTCTTACACCGCTTCCTCTGACCATTAAATGTAATATCTTGCCGGTAATACCTGAGTTACATCCTTGATAGCTTAATGCATGATCACCAATAAACTGACGTTTGCAATCTTTGCATTGATGGTTTTGTTTCCCATCTACTTTGATGCCATTTCTCTTTATATTGTTACTTAGACAGGTAGGACATTTGATTTGTAGCGTTATTTTCATACCTTTATTTTATCAAAAGCCATATTGTTTTTTTCAGCATACTTTTTGAAACACCACCAAATAAGAACGGGTGTTTAGCTTCAAATAAGAATATCTGTCCATTTAATAAGAATATGCAATTAATGCAATTTTGAAAAATCTAATTATAAAAGCCAATTATTTCAGCGAGATAATTGGCTTAAGTAAAGAGTCGTATTATTTGGTTATCCGCTGATCATCCCAATAACACGGTACTACAATCAAATTGTTTTCATGTAATCGTGACCATAATCGGATACCTAAATCTCGCTGCATATTTTGGACTGTGAAATTGGAAATCAGAAGGGTAGATTTCATGTTGTCATAACGACTATACAAAACCTTATGTACCATCTCCAGGCGTTTTTCATGCCGGTCATGCAGGCCATATTCATCAATCACTAATAAATCAAAGCTGGAGAAATGGTCGATGACTTCCTTTTCAGAGCGTGAAGCATCTGACCAAGTGTCCATCATTTTTTGAGCAATTTCTGCACTGGTATAGTAGCGTGCAGATTTTGTACTGTTATGCAGAATGTTACGAATAATTGATGCACTCAGATGGGTTTTACCTGTACCTGGTGTACCAATCATCAACATGTTCGGGTTGTGGTCAGAAATAATCTGCTGTGCAAAGGCCTGACATAGTTTGATGGTATTGTCTTGTGCAGGGCATGCAACTACATAATTCTTGAAGCCCCGATCCAGGTAGCGTTTATTGAGCCCTGAATTTTTAATTTTCTGTTTTAGCAATCGCTGTTGCAGTTCATTCTCATAGGCTGCATGTGAGTGTTGGACGGTTTCTTTGGCACACAATTTACAGAGCCTGTGACCGGCGATTTCCATCAGGGGTATATGATGGGTAGGGCAAAGTGTTTCCGTTGTTTCTGCGCGAAACTGGAGCGTTTTAAGCATGGTATTCATGATTATTCTCCTAAATCCATTTGGAATTTTCTAAAAAATCCTCATTTTTTTCTTCAAAATTTGAAGATGAAGATGAAGATGAAGATAAAGATAAAGATGAAGATGAAGATGAAGATGAAGGGCATGGTTCAAGCATGGCTTGAGTAATACTCGAGCTCTTCTCAGGAGCTGCTTGAGCATTTACTTTTCGTTGCTTGGTTGATGCTTGAGCATTACTAGCAGATTTCCCCCAACGTGCTTGAGCTGCATTTTTAGCTTTATCAGATTTCATTTGCTGATTTTGTAATGCCTGACTTTTTAAACTGCTTAAGAAATTTGAATGAATCTGCTCAGACTCGACTTCAAACAATTCCAGGGCTATCAGCGTATTTAACAAAGTTTTAGCCTTGGTGTGCTGCGGTAATTTCGTAATGCTACATACAGTAGCTAGGTCATGAGGAATGGCACCATTTTTCCAGAAATCCATCATTAACAGCAGTGCCGCACCAATTTGTTCTGCTGTCATTCGTGCAAATTTTGCCTGTAGGTCGCCAATATAGAGTGGCATCCAAATTGAAATATCTTTATGCATGTGTTCACCTTTTTATAGGTATAGAGGGGCTAAGGTCATCGATTTGATGACCTTTTATGTTTGTTTTATTAGTGAGCTAGGCTCATTAAGCGGAGACGGGCCTGTTGAGCCAAGTCATCGTAATGAGCTTGCTCTTCATCCAGCATTCGCTGTAGCCAGAGTCTTAATGCTTGGTGATCATCGAAGCATTTATTGATTTCCAGCAAAAAGGCCAGATTGTGCAGTTTGGGAATATGTAACTCGTGAATGAGTTCACGCGCGACCATATCTGCTTCTGGACTAACGACTACGCCGCCAAAGAAAGCTTTACTTTTCATGGGCAAGCTCCTCTGTATTAAGTCTCTCCAGCATGGCTTCAAAAGCGCTACCATCGCGACGTGTAACATTTGGAATGTAGCGGCTATAGACCCTAAACAGCATTTCAGTGGTTGAATGTCCCAGCTGGCGTGCGATCCATTCCGGATTCTCGCCTGCCGACAGCCAGAGCGTTGCAGCAGTATGACGTGTTTGATAAGCACGACGAGGCTTTAGTCCTAAATAGCGTAGCAGGGGATGCCAGACACGCTTGTTTACAAGGCGATAATCGAGAGGCCCACCATCACGATTGCAGAATACAAACTCTGATTTACCATTATTTAAGCTTTTCTGTTGCAGAAAGGCCTGATAAACCCGATCACTCATTTGGATGGTACGGTCAGAACCATAAGTTTTGGTTCCACCAAGCTCCCCATTTACTAACGCTTCTCTGACATGGATTTCACGACGTGGTAAGTCCACATTTTTCCATTGCAAGCCATCGATCTCACTGGTGCGCATACCTGTGAAAAATCTAACAGTATAATAAGGCTTGAAATCATCACGAACTGTGGCAAGGATTGCGTGTACTTCCTTTAATGAAAAAGGTGTTACTTCAATCTTTCCTTGCTTTAAGTTCTTGATATTCTTATAAGGGCTATCAAAGTCATATCGTTCAGCAGCACTATCGAGTATCATGCGCAGTGCTATCATAATCTGGTTGATTCTTGATGGTGAAAGACATTCTTGGTTTTTCCCGTGAGTCACTTTGGCGAGGGATGAGCGGAATCCAAGAATGTCTGACTTTTTAATATTAATAACCGGAATTGTGCCAAAAAAAGGGATTAAGTACTTTTTGATCACAATTTGAATTTTTCCCTTGTAGCTTGTACGCCATTCTATTTCTTTATCAGTGAACCAAATTTCACAGAATTTTGAAAATAGAGGTGTTTTAGAGCTGATCTCATTTACTCTGTTTTCTGCATTTTTGATTTCTTTCAAACGAGAACTTTTTGGAAAGTATTTAGCATAGTCAAAAATACCCAATAAGATTTCTGCTTCCATTCGCTCAATCGCTTTTTCAAGCTTTTTGCGATTTTGAGCATTGTCTTCCAGAGCTGTTGTTTCACGACAACGGATGTTTAAGTATCGAAAATCGACACATAACTTACCGTATCTAGTACGGATGGCAGCCATAATAATGTTCTCCTTACTGAAGTTGTAGGCTGTGTAGCGAGCCTAAAGTGGTTTTGGTCATATCTTCTTCAATACGCTCCCATACATATAAAATTTTGCGTCCACCAAAAGGGCGGATGTAATGAATGCCTTCGATTAGAACACTGTCCTTCAACTGATTACGGATGGTACGCTCGTTGTAATGGATTCGTTCCGCCAGTTCTTTTGTAGTAATATAAGTAAGATTCATGTCTGTATCCTTCTATAAAGTATCATAATGGTGTTATTTAAGGTCACAATGCAATAATAGATGCATTTAGACACCATGCAAGTACTTTATTACACAATGGTGGTAATTAATGATAGTTTGTAACTTGCCAGTACTTTTGGCAGAACGAAGAATGAAAGTAGCGGATGTAGTGCGGGCGACTGGAATGAGTAAGACAACATTACATAAGTTATATAATGGTCAATCGACTCGAATAGATTTTGAAACGTTAGAAAAATTGTGTGTATTACTTAATGTTGAAGTGGGTGATTTATTAAAATTTAAGAAAAATGAAGAGAAAAATGATTGATTGAAAGAGAGTAAAATTGAGTTTTTTATCATAAGTAAATGTTTTAATTATGTATTTATGGTGACCAAATTTGGTCACCATAAAAATTAATAAAATAAGAAATACTAAAATTGATGAAAAAAAGAGAAGTCAAGTGTGTGGGAGAGGTGTTCTGATTATCTATAATAAAATTGATTAAAAAAATACCAAAATAGTGAATGAGTTGATTTGTATATGATAAAGGGAAGGCACGTTTAGGGCACTTTTGGTCACGCACCAGCTTCAAAAAACACGTTGTCTAAAAATTTTAGAACTTCTTCCAAAGCTAGAACAGAGAGGTTTTAGAAAAAATATTGTTAATAATCAACAATAAAAAAGCCCCCATCTTTCGATGAGGGCTTTTTGAATCTGGAGCGGGAAAGGAGACTCGAACTCCCGACCCCAACCTTGGCAAGGTTATGCTCTACCAACTGAGCTATTCCCGCGGAGTCTATAAAGTTTTTTAAATGAAAAAACTAAATGAAAAAATTTTGAGCGGGAAAGGAGACTCGAACTCCCGACCCCAACCTTGGCAAGGTTATGCTCTACCAACTGAGCTATTCCCGCATGCCGTGTATAATACAGCATGCAAAAATGTGGTCAACACCTTTGTTAAAAATCTTGCATCAATTGCATAAAATAAAAGCAAAATGCTGTAGACCAGACAATAAATAACCAATATTCATATAAAAATCAATAAATTTTCGCCACAATCAACGGATTGCATCTGAACAGATTACCGAAATACTCGGCAGAACAAGGTATACTGAGACCATATTTTTGAAGATTGGAGTCAGACCATGAGTTTAGAACAACAACTGAAAGACCGTTTGGCGCAATTATCCCCAACCCATTTGGAAGTGGTGAATGAATCTTCGGGTCATGGCGGTTATTTTCCGGGAAAAGAATCGCATTTTAAAACCGTGATTGTGAGTCAGGCTTTTGCCGGTTTACGTCCAGTCCAGCGTCATCAGAAAGTTTATGCTGCTGCAGGTGATCTGCTGTCAAAAGACAAGATTCATGCACTGGCTATTCATGCATTTTTGCCTGAAGAGTGGGCAGGTCAGGATACGACCAGTCCTGCTTGTGCACACGCACCTAAAAACTAAGAGGACATGATGGAAACCCAACTTTTAGTCAAGATTATTCATATGTCGGCAGCAGGACTGGCCATTGTCGCCATTCTTGCCCGTGCCTTGACCTTGTTTGTCGGTACACAAGGGAATTTACCTAATCCGGTGGCACGTACAGCGCTAGTCGCTTTACAGCATTTAGCCATCACGGTGATTGCACTGACCGGTATTGTGTCGCTCGTCATCAAAGACTTTGATGTACAGCCCTGGTTCTATGCCAAAGTTATTTTATTTTTGGTACTGGTGTCCTCTCTAGGCAAAGCCTATAAGAAAGATGATTCGATCTTGCTGTCGCAGCGTCGTGCTGGCCTGGTTATTGCTGTGATTTCATTGGTGTCTATTCTGGCTTTGGTGATGATCAAGCCGAATTTTGGCTAAAAGCAAGCTGGCTGTGATGATCAGCACAGCCAGCCCATGCAAATAATTAAAAAATACAAATGTGGTAAAAGTAATTAAAAATGTGAGGAGGGGACATGCGTACACGTGTGGTATTTAATCAAAAGGGTGGGGTAGGCAAATCCAGTATTACTGTCAATCTGGCAGCGATCAGTTCACATCAGGGCTTAAAAACATTATTGATTGACCTGGATCCGCAGGCCAATTCTAGCCAGTATGTGTTAGGCGATGATGCGACGTATTCCAGCGACAAGCCGGCACTTGAACCGAATATCGAAAACTATTTTGAAGATGTACTCGGCAATCAGCAAAGCAAGGGCCTGCTCGGCAATGCCATTGGCTCGATCTTAAAAAGCCGAAGTAAAGGCCTGGAAAGCTATGTGCATCAATCCTCTTTTAAACATCTGGATGTTATTCCGGCCAGTCCAACGCTGGGTGCATTGACCCATGCACTGGAGTCCAAGCACAAGATCTACAAGTTAAGAGATGCTTTACAACAGCTATCAGGACATTATGACCGGGTGTTTATTGATACACCACCTGCGTTTAATTTCTTTACCCTTTCTGCACTCATTGCGGCAAACCGCGTGCTGATTCCCTTCGACTGTGATGTATTTTCTAAACGTGCCTTACAGACTCTGATTGAAAATGTGATTGAAACCCAAGATGACCATAATGAAGGGCTGGAAATTGAAGGCATTGTCGTCAACCAGTTTCAGGCACAGGCCAAATTGCCGCGTGAAGTGGTACAACAACTCAAAGATGAAGGCTTACCGGTGCTTGATAGTATGTTGCCACCATCAATCTTGATGAAAGAATCTCATCAGAAAAATCAGCCTTTGATTCATTTGGCTACTGATCATAAATTGACTCAGGCCTATCAATCGTTGTTCAATGAGATAGAGCAGAATTAAGATCGAGTTAGCTATGAAACTTGTGAAAATAAGCCTGAGTATTGCTGCACTTGCATTACTGAGTGCCTGTGCAACGACGGTAAAACCGACTTATGTGTCGCCCACCCTCTATCAGACCTTGGGTTGCTCGCAACTACAAGGTGAATATAACCGTATTCAGCAGTATATCGACAATGGCGTTGAGCCACCGAAACGTACTGGCGTCGGTGTGGGCGTTGGTCTTGGCGGTGGCTGGGGCAGTCGCGGTGGTTGGGGTATTGGCCCGAGTGTTTCAGTTAATATGGGACAGTCATCTGATACCAAAAGAACTGAACTGGCACGGCTTTTAGGCGAGCAGGAAGCGATTGTACAGGCTGCGCGTTATAAGAACTGTCCGATCATCGTTCGGCAGGCGACGCCTAAATAAATCATTCAACATTAAACGGATAAATGCTGACTTCGGGTCGGCATTTTTTTATTGCTTTCACCAAGAATAGGGCGGTTTAAATTAAGATAAAACTCACAGGAAATTGACCAGAGTGTATATAAATCTGAAATTTATAAGCTTGTTATCCCACTCCCATATTGATTAAGCTACAGCCTTGGCCCGGAAAAGTTCATTGCGATGATTGAAAATTGGTTATTTGTTTTAGGACTTATTGCTGTGCTGATGGTTCCAGGGCCCGCCAATGCCTTGGTGGCCAGCTCTGCTCATCAACAGGGGCAGGCCAAAACCAGTCTCTATCTTCCTGCCATTTTGCTCGGTTATTTTTATGCCATTAATGTCTGGGCCTTGTTGATTCATCTGGCGTCACCGATCTGGCCAAACTTTAAAGGCTTGGTCTATGTGCTGAGTACCATCTGTGTGGGCTGGATGACCTTGCATTTATATAAGGCTCAGCAGTTAGAACGTTACAGCAAGACCCATCCGCAGATTCGCCCCTGGCAAATGTTTACAACTACCCTAAAAAATCCTAAAGCAGCATTGTTGGCCTCTGGAATTTTACCGATGGAAACCTGGCAAAGCCCGACCAACTTCGTTCTGGTTTTTGCTGCCTTTAGCTTGAGTACCGTTCCGGTCGGGATTTTCTGGATGGTCTTTGGTCAAGCCATTTTGACCAGTCCATCTGAAAAAATAAAAGCCGGCCTTATTTATAAAGGCGCGGCTCTATTTGTCCTGCTTTGTCTGATCCCACTCCTGATCAAGCTTTGGGATTAAACGCACAGGCTGTAAAAAAATCTTAATGTAAAGAGCTCTTAAGCTGTTTTACTTTTTTTGAGCTTTTGTTGAATAAAGCCAATCACACCTGGCAATACGCTTAAAATAATGATGCCAAAAATCAGATAGGTGAAGTTGTCTTTGACGATCGGCATATTGCCAAACATATAGCCCAAAATGACAAATGAGCCAATCCAGGCGAATGCACCCACCACATTATAGGTCAGGAAATATTTGTAATTCATGCTGCCAGCACCGGCGACGAAGGGTGCAAATGTACGGGCAAAAGGAACAAAACGCGCAAAAATAATGGTCTTACCACCATGTCTGGCAAAGAATTGCTGAGTCGCCAATAAGTGTTTTTTATTGATAAAGCGCGATTCGATCTCGAAAACCCGAGGACCAATATATTTACCAATATGGTAATTTAGGGTGTCGCCCAATACTGCCGCCACAAACAAGAGCGGAATCAGCACCCATGGATCCATCGCACCTGTAGAGGCTGCCAGTGCACCTGCTGCAAATAGCAAGCTGTCGCCAGGCAGGAACGGCATCACCACCAGACCTGTTTCTACAAAGATAATCAGGAAAAGAATGGCATAAATCCAGATCCCGTAATTGGTGATAAATTCAAGCAAGTGATCATCAACATGCAAGATAAAATCAATCAGTTCCATGAGCCCAATACAAGCAAAAGTGTGGTCAAATCCTAACAGCCCGGGGCATGAAAGTCAGTACCAGAAAGTAAAATAATTAACGCTTCATTCATCTTCAATCGAGCCAAAATTTCTCTTACATATTATCTTCAGATTTTTATAAAAATAGACTTAATTGGATTAAATCTTGAGCTTAAAAATATAAAAATGACAGATCAAACAAGGCATCCGAAGGGATGCTTTGTTGTGCTAGAAATATAATGCAATCAACTAAATGCATACCTAATGCGAATTGTGTGCTTAATGCGCTGAAAAATGTTAGAATACGGCGCTTATCTTTCGTTTGCCTTTCATAGTTGTTCGTCATGACTACCAATACTCAAATTACTGAAGATCGTATCCTGATTCTGGATTTCGGTTCTCAATATAGTCAGCTCATCGCACGTCGTGTCCGTGAAGCTGGTGTATATTCTGAAATGTATGCCTATGATATGTCTGAAGAAGACATTCGTGCATTTAATCCAAACGGTATCATCTTGTCTGGTGGACCTGAGAGCGTTCACCTTGAGGGCAGCCCGCGTGCGCCGCAAGTGGTATTCGAGCTGGGTGTGCCGGTATTGGGTATTTGTTATGGCCTGCAAACCATGTGCGAACAACTTGGCGGTAAAGTTGAGCCAGGTACTGTGCATGAGTTTGGCTATGCAGAAGTAGATATTGTTGTACGTGACAAGCTGATCGGTAATTTACAGGACCGTGAAAACCAGCTGCATGTCTGGATGAGTCATGGTGACAAGGTTGCCCGTATTCCAGAAGGCTTCCAGATCACTGCACAGACGCCAAGCTGTCCAATTGCGATGGTTTCTGACGAAACTCGCCGTTTCTATGGTATTCAGTTCCATCCTGAAGTGACACATACTTCTAAAGGTGCAGAATTACTGTCGAACTTCGTGCATCAAATTTGTGGCTGTCGCGGTCTGTGGACGCCAGAACACATTATTGATCTACGTGTAGAACAGCTTCGCCAACAGATTGGTGATGAAAAAGTATTACTAGGACTTTCTGGTGGTGTGGATTCATCTGTAGTGGCAGCGCTGTTGCATAAAGCGATCGGTGATCAGCTGACCTGTGTATTTGTAGACAACGGTTTGCTTCGTTTGAACGAAGGCGATCAAGTGATGCAAATGTTTGCTGATAACATGGGTATCCGCGTGATTCGTGCTGATGCTGAAGAGCGTTTCTTGACTGCGCTTGCAGGTGAAGTTGATCCTGAAGCAAAACGTAAAATTATTGGCCGTGAATTTATTGCTGTCTTCGCTGAAGAAGCACGTAAATTAGATGGCGTAAAATTCCTTGCACAAGGTACGATTTATCCAGACGTAATTGAATCTGCTGCAAGCAAGCAGGGCAAGGCACATGTGATTAAATCACACCATAATGTGGGTGGTTTACCAGCAGATCTAGCGTTTGAACTGGTTGAACCATTACGTGACTTATTTAAAGATGAAGTACGTAAATTGGGTACGACTTTAGGTTTGCCGCACAGCATGATCTATCGTCATCCATTCCCAGGTCCGGGTCTAGGTGTGCGTATCTTAGGTGAAGTGAAAAAAGAATATGCAGACATTTTACGTCTTGCAGATGACATCTTCATGCAGGAACTACGTGACAGCGGCTGGTATGACAAGACTGCTCAAGCATTTGCAGTATTCCAGCCAGTAAAATCGGTGGGTGTAGTCGGTGATGGCCGTCGTTATGCATGGGTGATTGCACTGCGTGCGGTAGAAACCGTGGACTTTATGACGGCTCGTTTCGCGCATCTTCCTTATGATTTAGTCGATAAGATCTCGACCCGTATCATGAATGAAATTGCTGAAGTTTCTCGTGTTGTGTATGACGTATCGTCTAAACCACCAGCAACAATTGAATGGGAGTAATTTAGGGGTTTCGGACAGCACTGCTGTCCGCCTAAATTACGCCAAGCGCTATGCGCGTGGCAGTATCTGGTTTATCAGATATAACCTAATAAAAAAGAGCGCTTCGGCGCTCTTTTTTTGATTTATACTGAATAAAAATAAACCTTTAAAAGCTAAAAAATGCCTTTACCTACTTATGATCAATTAATGCTGCCTTTAATGAAATTATTATCAGAATTAAATGAGCCAATAAAAATTTCGGATGCTGCGAATATCCTAGCTGAACGTTCCAATTTACACGAAGAGGATTTAAATAAAATTCTTCCGAGCGGGAAAAATATATTTAAAGATAGAGTGGCATGGGCAAAGACCTACTTAGTTAAGGCGGGCTTAGTTCAACAACCGAAGAGAGCATATTGTGAGATTAGTAGCTTGGGTAGACAGGTTGATTTAAAAAGTTTAGATGCTATAACAAATGAATATTTAGCACAGTTCAACGGATTTTCAGATTTTAAATTAGGAAAGAAAAATAAAGATGAGTTTGGGATCGGGAATCTACAAGTTATTGAAAGCCTAAATAGTTACCAAGAAACTCAGACTCCAGAAGAAACAATCCAGAACACAACGGAATTATTAAAATCTGATTTGAAAAGTGATTTGCTTCAGATGGTAAAAGATAAATCTCCTTCATTTTTTGAAAGACTGGTTGTCGATCTTCTGGTGGCAATGGGCTACGGCGGTTCACATCAAGATGCAGCTCAAGCGATTGGTAAAACCAACGATGGTGGAATTGATGGTGTAATTAGTGAAGATCGATTAGGGCTAGATAAAATTTACATCCAAGCGAAACGTTGGAAAGATACTGTTGGTCGTCCCGACATTCAACAGTTTAAAGGTGCTTTGGCTGATCAAGTTGCTAAGAAGGGGGTATTCATTACTACGTCAAGTTTCAGTAAAGAGGCCATTGAGTCGGCAAGAAAATCCGGTATTGTTTTAATTGATGGCGATAAGCTGACGTCTTTAATGATTGAATTTGGTTTAGGTGTACAAATAGAACGTAGTTTTCATATCTATAAAATCGACCAAGATCGTTTTGATGAAGATAATTTTTAACGGGTAATTTAAGCCGGTTTAACCTGCCAGTTTTGCAGCTCCCCAGCTAAACTTTGCTCCAGATCTGGATCATAAGCTTCAACCCGATTCCGTCCATTGGCTTTAGCCTGATATAAGGCAATATCGGCCTGTTTAATCAGGGTCATTAAATCTGTTTCACAGCTTTCCAGAATGGCAGCACCAATCGAAATGCTAAAACTGAAACGATGCTGGCTGTCTAGATCGATCACAATATTTTCAATGTTATGCCTTAAACGCTCGGCAACTTTTAGCGCTTCATCCAGAGAGGTTTCGGGTAAAAATGCAATAAATTCCTCACCGCCATAGCGTGCCAAAATATCATGCTGCCGCATTTCGCTGTGTGTATTTAGAGCAATCGTCTGTAAGACCTGATCTCCGATATCATGACCATAACGATCATTAATCTGCTTAAAATGATCGACATCAAAGACCAGTAAACTCATAGGCACCGGTTGATCAAAATTCTGTTGTACCAGTTGTTGCGCGAGATATTCAAAACAGCGACGGTTATTCAGGCCAGTGAGTGAGTCGGTATGAGCCATATTTTCAAAGGCCTGCCGATTATATTCATTCAGGGTATGCTGCAAAAATACCATGCGTGATTTTAAGGTCGAGCTCCAGCTAATATATAGACTGAAGGTCAATACTGGCAGATAAATCAGGGAAAATAAAAACATCTGGTACAGGTCAGATCGAGTATTGAAATATACACCGATGTAAATCATCAAAGTAATCAGACTCGAAGTAATCAAAGACGGCCAGAACCGGATCTGCACACATAAATTGGCCAACACAATAAAAACCAAGGAGGCATATTGATAAATGAGGGTATAAGCACTTTCAGACTGATTTAGATTAAAAAACCAGATGGCACTTGCGCCAATAATTGGGGTAGGTAAGAGTAAATCAAACACAGGTAAATTGCGGTAAGAGTGATACATCCAGATCGTGATCAGTACGATCAGAATGGTATAGCTAATTTTGGTCAAAATGAGCAAATTGAGAATATCATGCAGCACCAGAATATCGGCGAGGGTATAAGAGGCATATGCCAGCTGTGCGAATAAATTGACCTGTAATAAGTATTTTAAAGTGATTTTTTTCTGATGAGCATAGTCGGTTGGTTTTAAAGGCGAAGGAATACGAACAAGTGGATCTTGAAGAGCCTCTTGAATCAGAGTACGTGATTCTTTTTCGTTATCATGCGGCATGCAGCCTTCCCAAATTAAAATATATAAAAATGAATAAGATGAAATTTATATATAGTTGTATAAAAAATATTCTATTCTTTTGTTTGATATTTTAAAAGTGGAAGAGTCAAATTTATTTTATAAAATGAAATCCCCGATTAATGCATTCTAAGGATCATCCTAGCTTAAGAACAGACTAATAATTCAGCTTTAATTCGCTGTTGACTGAGCTGGTTGAGTGCCTGGCTTAAATACATTCCAGGGATTTTCTGTTACTGGCTTGGGCTTATTCAGCATATCCGGATGATAGACTTCAATCCGGTTTCGGCCAGACTTCTTGGCCTGATACAAGGCAATATCGGCCTGTTTGATCAGATCTTCCAGAGTCTGGGTATGGGATTCCAGTTCTGCTACACCGATCGAAATGGTGAACTGGATGGCATGATTGGGTTCGACATAAATGTACTGCTTTTGAATTGCACAACGAATTCGTTCTGCAATCACCCAGCTGTCTTGCAGCTGAGTATCTTCTAGGAGGGCGATAAATTCCTCCCCACCAAAACGTGCCAGTACATCGCTATGCCGCATTTCTTTACGGGTCACTTCAGCAATCAGTTGTAGTACCCGATCACCAACATCATGCCCATAGCTATCATTAATATTTTTAAAATGATCCACATCAAACATCAGCAGGCAGCTACTGGCATGTTTAGGCCATTGATGAATAGAGCGTTCAGCCATATCGACAAAATGGCGACGGTTGTAGAGCTGGGTCAAATCATCGGTATGTGCCAGATTCTTTAAGGTTTGATAGTTCCATTCATCAAGTAGGGAGCGCAGAAAAGAACGCCGTATATTCAGAATATTATTCCAGTTAATATAAATGCTAAAAAACCAGAGTGGACTAAAGACCACACTAAAAATAAAGGCTTGAGAAGCACTCATGAACTGGGATATCCCAAGCATGATAAATAGGGCAATCAAGATGGAGCAATAGACTGCGACTTTAAACTGGGTCTGCACACAGAGATTGGCGATGAGAATAAAGATCGCAGAGGCATAAATATAGATGGCAACATGGGGACTGGTTGAAAGCGCGAGTAAGCCAATCCAGGCCGCTGCAGCTACAGTGGTGCCTATCGGCAAGATTCTGTCCAGAATCTGAATATTTTTATGTTTTTTAAACAGGTAATAACAGCAAAACATCGCGCCCAGAACCAGAACGACACGCATCAGACCAGAAATAAAAAACATGTCTGGAATAATCAGAATATCGGCAAAGAAATACAGTAAAAAGGCAATTTGTGCCAGATAGTTAATTTGACGCAAGTTATGATGACTATGCGTATAAACATAATCATGAAAATACTGCTGAAACGGGGCAGGAATACGGGCATGAGGATCTGTCAGCGCCTGTTCAATCAGCTGACGGTTCTGCAGATCACATTCAGATAATTTCAGTGATTTATCGGTCGTCGAATTTTGAAAAGATACATTCGCCGTTGAATATATATTCTCATTCTGAGCAGACATGTCCTGGTCCAGTATTATTTTTATAGGTGCCTATTATGCCGTGATTGAGTAAAAAATAACCTCCCAAAAATTGGGTATCCGGGAAGTTTTTAAAGCTAAAACGTAACAAAATTTGTGTTTTGTAAAATTGAAAATGATTGAAATACATGAATAATCGTCTTATTCATGGGGGTCTTTGGATGTTGTTGATTCGTTTCACGTGAAACATGGATGAATGATATTCTTGGGGCTTCAGTTTATTTAAACTCATAACGCCATGTGCCTAAATCATAATTGTGTTGCTAAAACTCAAGTTTGGGGGCTTTGCATACAAATCTCATCAGCCTTTCAGGATTTAAATTGATGGGACTAGTGAGGCGTTTTATACGTATCTAAATATTTCCAGGGATAGATTTTGCTTATAGACCCTGTACATTGTCCTGAATAGAAAGGCATCTTGAATCGGTCAAATGCATGTCTCACCCACTCAAAAAGTAGAATGAAAATGCCGAGGTAAGCTCAGCCATGTCGAATAATAGTGATATTGAACTGTCGAATTCCGATGATTGTGAAAAGTATGTGAATCAGTTTATTCAGGAGTTTCCTTTGCGTCGTGCAGAAATCGGGCAGGGTACCGTGATTAAACGCGCCTTGCCGAGCCGGCATAAGCGCATGATTGGTGCCTGGTGTTTTCTGGATCATGCGGGTCCGGCCATTTTCCCGCAAGGAGATGGTCTGGATATTGGTCCTCATCCACACATTGGTCTGCAGACCTTTACCTGGATGATCGAAGGCAGCATGATGCACAATGACAGTCTGGGAAATCAGCAATTGATTCGTCCCAAGCAGGTCAATCTGATGACCTCGGGCTATGGCATTTCACATACCGAAGTCTCTCCCGAGAGTGAAACGCATATGCATGCAGCGCAGTTATGGATTGCCTTGCCGGATGACAAGATCAATATGGCACCGGGTTTTGAACATTATCCTGAATTGCCGGTCATAAATGAGCAAGGCATTGAGTTTACTGTGCTGGTCGGAGAATATTTAAAAACGAGATCACCAGTTAAAGTGCATAGCGAACTGCTCGGAGTAGATCTGTATGCAGCTCAAAGTACCAGTGCGCGCTTGCCGCTGAATCCGAAATTTGAATATGGCTTTATGGTGCTTGAAGGGACGGCCAGCATTAATGGGCATGAACTGACTGAAGATAATATGCTGATCCTGGAGCCGGGGTTGCAGCAAGTCAATGCTGAAATTCATACCGGGAGCCGGGTGCTATTGATTGGTGGGGAACCATTTGAAAGCCCGATTTTACTGTGGTGGAATCTGGTTGGGCGTACGACAGAGGAACTTAAAATTGCGCGGGAACAATGGATTGAAGGTCATGAACGTTTTGGTTCCATTCCTGCCTATGATGGGCCACGTTTAGAAGCGCCTGCATTTCCAGACCAGATGCGTGCTTCCCGATAAATGCTAAAAATGATGGGAATATGGAGCGCTGTCTGAGTTGAACTCAAATAGTGAATCTACAACATAGGATACATATCATTACAGTCATCAAAAAATGAGCTAGAGTCTGCTGCTTTTTGCTATGCTCGAAAAGTAAGAACAATAAAATCATGAGTCTAATATGCGTGTTTTACATCATCTCGAACAATCACGATCATTTCGTATCCTGTGGGCCATGGAAGAATTAGGACTGGATTACGAGGTTAAATACTATAAACGTCAACCCAACCTTTCTGCGCCACCGGCCTTAAAACAGATCCATCCGTTGGGTAAGGCTCCGATTCTGGTCGATCAGTCGCAGGTACTGGCAGAATCTGCGGCGATCCTGGAATATTTGCAGGAAACTTATGATGAACAGCAGCAGTTTCGCCCAGAAGATATTGCCGACAAGGCCCAGTACCGTTACTGGATGCATTATGCGGAAGGCTCGTTGATGCCGCTGCTGGTAATGCAACTGGTGATGACCACTGTACCAAAACATACCCCGTTGCTGATTCGGCCGGTGGCCAAGAAAATCTGCGATGGAGTGAAGAAACAGTTTGTGCAGAGCCGTTTAAAAGATCATATCCAGTTTCTGGAAAGCTATTTGAGTGAGCATGATTATTTTGCCGGTCATTTCAGTTTTGCCGATATTCAGATGAGTTTTCCTTTGGAGGCCATGCAAAGCCGGACGGGTCAAAGCTATCCAGCGATTCAAGCCTATCTGAAACGGGTCTCGCAACGTGCTGCTTATGCGCATGCACTGTCCAAAGAAAAACAGATCAGCTTTTAAACGCTTAAAAGAAAAGGTGCCGATGGCACCTTTTTTGAGGGTTATCTTATTCTGGAAAGCTGAGACGCTCTTTGGGGAAAACTACCTTAAATGTGGAACCTTGGTTTTCCTTGGACTCAATTTCTAGATGTGCCTGATGTTGCATCAGCACATGTTTAACAATTGCCAATCCCAAACCGGTACCACCAGTCCGGCGGCTACGGTCTGAATCGATGCGGTAAAAACGCTCGGTCAGACGTGGCAGATGTTTGGGATCAATACCGATGCCGTTATCTTGCACCACAAAATAGGCAGATTCGCCATCATCATGCCAGCCGATGGTGATGGTGCCGCCTTTAGGCGTATACTTGATGGCATTGGTAATCAGGTTGCTAAAAGCGCTAGCCAGTTCCATATCTGAACCGATCAGATCGCAATGACTGTCAATGTCCAGATTCAGGGTATGACCATAATCAATATTATAGGCCTGGGCATCATCGAATAGCTGGTTCATCAGACTCGGCATTTCAATGATCTGGTTTTTGGCAATATTCTTATCATTTTCCAGACGTGACAGCAGCAGCAGGTCGTTGACCAGTGCATTCATGCGTCGGGTTTGCGACTGCATTTGATCAAAAGCGCGTTTCCAGCGTGGATTGATATCTTCCTGATCGGTAAAGGTTTCAATATAGCCACTGAGTACGGTCAAAGGAGTGCGCAGTTCATGGGAAATATTGTCGACGAAATCCTTTCGCATCTGTTCCAGATTGTGCATCCGGGTCACATCATAAGCGACCAGTACCCGACTTTCTCCGCCAAAACGGGTCATTTTAACCTGCACATAGTGGTCTTCAAACAGCGAAGAACGCATTTTCAGGCCGTCGGGAGATTCATCAATATGGTGATAGTATTCGATAAAGCTCGGTTGGCGTAACAAGGTCAGGATATTACGGCGACGGTCATCACTGGAGATTCCGAGCAGACGTTCAGCCGCCGGATTCCACCATTCAATCTGCTGGTTTTCATCAAGCAGCACCACAGCTTCTTGCAAGGCCACCAGCGAAGATTGTGCACGATCAATCAGTTCGACCATTTCCGCCTGAACAATCCGTTCCTGACGTTGGGCGCGATAAACATTGAAAAGTAGCGCACCCCAAATCCCGCCAATATTCGGTGGAACATCATAAGGGCGATTGGAAATCCATTCATTGACCAGATATAAGGAACGCATTTGGGTCGCAAAGAATGCCACGAAGGCAATTACGATACAAATCCAGAAATACCCAATCCCAAAACCGATAAAGCTGGCGATAATTAGGAAAAAAGCCAGTAGGCGTAAATCCTGCTTCGCAAAATCCCATAAACTGCTGTAACGGATTCTTTTGTGTTCGCGTGCCAGTTCGGGGACAGGGTAGGGTTCATACATAAAACAAGATTTACCTTAAAAGATATTAACCTAAAGCGACATCTGAACGGGTCGAAAAGCGATAGCCTGTTCCGCGAACGGTCTGTACAAAACGGTCTACACCATAAGGTTCCAGCACTTTACGCAAACGGCGGATATGCACGTCGATGGTCCGGTCTTCAATATAAACGTTACCGCCCCACACCTGATCCAGCAATTGCGCACGGGTATAGGCACGTTCCGGATGGGTCATAAAGAATGCCAGCAAACGGTATTCAGTCGGCCCCATTTCCAGAATGTTATTGCCAAAATTCACCCGCTGGCTGACCGGATCCAGAATCAGACCATTGGCATCAATGGTTTTTTCACCGCTCAGGGCATTGGCGCGGCGAAGCACCGCCTTAATCCGGGAGACCAGTTCCCTAGTCGAGAATGGCTTGGTCATGTAGTCATCGGCACCGGCATCCAGACCTTGTACCTTATGGTCTTCTTCACCGCGCGCTGTGAGCATGATCACTGGAATTTCCGAGAGGCTTTCATCACGTTTCAGACGACGACACAGATCTACACCGCTGACACCACCCGGCATCATCCAGTCCAGCAAAATCAGTGCCGGACGCTGATCCACAATCATCTGATGCGCCTGCTTGGCATCTTCTGCCTGTAAGCACTGAAAACCGGCCATATCCAGAGAGGTATGGATCATTTCCCGAATCGGGAGCTCGTCATCGACGATTAATATGTAGTCATCTTTCACAACGCAATACCCTATTTCATGTAAACGGTGAACCGTTTTATATTTATGACAGGCTTATTACAAAGACTAATTATGACAGTATCATTGCAGAAAGGGAAAAACTGCTGAAATTCGAAAAGATTTGTGACAAATATAGCGCGGAAACTTGTTAAAAAATCATAAATTAATTTTACTCATTTTCGTAGTACAGCATAAAGATTTCATTTACTACAGAAGAGATAGAAATCTATTAAACACATGATTTAACATCTATTTTTTCTCTGAATATGACTCGAGCAGCGCCAAAAAAACCACACTACAAGACGATAAAACTTCCTCAAGCGAATGCTTAAAACCGCTCATCACCCAACGAATAGCAATTTGGGTGACATAGCCATTCAAACCGGTCGAAACCAGGGAAATTTCCTGCTCACTGCGATTTAATTGCGGCATCATCAACATGACAAAGGCATGAATCATGCGGTCGAAACGTGACATGGTTTCATGAATAGTGGCCTGATTATGCAGTTCCTGCACCAGCATGGCATCAATATAAATGATCCTGGCCATACGTGGATTGTCACGCAGGGTAGTGAGCAAAGCGGTCAGACCCGCCTCGATCATTTTTTTTGGATCGGTGGAGGCCTGCATCATGGCCTGCATGACATTCTGTTGCAGCTCATCAATCAGTTTTAAGAAAATGGTCTGAAACAGATGTTCGCTTTTCTTGAAAGATTCGTAAAAATAACGTTCGGTCAGCTTGGCTTCATTGCAGATATCTTTGACCGTAACTGAAAAAAAGCCGTGACGGCCATAGGCTTCAATCCCCGCTTCGATCAGCTTTTCACGACGTGCCTGCTGCCTTTCAGCCATCGACAGGCCTTTAAACTGACGTTCCTTGCTCTTGGAGGGGCGTGATTTTGCTGCTGAGTCGGTTGAATCAGTCATAAGGCCTATGTGCTCATCTGCATGAAGATTTTGAATATCTTAGCAATAAATCACGCTTAGACCTATATGGAAATGCTGCCCTGAAATTTGGCCTTTAAAGATAGGGGATAATTATTGACAATCCATATTGTCAAAACTATATTGAGGATCTGTGCTAACTCCTGAAACAACAGAACAAGATCCTGCTGTCATGGAATGGCAGTTCTTTACATAAGGAAATTGAATGAAAAATTTTAACAATAAAGTCGCTGCGATTACCGGTGCCGGTTCAGGTATTGGCCAGCAACTGGCAGTATTACTGGCTCAGCAGGGTTGTCATTTGGCCCTCAGTGATATCAATGAACAGAGTTTGGCACAAACGCTCGAATTGCTTAAAGAGAGTGATGTCCGTGTCACCATTCAGAAAGTAAATGTGGCTGAACTGGAACAGGTGCGTAACTGGGCGGCACAGGTCGAACAGGATCATGGCAGTATCAATATGATCTTTAACAATGCCGGCGTTGCACTGGGTTCAACCGTTGAAGGGGCATCTTATGAAGAGCTGGAATGGATCGTCGGAATCAATTTCTGGGGCGTGGTTTACGGTACCAAAGAATTCCTGCCATTGATCAAGAAAACTGGCGATGGTCATGTCATCAATATTTCCAGCCTGTTTGGTTTAACAGCTCAGCCGACCCAGTCTGCTTATAATGCGACCAAGTTTGCAGTACGTGGTTTTACTGAATCCCTGCGTCAGGAACTGGACATGGAAAATTGCGGAGTCAGTGCGCTCTGTGTGCATCCGGGCGGGATCCGTACCAACATTGCCAATGCAGCAAAAATGAATAACAGCCTGCTGACTTTAGGTATGAATCCGGAAAAATCGGCCCGTAATTTTAATAAATTATTGCGTTGTCCACCTGCAGAAGCCGCTCGTCAAATTCTGGAGGCGGTACAAAAAGACAAACGCCGTCTGCTGATTGGTAATGATGCCAAAGCGATTGACCTAATTCAGCGAATCTTGCCGACCGGTTATCAGCATGTCACTGCACTGGCGACCCAGTTTGGCAAAAAGAAGAAAAAATCTGCTTAAAAAATTGCAGAACAGACCCGCGAAAGCGGGTTTTTTATCGCTGTAATAGGGTCTATTTTTTGCGACTAAGAGTGTTAGCTACTGTAATACTTCTAGGTACATAAAACCTGCATCTAAATCAACGCTTCAACCGTTTTTTTCTTCCAGACCAACTGGTAATACAGTCCCTGCAAAATACACAGGCTGACAAAGGCCAACGCGTAGGCATACCAGATACCTTCCAGACCCCACCACCGGCTAAACAGATAAGCGGCGGGAACTTCAATACAGAGAATGGCAAAAATATTAATCAGCATTGGCATGGTCACCGTTCCACTTGAACGCATGATCGAAGCAAAAATGGCACTGGCACCAAAGAACAGAATCGACCACAGCACAATAAACAGCAGTTGTTGTCCCAGTACTACAACCTTAGGATCGGTAATAAACAGCGCCATCAGATATTTGGAGAACAGGTAGGCCAGAATCACCAGACCGCCGGTAAACAGGATATTCATACTCAGCGCAGTCCGGGTCACTTTATTGAGCAGATCCGATTTACCTGCGCCAATCGCTTGCGCACCAAATACAGATGCGGCAATTGCAATCGACAAAGCCGGAAATTGAATATAATTTAAGACCTGATTGACTGCACCATAGGCCGCTGTTGCTTCTGCGCCATAGCGGTTGACCAGTCCGACAATTACCAGTCCGGCAACTGAAGTCGTGACCATTTGCACACCAGTAGGAATCCCCAGTTTCAAGATCATTCTGCTCAACTGTGGTTGATGACGAATATTTTTTAATAAGGCCCAGTCCAGCTTGAGCGGATGTTGCCTATAGTTCAAATACAGGATTAAAAACAACAGAACCGCCAGATTTCCCAGAATGGTGGCAATCGCCGGTGAGATAATGCCCATTTTAGGAAAGCCAAAATAACCAGCAATTAGTACTGGTGTCACCACCAAACCCACCCCAATGGTAAGTGCGGAAGCGAACAGGGGCGTGGTACTGTCGCCAACGCCGCGCAAAATCGAGGTATAAATAATATAGATAAAAATTAAGGGACTACCCGCTAGCATCCATTGCACATAGGGCAAGGATAAATGCATCACATCCGGATCTGTGCCAAGCGCCAAGAGAATATTCTCAGCAAAAATTACCCCAAAAAGTGCAATCAAGCTGCCGCCAATCAAGGTCATAAATAAAGTTGAACCGACCACACAGCGCACTTTTTCTATATTTTTCCCGCCCCAAGCCTGGCCAATCAATACGGTAGAGCCGGCCGATAAACCAATCACAAAGGCCATCAGACAAAACAGGATCGGGAAAAAAACGGCAACAGCAGCAATCGCATTCACTCCGAGCATTTGTCCCACAAAAACCGTATTGATCGTGCCGGAGAGACTTTGCAGGATATTGGTCGCAATTAATGGCAACAGAAATACCAGAAAGGCTTTCCATAAATTCTGTTGATGAATCAGTGAGTGCTGTGCCATGCGACATCCTGTGATTGAATTATCATCTATTTGTTGATGCAGCTATTATTCGGCAGAATATAAGAAAAAGCCTTAGCTTTTAAGTAACTAAGGCATTTATTTTATGAGATTTTTAGTTAAAAAATGAGTTAAACCTTTGAAAGAATTTGACCTGCCTGGATCAATGTTTGTTCTTTTTTTGCAAAGCAAAACCTGAGCAAGCGTAAATCTGTAGGAGGATGCTGGTAGAACGCAGAGACTGGAATCGCGACAATCCCATGTTGTTCTGCCAGAAAATGGCACATGGATAAATCATCGAGCTCAGGCCGAATCTCTGAATAATCTAAGTTCTGGAAATAAGTCCCTTGAGAAGGTGTCCATTTAAAGCGTGACGTTTCAATGGATGAGTTAAATAAATCCCGTTTGTTTTGATAGAAAGAGGACAGTTCAGGTATATGCTCAGGATGCAGTTGCATATATTCCGCCAAGGCAACCTGAACGGGCGTCACACCACAGAAACTGGCAAACTGATAAATCTGTCTGAACATTTTCATCAGTGCGGGTGCAGCAATACAAAATCCGGTTTTCCAGCCAGTGACATGGAAGGTTTTACCAAAAGAACCAATCACAAAACTCCGCTCACGAAGTTCTGGAAATGACCAGGCCGAATAGTGCTGAACGCCGTCAAAAACCAGATGTTCGTAGACTTCATCGGACAGCACCACAATATTGCGCTCGCGAATCAGCTCGATCAGTTGCTGCCAGTCTGCCTTGGACCAGACACTACCACTCGGATTATGTGGAGTATTTACCACAATCATGCGGGTACGGTCATTAATGGTATCTTTGACCTGATTCCAGTCCACAGAAAAATCAGGATGCTGCAAAGCAATATGCACTGGCTTTGCCCCGACCAGTTGTACCGCAGGGCCATAACTGTCATAGCTCGGGTCGAAAATAATTACTTCTTCACCGGCGCGCACTGTGGCCTGAATGGCACAAAAAATCGCAATCGTGGCCCCAGGCGTAATCGTGATTTCCTCGAAAGGATCAATCATCAGTTGATCACGCTGCTGATAGAGATCTGCCACTAGACCTCGCAAGACTGGCAGACCATCTCCCGGAGCGTACTGGTTAAATCCATTCTGGCTAGCCCGGTTTAAAGCTTCAATCAAGGCAGGAGGCGCTGCAAAGTCTGGAAATCCTTGAGAAAGATTCAAGGCTCCGAGTTTTTGTGCCAAGGCCGACATGGTACTAAAAATAGTCACGCCCAAATCGGGTAATTTAGAAGGGAGTTCCAGCATGTCCTTGGCCTTGAAGAATGAGATCTGAATGAGTGTAGCAGCAAGTTCCGTATAGGATAATCGGAAAAATAGGGAATATTGAGCAATATTTTTAATTAAGATGTACCACATGCAATTTAAGATTTTTAATTGAAGGGCTATAAATTAAAGGCCTAATTATGTGAAATGCATCGTGAACTGGACGAAATGGATAACTTTTCCTAAAATCTGCCGCACAATAATAAAGCTTAAAATTATAATTATAAAATGCCAAAACCTATCCATATGCTGGTGGAGCAGCTCGGGCTTAAGCGACAGCATCGTGCGCTACATTTACAGTTTTCACATCCTCCTTTAAATCATCAGGTTTTGATTCAGCGTATTGAGGGTCAGCATCAGATCAATCAAGGCCTGCAGGCTGAACTGATCTGTCTTTCCACTCATGCTCATATTGCCTTGAAACAGTTTATCGGCTGTCGGGTGGCCATTGATCAGGTCACAGACCGGGGTGAACTTTTCCGGACTACGGGCATTATTACTGCAGCCAGTCAAGGACAGAATGATGGAGCTTTGACCCTGTATAAATTGACGCTAAATGATCCGACTGCACTCTGGCAGAAGCGCCGTAACAGTCGGGTTTTTATGAATAAGACGGTGCGCGAGATCAGTGAAATCCTGTTCAGTGAATGGCAAAGCAGAAGTGCATTATTCGCGGCCAGTTTCAGCCTGGATTTGACAGGACTCAGCCGGGACTATGATGTCCGGCCTTTTGTGATGCAATCTAATGAATCGGATTATGATTTTCTGACCCGTTTATGGCGTAGCGAAGGAATTAACTGGCTGATCGATGAAAAGCAATTAACTGTGCCTGTATCAGCCAGCGAGATTCAAGATCAGCTTTTAAAACTGGTAGATCATTCCCAATATTTTTCAGCTTTAAAACGCCGCTCCATCCGGTTTCATCGCAGTCATGCCACCGAACAGCTCGACACGCTGAACAGTCTGATTGCGGTACGTCAGCTCAATCCGAATAGTACCCAGACCCAGCGTTGGCATGCCCAGCAACTTGCCCAGGATCAAAGCCAGCCTTTATTCAGTAATCATCAGCAAAGTGATATCCATGCAAATGCCACTCTTCAGCTTGAAGATGCGTGGAACATCAGTCCGGCTTGGACCGGCGACTTAAATCATGAGGATCAGGTGACAGCATCTGGTATAGCCCAACTGGATCGACTCAATCAGCAGCTCAGTGACTATCATGCTTTGCAGTCTAAATATTTTAAAGCCAGTAGCAGCGTACGAGATGCTCAGGTTGGATACTGGTTTGAACTGCAACAGCATCCTGAAATTGATCAGCATCCTGCCCATCAACGTGAATTTCTGATTTTAGCTAAGCGGTTTTATAACCAGAACAATTTACCCAAAGATATCTTATCTCAGCTGGACAGTTTGCTTGAGAAGAGCGGCTGGCAGATGACACAGGAGGAACGACAGGCCAATGAACTACAGATGGTGCGCCGTGAAATCCAGGTTGTTCCTGAGTACCACCCCTTCATTCATCGGCCTGCTGCATATCCGCAACGGGCTCGAGTGGTCGGACCTGAAGGTGAAACGATTCATGTCGATGCATGGGGGCGGGTGAAAGTTCGTTTTCTGTTTACCCGGAGTGAGGATCATCAGCATGATGGCGGCGCAGGTAGCAATGACAATGATAGCGATTCTGCTTGGGTGGATGTTTTGACCCCTTGGGCGGGTGAGGGTTATGGCATCAGGTTGCATCCGCGAATTGGCGAAATTGTAGTGATTGACTTCTTTGAAGGTGATATCGACCGGCCATTTGTGGTGGGACGGATTCATGAAGCAGAACGGTATCCGACCATGTTTGATGCGAAAGGAGAACTTCCTGCGACCAAAAAACTTAGTGGTATCCGTTCTCAGGAGGTCGATGGCGAAGGTTTTAACCAGCTTCGTTTTGATGATACCCCTGAACAGATCAGTGTACAGCTGCAAAGTAGTCATGCAGCCAGTCAGCTCAATCTGGGAAATCTAAGTCACCCCAAAGAAAGTGAAAGCAGTGAAGGTCGAGGTGAAGGTTTTGAACTAAGGACAGACCAGTGGGGTGCCCTACGAGCAGGAAACGGCTTGCTGATTTCCACTTATCGACAAGATTCAGCAGCAGGCAATCACCTAGAGGCTGACCCAGCCAAAGAACAGCTTGAATCGAATCTCAATCATAGTAAAGCCTTGAGTGATATTGCAGAAAAACAGCAGGCTGATCCATTGGAATTTTTTGATAGTTTAAAACAGTTTCTGAATCAGATTGAAGCTGAAGACCGGGGCAAAGCTACTGCATTTAAACAGGCGGTGATGCTGTTAACCGCACCCCAATCGATTGCACTGAGCACAAAGGAAAATATCCATTTATCCGCTGATCAGCAAATCAATCAGAGTGCCGGGGACAATATTCATTTTTCCACACAGAAATCTTTAGTTGCTCATGCACAGGACCGGATCAGTTTGTTCGCTGCTCAAGAAGGCGTAAGTGTCTATGCAGCTCAAGGCAAAATTGAAATACAAGCCCAAGATGATGCAATTGAAGCGATTGCCCGCAAGGTAATCAAGCTTATTTCGACTGAAGACAAGATCGAAATCACCAGTCCGAAGGAGATCGTACTGACCGCTGGAGGGTCTCAAATTAAGATCAATGGTGGTGGAGTAATGGTCACAACTGGTGGGAAATTTGAGTGTAAGGCAGGGCAGCATCTGTTTACGAAAGGTCAAAATATTATTGAACAAAAAATAAATCTTCCAAAAATGAAAACATTATTCAGTAATAAAATTAACTATCAGTGGACTAACCAGTCTGCAGGAGAAAAAGAAATTTTTATTCTAAATAAGTTGGATGGGAACTTAATTAAAACTAAGAAGTCTGTATTAAATGAAAATAATCAATTAAGTACTTTAAGATTCTATACCTCTCAACCCACAGATTTCGTGGCTTTAGGATTTAATTCTTTACAAACTCATCTCATTCAAGACTTAGATAATGAAAGTATTGATGAACTATTGAATGAGATAGAAGAAAGGGATTTAGAGGATGATGTATATACTGAAGAGGATGTCGAATGATGAGCAATTTAGTTACCATAACATCAAAAATTTATGATGCTTCAGGAAAATATGTCATTAATTTAAAAGTTAAATCACGCTATAAAGGTTCATCGAGAGAAAATACAAATAAAACAGATAAAGATGGTTTATTTATATTTCAGGGTTCACCAAATCGAACTGTGGAAATTTTAGCTAAGCCACCTAATGTGGAAGATTATATCGTTATTAAAACGATTGATTCTTCAATCATTTCTTCTAGAAAGAATCCTGTAAAAGTATCCTTGCCTAAAAGTATAGAGGAGTATCATAAAGAAAAAGTGATGCTTACTACAAAAGGTATAGTTACGACTTTATTTAAAATAATAGACTGCAATGAGAAAATATTAACGAGTTTCCCGGTAAAATCTCGCCCTAAAGGAAAACAAAGTTCATTTGAACGTCATACCAATGAGCAAGGCATTGTAGAGGTGGTATCTTCACCTAATCGAGATATTGAAATTCTAGTTTTGACTTCAAATGATGAGTTTGCTCTAAAAGGTGCTGTTAACTCTGAGCATGGCTCTCAAATACCAAAAATAATTAAACTAGATGAACCCTATGAAAACTTTAAAAGTGAATCAAATATCCAACTTCTAGATAGAGAAGGAAATAGTTATATCGTTGAAAATACAAAGATCGAAATACTTTATTTGGGAAATAAGATAACAAAAATTTCAAATACCTCTAATGAGAAATTTTCATTTCCAAGTATGATTGGGGAAAAAATACAGATCACGGTATTTAAACCTGATGGTAATCCCTTGGAACCGAAAACTCATGTGGTAAAAAGGATTAAAGAAGATTCCATAAAATTGAAATTAGATGTAGATATTATTAAGGGTGGTACCGAACAGAATAAGCCGACCCTAGATAAGAATATAGAGAAACTCTGTACAGCAGAATGTATCGTAGAAACATATACTTTTGAAACTTCTTTAGGAACAATGGTTATTTCAAAAGAATCTCTTGATTCAATTTTAAAATGGGAGAAATACGAATCTAAACCTTATGTACCTAGTAAGGGAAAAGATGGTAAAAGTGGTGTAACATTAGGATATGGTTACGATTTAGGACATCAAAGTCTTGAGCAAATTAAAAAGGATTTAAATTTTTATTATACTTCGAGTCAAATTCAACGTTTATTAAAAGCTCAAGGAAAAAGAGGTTTGGCAGCACAAGCATTAGTAAACAGCCTTTCTGATATTATTATAAATAAAGATAAAGCTTATCAGATGGTGATGATAGTAAAAAAAAGGTATGCGGAGGATACATTAAAAGTTTATCCAGATATTTTAAAATATCATCCTCATTGCCAAGGAGCTATTTTATCGCTTGTATATAACAGATATATAGGTTTGAAAGGAGATCGTCGTAAAGAAATGAAAGAAATTCAAGATGATCTTAAAAAGAATGGAAAAAAGGTTCCTTTATTCTTAAGAAGTATGAAACGACTATGGACTACAAAAGCTAATAGAGGATTACAGGCTAGACGGGAAGATGAAGCAAAAATTTTTGAAAAAGGATTAAAATGTGAATGCTATAAGTAAACTTTTTATTCTGAATATTTTATTTATTTCTTTAAACTCTTATGCAGTGTCTCCTGAAGACTTTTTATATCAGGATGCTTTGAAAATACAGTGTAAAGAAGGAAGTCCTATGCAAGAGGATTTAATGTATTGTGTTTCAATAAGTTATTTAGAGTCAGATAAAAAATTAAATATAGAATATAGAAAAAGAATGAAAATATTAAAAGGAATCAAAAAAGAAAAATTACTAGCGAGTCAAAGATTGTGGTTAAAGAATAGAAAAAATAAATGTAACTCTGAATATGCAGCTGCAGAGGAAGGGCGTGAAGCACCGATTTATTTAATAGATTGTTATGCTCAAGAAAATTATCAAAGAGTTAGATTTATAAAAAATTATAAATAATTTAAAAATAGAAAAGCAGCTATTTTTAGCTGCTTTTTTCTTTTACCCTTCCAAAACCTCTTCCAGCAACTCCTCACTCGGTACAAAGTAATATGCACCATCCAGTGGGGTTACGAAATGCAGCAGGCGGTCATGAATTCCATCGCCAGAGGTACCAAACATACGTTCTAACATAGCATCGATAATCGTAAGGTCTTTGGTGTAGGCAATAAAGAATAGACCCTGGTCACCACGTCCATCACCATAAGGCAGAGAATGACGTAGGATTTCCATTTCTTCGCCTTCTTCATCTTCCACTACAGTACGTGACACGTGCGCATTTTCAGGTTTGACTTCATCATCCAATTCAATCGATTCAAGCTTGGTACGACCCATAACCTGTTCCTGAGTATCAACTTTTAGCTTTTTCCATTTTTCCAGGTTATGCGCGTAACGTTGGGCAAAAATAAATGAACCATCTTGGAAAATACCTGAATCTTCACCTAATAATGCGACTTCAGCACGATCATCCGGGAATTGCGGATTTTCAGTTCCATCAATAAAGCCAGTTATGTCACGACCATCAAAATAGCGGAAGCAAACCCGCTCATCCAGCACCTGAACCTGATCCTGAATGCCTTCAAAAAAAGCCTGACTGAGCGCAAAACAGATATCAGCACGGGCACTGGCAATATGAATGATCATATCTGCCGGAACCACTGGCATTTCAAATGAACCATGAATGGGCTCAAGCTGTTTAAAGCCTGCAGGAGCTTGATCATAAAGTTTTGCCCACAGTTCAGGACCAAAAGCCACTGCCGTTTTAATTTGTGCTTGAGGATGTTGCGTAATAAGACGATCACGCGAAGTAAAAAGATGTTCGAGTTGTTCTTTTAATTGTTCAATACTCAAATCTTTAAGACGTAAAACAATAAAACGGGCATGATCTGAAGGAAGTGGCAAGATTACCGATTGGGCTGTCATTCATGGCTCCTGTAAGGATAGATCCTGTTTTTAATGTACATATTGTGCCTGAAGCTAGACAGAGTGAATAGTGCAATGCCTTATATTTAAGCAGGTTTTTAGCCTGATTTTATTAGAAAATTCATATAATATTGGGCAAGTTTTGCTGAGTTAAATATCCATGTCCTATCAAATGTGGTTTGCCTATATGCTGGCCTGCTGGGTGATTAGTGTGTCTCCGGGCGCAGGAGCGATTGCTTCCATGTCGAGTGGACTGAATTATGGTTTTCGGCATGGTTACTGGAATGCGCTGGGCCTGCAACTGGCATTATTGGTACAGATTGCAGTGGTTGCGGCAGGCGTGGGAGTTTTGTTTGCGACAACCCCATGGGCATTTTTAGTGGTGAAATGGTTTGGTGTCGGCTATTTATTGTATTTGGCTATTTTGCAATGGAAAGCACCTGTACAATCTATCGAAATTAAACATGAATTGGCGCGAAAATCGAGAGGGAAACTGGTACTGCATGGTTTCTTGGTTAATATCACTAATCCTAAAGCCATCGTATTTTTACTGGCCGTCTTGCCGCAATTTCTGGATTTGTCTAAGCCACAATGGATTCAGTATTTGATTATGGCTGCGACAATGGTGACGATTGATCTGATTGTGATGGCGGGTTATACCGGATTGGCTGCTAAAGTTTTAAGGCTGCTTAGATCGCCGAAACAACAAAAAGTCATGAACCGGACTTTTGCCGGGTTATTTGCCGGCGCTGCATTTTTATTGAGTTTGGTGCATCAATAAAGAGTCTTTGCTCTCTCCTTAAAGGAGAGAGGCGGAATAGATCATTAGAAAATCATAATGATTTAACAGAAAGATTAATTCAGCTTTTTAAACTTCTGCACACAGAAGATCAGTGCAAATAGCACCGCCATGGTCAGTACAATGGTTAAACCAGTCGAAGTATTGAGACCGGCACTCGACCATAGGCCCACGGTCACCCCAATTTGCGCAATCACGAATGCCCAGATCACCATTTGTTTGGGTGAGTGTGCAAGTAATCGTGCAGTCAGGGCAGGGATCACCAGTAATGCCCCCATCAAGAGTGAACCGACTGCTTTCAGCGCAAGCACGGTAAACAATGCCAATAACAACATAAATATCAGGCGTTGCCATTTGGCATTTACACCTTCACTGACCGCCATGTCCGGATCAATCGCGATTTGAATCTGCGCTTGCCAGCTTTTATAGAGGACGGCTAAGGCCAGAATAATCACAATGGCAAAGGTGGGTAAGTCCGTCCAAGAAATCGTTAGTAGATCACCAAATAGATAGCTGAGAAGTTCCGGTCTTAAACTCGGTAAATGCTGAATGAACAATAATCCCGAGCAAAGCAGTGTTGCTGAACATAAGGCCAGCAAAGCATCATTGGGTAGGCGCGGATCATGCAGCACCCACAAAATACCTACCAATAATAAGGCAATAAAAGTGACTCCCATCCAGAGCGGTAAACTTAAAGCTCCAGCAATGGCAACACCGAGTAAAGTACCGTGTGCCATGGTATCGGCAAAGAATGACATACGCCGCCAGAGCATGAGACAGCCCAGCGGAGCAGTCAGAAATACCAACAGCGTTCCCATGATCCATGCAGGTAAAAGGAGTTGTAACCAATCCATCATGGTTTAAGCTTCCGGCTCGGGGTGAATATGAGGGCGTGAATCATGCTGACAGGGAGTGGCAGAATCGCCATGCGCGCAATGATCATGATGATGGTGATAGAACACTCGATTGGTGCCAAAAATTGCCTGATATTCGGGATGTTGCTGCACGCTTTCCGGCAGCCCACTACAGCAGATATGCTTGTTCAAGCACACGACTCGAGTCGTACCTTGCATCACCCATTGCAGGTCATGTGAAACCATCAGTACGGCACAGCCATATTTTTCCGGCAAGTTACGCACATATTCATACAGTTCAGCTTCGGACTGGATGTCCAGACCTTGCATCGGTTCATCGAGGACTAAAATGTCCGGCTGGCGTAATAAGGCGCGGGCCAATAGCACCCGCTGACGTTCGCCGCCAGACAACTGCTGAACTTTAGAATCTTGCAGTTTGCTAATGCCGGTATCGCGGATAATTTCGGTTTTAATCTGGGATGGGCATTTTTCTAGCGCCAATAAATCTTTCACCCGGAGCGGCAAGCTATGTGAGGGATTGAATTTCTGTGGCACATAAGAGAATTTGAGTTTGCGCGCAGTTTTGATCTCACCTGATTGCGGTTTCAAAATGCCCAGCATGACTTTAATTAAGGTCGATTTACCAGCGCCATTGGGACCGATCAGTGTGACAATTTCTTTCTCTTGTAACGAGAAATCAATGGCTTTTAAGATATCGCGCTCATCGATCTTGACCCAGATCTTGGAGAGCTGAATCAGGGGAGAGGCACTTAAGCTTTGTTGCGGCACTGCTGACAAATTCCTGAAATTTCGATAATGCTGTGATGTGCCGTGAAGTCGTCCGAGCTGGCCAGTGCATCGAGTTGATCGAGCAAGCCCTGAGCCGACGCTTCTTTCACGGCTTTACATTCGGTGCAGATTAAAAAAGCGGCCTGATGACCTTCACGCGGATGGCAACAGGGAATATAGGCATTGATCGAGGTCAGGCGATGAATCAGCCCTTTGCTTAATAAAAAATCCAGAGTGCGATACACCGTTGGTGGTGCTGCAGGACGATCACTGGCATTTTTCATTTGTGCCAGCAGGTCATAGGCACCCATCGGGCCATGCGCATTCAGAATGAGTTCCAGCACTTCTTTACGTAAAGGTGTAAGGCGTGCGCCGCTTGCTGCACAAAGACTTTCCGCTTCAGCAAGACGTTGTGCGACATTGGGATGGTCGTGCACGCCGTGCAATGCGTTGTGGTGTTCGTGCGAACAGGAACCCATAGTTCACCTCAAGTGCGAAACTGAAAATTAATAGATTTCAAATCTTAACATGAAGCGTTCTGAGTTTCGATTGGGCATAGGTATTTTTGTATTTTTGTTATATTATAACACTTCCTGATTTTATCGTTTTTAAGTGATTTCTACTCATGTTCCGTCTTCTTGCAATCAGTCTGCTCGCATTGTTCAGTACACTCAGTTGGTCACAAAGTCTGGTGGTGTCTACGCAGCCGATCCATCTGATTGCCAAGAAAATTACCCAAGGTGTGGAACAGCCGACTTTATTGCTGGCCAACCAAAGTGGACATGATGTGAGTCTGACTCCGGCGCATCGAAAAACTATTCAGAATGCAGGTCTGGTGATCTGGCTGGGTCAGGCGCATGAAGCACCCTTGGCCAAAGTGCTGAATGAAAGTAATAAAGGCATTGCACTGTTAGACTCGGGGATATTGACCACCTTGCCGATGCGTAATCCGCGTGGCGAGGCCTTAAAAAATACGGTAGACACGCATGTCTGGCTCGATCCGAATAATGCAGTGCGGATTGGTTTCTTTATTGCGGCGCTACGTTCGCAGCAATTGCCGGAGCATCGTGAACGCTACTGGAAAAATGCCCGTGACTTTGCACAAAACATGTTTGCTACGGCTCAGCGTTATAGTTCAAGTAACAAAGCCAAACCTTATTGGTCTTATCACGATGCCTACCAGTATCTTGAGCGCCCACTCAATTTAAAATTCATGGGGGCATTGACCGATGATCCACATGTTTCACCAACCGTGGCGCAAATCAAGTTTTTACAGGATCATCGTCCACAGCGCAAAATGTGTCTGCTGGCCGAAGGTCATGCCAGTGAGAACCAGTACCGCAAACTCAATCCGGTACTGTTCCAGCATGTCGATGAAAGCATGAGCGGGGCAGGGGACTTTGTGCAGGCTTGGCAGCAATTGGCCGCCGAAACCCAGAAATGTGTACTAAATACACGCTAATGATTTAAAAAATAGACAGATTTTGATTAGTTTAACAGCAGTGACCCGATTTAAAAAAACACGACTAAGGTCGGGAAAAGATTGCATGTTCAGGGGTGTAACTCTATAATGCCTGCGATTAAAAATAATCACCTGTTAAACTTGTCAAGCATGATTGCTGTGAGTGAATAAATAATGAGCCGAACTAGTCGCTTGATTGACCGACGATTAGCGAAAGCTTTGGTCCTCCTGCAAGCCTGTATGATCCCTGTTTCAGCCTTGATCGGCTGGGTCGTGAAAGACTCAACCGCAGCCTTGAGTGCAGCATTAGGTGCACTGGTATGTTGGCTCGCGACTTGTTATTTTTCGTGGCAATCGTTTCGAGCAGCAGGAGCCCGCGCGTCTAAACAAGTTCTTTCGAACATGTATAAAGGCTTGATGGGAAAGTTTGCCATTGTGATTGTTGGTTTCATTTTAATTTTAAGCAATGTTAAACCGTTGTCAGCGGTGGCGTTGTTTTGTGGTTTTATACTTGTTCAAGCCATGTCGTGGGTCGCTCCGTTTTGGGCGTCACGTCTACAAAAATGAGTATAAGCACAACAAGAAATTGAAAAGTTTTTCAGGAGCAGGCGAGATATCAAGCAGCACGCGATATTCGTTTGTTCTATTAGTTTTTTGACATTGACCAGGTGTGATTTATGGCTGCTGAAGAACATGCCCTTACTTCGACCGAGTATATCAAGCATCACTTGACCAACATGACCTATGGCAAAATGCCGGACGGTACGTGGAAATTGGCCGAGAGCGGTGCTGAAGCTCAACAGATGGGGTTCACTGCTATTCACTTGGATTCAATGGGTTGGTCTATCGGACTGGGTCTGATTTTCTGTTTGTTGTTCTGGTTGGTTGCGAAAGCGGCTAATGCTGGTGTTCCTACCAAGTTCCAGTCTGTAATTGAAATGATTATCGAGTTTGTAGATTCAAGTGTACGTGATACCTTCCACGGGAAGTCTCGATTAATTGCACCCTTAGCATTAACCATTTTCGTGTGGATTTTCCTCATGAACTTGATGGATTTGATCCCTGTTGACTTTATTCCTTATGTAGCTCAACACGCGATTGCTTCTATGCTGGGTGTAGACCCTCATCAGGTTTACTTTAAAATTGTTCCGACTACAGATCCAAACATTACCCTCGGTATGTCTATTTCTGTATTCTTCTTAATTATTTTCTATAGTATTCGTGAGAAAGGTGTTGGCGGCTTCGTTGGTGAGTTAGCACTGAACCCATTTAACCCAAGTAATCCAGTTGCTAAAGTGCTTTTAATTCCATTCAACTTATTGTTGGAATTGACTACTTTCTTGGCGCGACCAGTTTCATTGGCTCTACGACTGTTCGGTAACATGTATGCGGGTGAGTTAATCTTCATTCTTATCGCGTTATTACCGTTCTGGATCCAGTGGGCGTTGTCTGTGCCTTGGGCGATTTTCCACATTTTGATTATTACGCTACAAGCATTCATTTTCATGATGTTGACTATCGTGTACATGAGTATGGCAAGCGAAAAGCATTAATGGTATTGCCTAACTGTCAACGGATGGTTGGGCACACAATTTTTTAACTTAATTTGGTATAAAACCTAACCTCTGAGGAATTATCATGGAACTCACTTTAGGTCTAGTTGCAATTGCATCTGCTATCTTGATCGCTTTCGGTGCTTTAGGTACTGCGATTGGTTTTGGTCTTCTAGGCGGCCGTTTCCTTGAAGCTGTAGCTCGTCAACCAGAATTGGCTCCACAACTTCAAACTCGTATGTTCTTAATCGCGGGTCTTCTTGATGCTGTGCCTATGATCGGTGTTGGTATTGGCTTGTTCTTCATCTTCGCTAATCCATTTGTAGGTTAATCAGCTTAATTCCGAAATTCACTATTTGAGGAATTTGCAATGAATATCAACCTCACATTGTTTGGCCAAGCGATTGCGTTTGCGATTTTTGTCGCATTCTGCATGAAGTTTGTATGGCCACCACTAATCAATGCGATTAGTGAACGTCAGCGTAAAATCGCTGATGGCTTAAATGCTGCTGAAAAAGCGAAGGCTGACCTTGCAGATGCGCAAGCACAAGTGAAAGCTGAGTTAGACGCGGCAAAAGCACAAGCGGCTCAATTGATCGAACAAGCGAACCGTCGTGGTGCACAATTGATCGAAGAAGCGCGTACCCAAGCTGCGGCTGAAGGTGAGCGTATTCGTCAACAGGCTAAAGAAGCTGTTGATACTGAAATCAATGCTGCTCGCGAAGAATTGCGTCAACAAGTGGCTGCTCTTGCAGTAACTGGTGCTGAGAAAATTCTTAGCCAGCAAGTTGATGCAGAAGCTCACAATGCCATGCTGACTCAGCTGGCTGCTAAACTTTAAGAGAGGCGGATTATGGCTGAACTCTTGACGTTGGCACGCCCATACGCTAAAGCAGCATTTGCTTACGCTTCTGAGCAAAGTGCAACTGACTCTTGGTCAACAGCACTTGAATTGCTCAGTGCTGCGGTGCAAGACGAAGCATTTTCAGCTTATCTAAATCGCCCTGAGCTTACACCTGCTGAGCAGGTGGCTCTTTTTGCGAAAGTTTTAGGTGAAGACCAAACTGCAGCAGTGTCTAACTTCCTGACATTGCTTGCAGAGAATAACCGTTTGGTTCTTCTTCCTGAGATTGCAGCAGAATATGAGCAGCTTAAATCACAGAATAACAATACTGTGGATGTTGTGATTGAATCAGCATTCCCATTGACTTCTATACAGGAACAACTTCTTACTCACGCATTAGAGAAAAAATTCGAAGCGGCGGTAAATGTTTCTGTAGAAGTTAACCCAGCGCTGATTGCTGGTGTAGTTATTCGTGCAGGCGACCAAGTGATAGATGATTCTGCGCTTAACAAGCTTGAAAAAATGCGTACTCGTCTTCTTGCTTAATTGCATTTAGAAGACTGAACTTTAAAAAGATTGAGGTATAGCGCAATGCAACAACTGAATCCATCCGAGATCAGTGCGCTCATTAAACAGCGTATCGGCGATCTGGACACCAGCGCAACCGCTAAGAACGAAGGAACCATTGTTATGGTTTCCGACGGTATTGTGCGTATTCACGGCTTAGCTGACGCTATGTACGGTGAAATGATCGAATTCGACGGCGGCCTTTACGGTATGGCACTGAACCTAGAACAGGATTCAGTGGGCGTCGTTGTTTTAGGTAACTACTTAAGCCTTCAAGAAGGTCAAAAAGCGCGTTGCACAGGTCGTGTATTAGAAGTTCCGGTTGGTCCAGAACTTTTAGGCCGTGTAGTAGATGCTTTAGGTAACCCGATTGATGGTAAAGGCCCTATTGATGCAAAATTAACTGATGCTGTTGAAAAAGTAGCACCAGGCGTAATTTGGCGTCAATCAGTAGATCAACCTGTACAAACTGGTTATAAATCAGTAGATACAATGATCCCTGTAGGCCGTGGTCAACGTGAGTTGATCATTGGTGACCGTCAAACTGGTAAAACAGCAATGGCGATCGACGCGATCATCGCTCAGAAAAACTCTGGCATTAAATGTGTATACGTAGCAATTGGTCAAAAACAATCGACTATCGCTAACGTGGTACGCAAGCTAGAAGAAACTGGCGCTATGGCGTATACAACTGTTGTAGCAGCAGCTGCAGCTGATCCAGCAGCAATGCTGTATCTAGCTCCGTACTCTGGCTGTACAATGGGCGAATACTTCCGTGACCGCGGTGAAGATGCGTTAATCATTTATGATGACTTGTCTAAGCAAGCTGTTGCTTACCGTCAAATTTCATTGCTTTTACGCCGTCCACCAGGTCGTGAAGCGTATCCAGGTGACGTGTTCTATCTACACTCGCGTCTACTTGAACGTGCTTCTCGTGTATCTGCTGACTACGTTGAGAAATTCACTAACGGTGAAGTTAAAGGCCAAACTGGTTCATTAACTGCATTGCCGATTATTGAAACTCAAGCGGGTGACGTATCTGCATTCGTACCAACCAACGTAATTTCGATTACTGATGGTCAGATCTTCCTTGAAACATCATTATTCAACGCGGGTATTCGTCCTGCTGTGAACGCGGGTATCTCTGTATCTCGTGTTGGTGGTTCAGCGCAAACTAAGATCATCAAGAAATTGTCTGGTGGTATCCGTACTGCTTTGGCGCAATACCGTGAATTGGCAGCATTTGCTCAGTTCGCTTCTGATCTTGACGAAGCAACTCGTAAGCAACTTGAACATGGTCAACGTGTAACTGAGTTAATGAAGCAAAAACAATATGCTCCTTACTCAATTGCTGACCAAGCTGTTTCAATTTATGCATCTAACGAAGGCTACATGGCTGACGTAGACGTTAAGAAAATCGTAGACTTTGATGCTGCGTTGATTTCTTACTTCCGTTCAGAACATGCTGCGTTAATGCAACAAATCGATGCCTCTGGTGATTACAACAAAGACATCGAAGCTGCAATCAAAGCAGGTATTGAAAGCTTTAAAGCGACTCAAACTTACTAATTTCAACCTCTGTTGAATTTAGTGTCGGTTTGGTTCACGGAATCAACCTTCGGAAGCTCGCAAGGGCTTTCGAATACTAGGTTAAGCGTATGGCAAATTTAAAAGAAATTCGCGCCAAAGTAGCTAGTATCAAGAGCACGCAGAAGATTACTCGAGCGATGCAAATGGTAGCAGCTTCTAAGATGCGTCGTGCGCAAGAGCGCATGGCTCAAGGCCGTCCGTATGCCGAAAATATGCACCGTGTAATTGCTCATTTGGTCCAAGCGAATCCTGAATACAAACACCGTTATATGGTTGAACGCCCGGTTAAGCGCGTTGGCTATATCATTGTGTCTTCAGATCGTGGCCTTGCTGGTGGTTTGAACATTAACCTGTTCAAGAAAGTGGTTAAACACGTTCAACAGCAACAAGAGCAGTCAATTGAAGTTCAATTTGCTTTAATTGGTCAAAAAGCGGTTTCGTTTTTTAAAAACTACGGCGGTAAAGTGCTTGGTGCGACGACGCAAGTCGGCGATGCTCCAAGTCTTGAGCAGTTATCTGGTTCTGTACAGGTGATGTTGGACGCTTATGATAAAGGCGAGTTAGATCGTATTTATCTAGTGTCAAACGGCTTTGTCAATGCCATGACTCAAAATCAAAAAATCGAACAACTTGTTCCTTTGGCTGCTGCTGAAGAAGACAAGAATCTGAACCGTCAATACGGTTGGGATTACATCTACGAGCCTGAAGCTGAAGAGCTTTTAAATGGCTTGTTGGTTCGCTATATCGAGTCTGTGGTGTATCAAGGTGTGATTGAAAACATCGCATGTGAGCAGTCTGCACGTATGGTCGCTATGAAAGCAGCGACAGACAACGCAGGCGAGATCATTAAGAGCCTGCAACTTATTTATAACAAGCTGCGTCAAGCCGCGATTACTCAGGAAATTTCTGAGATCGTTGGTGGTGCCGCTGCCGTTTAACATTATTTTGAATTGAGGAGACAGCAATGAATAGCGGTCGTATCATTCAGATCATCGGCGCGGTTATCGACGTCGAGTTTGAACGCAACAGCGTTCCTAAGATCTATGACGCTCTCCAAGTAGATGGTACTGAAACTACTTTAGAAGTTCAGCAACAGCTTGGTGATGGCGTAGTTCGTACTATTGCAATGGGTTCTACTGAAGGCCTTAAGCGTGGTTTGAACGTAACTAACACTAACGCGCCGATTTCTGTACCAGTAGGTACAGCGACTCTAGGCCGTATCATGGACGTTCTTGGTCGCCCGATCGACGAAGCTGGTCCTGTTGCGACTGAAGCGCGTTTACCAATTCACCGTCAAGCGCCTTCTTATGCAGAACAAGCGGCTTCTACTGACCTTTTAGAAACTGGTATTAAAGTCATTGACTTACTTTGCCCGTTCGCGAAAGGCGGTAAAGTTGGTCTGTTCGGTGGTGCCGGTGTTGGTAAAACCGTAAACATGATGGAGTTGATCAACAACATCGCGAAAGCTCACTCAGGTTTATCTGTGTTTGCTGGTGTTGGTGAGCGTACTCGTGAAGGTAACGACTTCTATCACGAAATGAAAGATTCTAACGTTCTAGACAAAGTAGCAATGGTCTACGGTCAGATGAACGAGCCACCGGGTAACCGTTTACGCGTAGCGTTGACTGGTCTTACTATGGCTGAATATTTCCGTGACGAGAAAGACGAAAACGGTAAAGGCCGTGACGTACTATTGTTCGTAGATAACATCTATCGTTATACACTAGCGGGTACTGAAGTATCAGCACTTCTAGGTCGTATGCCATCTGCAGTAGGTTACCAGCCTACACTTGCAGAAGAGATGGGTGTTCTTCAAGAACGTATTACATCGACTAAGTCTGGTTCTATTACGTCAATCCAAGCGGTATACGTACCTGCCGATGACTTAACAGATCCATCGCCTGCTACAACGTTTGCTCACTTGGACGCAACTGTAGTATTGAGCCGTGACATCGCATCTTCTGGTATTTACCCAGCGATCGATCCACTAGACTCAACTTCACGCCAATTAGATCCGTTAGTTGTTGGTCAAGAGCATTATGAAATTGCACGTTCTGTACAGAACGTATTGCAACGTTATAAAGAGCTTAAAGACATCATCGCGATTCTTGGTATGGACGAGCTTGCTGAAGAAGATAAACTGGTTGTTTACCGTGCGCGTAAAATCCAGCGTTTCTTCTCTCAACCGTTCCACGTAGCTGAAGTATTTACTGGTGCTCCTGGTAAATTAGTATCTCTTAAAGAAACGATTCGTGGCTTTAAAGGTCTTCTAGCTGGTGAATACGATCACATCCCAGAACAAGCGTTCTACATGGTTGGTGGTATTGACGAAGTGATTGCTAAAGCTGAGAAACTTTAATTAGTTCCCTAATTTAGGAGATTCTCATGGCGACTATGCAATGTGACGTTGTAAGTGTTCAAGAGTCTTTGTACTCAGGCACTGTAACGATGCTAATTGCTAAAGGTGCTGGCGGTGAGTTAGGTATTATGCCTGGTCATGCTCCGCTGGTAACTTTGCTCCAACCTGGCGCGATCCGCGTTATTTTGGAAAACGGTACAGAAGAGTTGATCTATGTATCTGGTGGTGTTCTAGAAGTTCAACCGCATGTTGTTACGGTTCTTGCAGATACTGCAGTCCGTGCAGAAAACTTAGATGAAGCTGCAATTATTGAAGCGCGTAAACACGCTGAACAATTGCTAGCAAATCAAAAGGGCGATTTGGACGCTGCTGCTGCTTTGGCTGCTCTTGCAGAAACTGCTGCTCAGCTGGAAACGATCCGCAAAATCAAAAACCGCGCTCAGTAAGAGACGGTTTGAGATTGAAAAAACCACCCGAAAGGGTGGTTTTTTTATGCGTAAAAATTAATATCCTTTATTAGGAAATAATTTATATTTTTGTTATATTTCGGTTTCTTAAAAATAAATAAGGGGATTCCGGGGTGTCAAATAAAGTAATTTTACCGTTTTTATTGTCAATAGGCTTTGTTGGTTGTGCATCGGTTCCGAAAGCAAATCTACAAGCAGTAGAACAACAAAAAACTGTACAAGCACCACAAGTAGGTCAAGCAGGAATCTATGTGTACCGCTCGAAGAATGTTGTAGGTGCAGCACTTAAAAAAGATATTTGGATTAATGGTGAATGCTTAGGTGAAACTGCTCGTGGTGTATATTTTTATAAAGAGGTAGAAGGAGGTAAAACGCACACTGTTTCCACTGAGTCAGAGTTTTCGCCTAATCATCTGAATCTATCTACAGAGAGCGGGAAAAATTATTATATTCAGCAGTATATTAAACCAGGTGTATTCGTTGGTGGTGCAAACGTAAAAGCGGTTGATGAAGCTGAAGGTAAGCAAGCGATTGAAAAATATAGTTTAGCAATAGGTGGAAACTGCTCTAAGCCTTCGATTCAACTTTCAAAATCATAAGTTTTAAAAAATGAATTTGCGATTATATAAACAATAAATCGCAAATTCCCCATTTCTTAATATTTATACTTAAAAATCTTATTAAAATCTGCATCTAAGCTTGCCACTTTAAGTATCTTATATATCGCTTAAATACATACCTTAGGAAGGTTATCCTTTTATTTATAGTATCAGATCATACCTTATTGTTGTACCGCTCGATATAACTTTTACCCTTTCTCAGTAATATTTTGAACCAATCTGTAAGCAAACATACACCATAAAAAAATCAATGATAAGTTAAATAATTCGAACAGATACTTGCTTGTTATAACTTCATTTGACTGGGTTCAGAACAGGCGAAACTTATAATTGAAAAAGGGAAAATCATGGCTTATCAATCTATTAATCCATTTACCAATCAAAAATTGAAAGACTACCCATCCCATAGTGATCAAGATATTCAAAATGCACTTGATGCAGCAGAACAAATCCTAAAGTCAGACTGGTCACAACAGGTCGATACTCGTATTGAAGTACTGCGCAAATTGGCCAGCAATATGCGAGAGCAAAAATCTGAACTGGCCAAGCTCATGACGCTGGATATGGGGAAACTGATCAAGCAGAGTGAAGGTGAAATCGAAACCTGCGCCAAAATTGCAGAATATTATGCGGATCATGCCAAAGAATTTTTAGCACCGGTGTCCTATGAAACGGAACTGGGAGAAGCCTGGGTTGAGCATCATCCACTGGGTATTATCATGGCGGTTGAACCGTGGAATTTCCCGTTTTATCAACTGATGCGTGTCTTTGCGCCGAACTGTGCGATTGGTAATCCGGTTCTGGCAAAACATGCCGGCATTGTGCCGCAATGTGCCGAAGCCTTTGAGCAACTGGTCTTGGATACAGGCGCACCCAAAGGTGTCTGGACCAATCTGTTTATCAGCAGTGATCAGGTCGCTGAAGTAATTGCAGACAAGCGTGTGCGGGGTGTAGCACTGACAGGTTCAGAAGGTGCGGGCAGTGCAGTCGCTGAACAGGCCGGAAAACATCTTAAAAAATCAACGCTGGAACTGGGCGGTAATGATGTATTTATCGTACTCGATGATGCAGATCTGGAACGCGCGATCAAGTTAGGCTGTCAGGCGCGTGTCAATAATGCCGGGCAGGTATGTACGGCGGCGAAGCGATTTATCTTGCATGAAAAAATTGCCGAACAATTCAAGGCCGGCATGCTGAAAGCTTTTGAACAGTTAAAACTGGGTGATCCGCTCGATCCTGAAACCACTTTAGGACCGCTGTCTTCAAAAGATGCGCTGGAAAAACTCAGCGAGCAGGTCGAAAAGGCCGTAGCGCAAGGTGCGACCGTAGTTACTGGCGGTAAGGCTGTAGAACATCAAGGCAATTTCTATGCGCCAACTATTCTGGAAAATATCACGCGTGAAAATGAAACCTGGTATGAAGAATTCTTTGGCCCGGTGGCACAAATCTATGTGGCGAAGGATGATGATGAAATTGTCGAAATTGCCAATGATTCTAATTATGGCTTAGGTGGCGTGATTCATTCACAGGATATCGAGCGCGCTAAAAAACTGGCGTCACGGGTAGAAACTGGCATGATCTGGATCAACTGGTTTACTGACACCACGCCCGAATTGCCATTTGGTGGAATCAAAAATTCCGGTTATGGGCATGAACTGTCGATTGATGGTTTTAGAGAGTTTGTGCAGAAGAAACTGGTCGTCGTCAAAAGCCCGAAAAAATAATATGAGCTGATCCGATATCAAATAAGCCACTATTCAGTGGCTTATTTGTCTGGATATTCTTCACATTTGCCGCCTTCATAACTGGCAAAGCGCGGATGTTCTGGTGGAAATGACGGTTCAGCACTTGGCCAAGGCCAGCCACCAAACTGGGTTTCGCGATAACGGCGAAAAGCAGTATCCAGTTCTTGAGCACTATTCAGAACAAAAGGCCCATGCATAGCCACCGGTGCACCGATCGGTTCACCTTCTAGCCATAAAATATGCGATTCCAGTAAACTGCCTTTGAGGTGAATGTCCTGATCTGGTTTCAGTTCTACCAGATGCTTGACCTGTATTTTCTGTCCTTCAAGCTCCAAGCTTCTACCTTGATAAAAATAACAAAAACGCGTTGCAGTAGCAGTGGTTGCAGGAATGATTAATTCTGCTTCTGGCTTTAAAGTGATTAAATAAATATTGAGCTGATTCTCTGGCATGGCTGCCCATGAATGTGGTGGCCGATCCAGTGCCTGAGTCTGTTTAAACTGCCCTGAAATGACCCGGATATCCGCTTTACGTCCGGCCGCATCGGCTGAAAATACATGTGGAATTTGTTCACGCCACAACATTTTATAATCAGCTGGCTGTTTTTTCTGTTCCGGTGAGGAATTCAGCCAGATTTGAAACAGCTCCAGAGGATTGTCCTGATCCTGATGGACTAAAGGAAACATCTCGCAATGCTGTACCCCATTGCCGGTAGTCAGCCATTGCACATCACCCGCGCCATAACGTCCCGAGTTTCCCAGCGAGTCAAAATGATCGACATAACCGCGCTCGACAATGGTAATGGTTTCAAAGCCAGTATGCGGATGCTCCGGAAAGCCGGGAATGCTCTCGCCATAATACATGTCATATTCATGCTGTTGCGGAGGGGAAACAGGTCCTAATTCTGCATTGCCTTGCGGATAATGATCTTGATGATGAACGGTAAAAATAAAAGGATCTTTCAGATCAAGCCGGGATGTGACAGGAACTACAGAATACAGCACTGAATTCGACATGATTGAACTCCTGATGATCTGATTAGATGAAAATTCCTGATCTAAATATAATTTTTATAATTCATAACAGTGTATAGCCTGCAAGGCGATTGAAGAAGATGTGTTTCGATCAATCGCCTCAAAATGAGATTTTTAGGTATTTTAAGTATTGTCCTGATCAGTATTGCTCTCTGATTCCTGATCTGGATTCTGGATCAGCAAGCCTGCCAGTTTGACCATTTCGGATTGCACATTGACCATCTGCGATTCAATCTTTTTCAAGTTCACTTGGCTGAAATCTACCTGGCCGTTTAAAAGAGGAGAAGCCAGAACCTGCTGATTGGCAGTCATGATGTTGTCACGAATCTGGTCAATTTCTTGGCTTTTCAAGTTCAGGTTGCCCAGCACCTGATTAAAACTGCTGAGTTGCTGTTGAAGCTGGGTTGCGGTGGACTGCAATTGCTGGGTATCTTTGGCTTCGACCGCCGTTTGCAGTTCAGTCTGGGTTTGTTTTAACTGTTCGACATAACTGCCGGCCTTGAGCTGCAAGTCGGCTACATCACGAACCATATAAAACATATTGCCCGATTTAAGCTCGGTTTGCGCTGTTGAGCTCTGTTGCTGAGAGGCTGGTTCCAGATCTGAGGTCGTGGTATCTGCCTGTTCAGCCGGTGCTTCGACAGCCTGATCACAGCCCATCAGTAAAATTCCAGAGCTAAATAATACGAAAGGAAGGACAGCATTGGCAAGAATCTTGGACATGGAATCAGGGTCTCGATACAGGTGATGGAATTTTAATAGTATCTAATATAAGGACAAACTATGGAGATAAAAAAGATTGTTGCAAACTCATAACAATTCTTCTGGGTTCCGAATATTTCATTATTTAAAAACAGGAAAAAGTTTATTAAAAGCTGGTAAAGAAGTACTTTGTTCTCACCGAATTGGCTTTTTTAGCCTGCAATTACTTTAAAGATATGTCCGGTGAATCTCAATTTAGCTAAATAGCAGTTTTGAAAAAAATAAGTATCTACCAAGAAAATAGATACTTATTTCAAGCTTGATGCTTATGAGAATAATCGAGAATTATTTTGCAAGTTCTGCATTCACTGCATCGACAATCCGTGGATCATCCGCAGTGATGTCTGGTGCAAAACGCGCCACTACTTCACCATTTTTATTGATCAGGAATTTTTCAAAGTTCCAGAGTACTTCTGGTGGCTGGTTTGGGGTTAGGCCATAATCGACCAGATCTTTCCACCAAGGACCTTCACCGATACGTTCCGGTACAGCCTGCGTAAGGGTGGTATATAAAGGATGCTTGTCTTCACCCGCGACAGAGATTTTAGCAAATAGCGGGAAGTCGACTTTATAATTCACTGAACAGAATTCCTGAATCTCGGCTTCGCTACCCGGTTCCTGTTCCAAAAAGTTATTGGCAGGGAAGCCAAGAATTTCCAAACCTTCCGCTTTTTTGTCCTGATACAGTTTTTGTAAGCCTTCATATTGCGGCGTCAAGCCACATTTAGATGCGACGTTAACCACCAGCAAAACCTTACCCTGGTAATGGTTTAAAGTGGTTTCTGTTCCTTCAATAGTTTTGACTGGAATGTCATATACAGAGCGAGTCATTAGATTTCCTGTTTATTGCGACTGAACGGTATTTGTTTTAACGGGTATTCGCTTTCAGCACAAGTAGAAACAGGTGAGCTCAGTTACTTAAAGCTGCAAATTGCCTCAATATTATGTGAAAAATCTATTATGCTAGGATGCGCGAATAGGCATAGCTTAATAACAAGACCAGCGACTCATGGATGAAAGTATGACACAGCAACAAAAGGTAGTCTGGTGGGCCATGGCCTTACCACTGGCCGCAGTTTTGATTTGGTCTCTGAATATGACGGTTACCCGTTATGTGGCAGATTATATTTCTCCCATCAGTATTAGTTTCTACCGCTGGGCCTTGGCCTTACTGATTTTAACTCCATTCATGTTGTCCAAAGTCAAAGCCGCCTGGCCGGAAATTCGTCCATATCTCGGACATTTTGCTGTTTTGAGTGCGCTGGGAATGGTGCTGTATCAGGGACTGGCCTATAGCTCGGCACACTACACTACTGCGACCAATATGGGCCTGATCAATGCCTTTATTCCAATTTTTACCATTATCGTGGGTATTTTTGTTTTAAAGATTCGCCCGACACAGGCTGCAGTGCTAGGGAGTCTTCTGTCCTTTATTGGCTTGATGTATGTCATGGCGCAAGGGCAGGGTCTGCAGTTCTTAAGCGTAGGTGAAAGCTATATTGGCGATCTGTTGATGTTGATCGCAGTATTTTTCTATGCCTGTTATGGCGTGTTTCTGAAAAAATGGCAGATTCAGATTCCACTCTTAGTGAGCCTGTATATTCAGATTTTTATGGCCTTTCTCTATCATATTCCTTTGGTATTGATTTTAGGTCTGGACAGCATCAATCATGCTAATGCAGCCAGCATTATCTATGCCGGAATTTTCCCATCCATTGCCGCGCCGTTATTCTGGATGATGGCTGTGCAGCAACTTGGTCCCAATCGCAGCAGTATTTTTATGAATCTGATGCCGGTTTTTACTGCAGTAGTCGCATATTTGTGGCTGGGTGAAGCGTGGACCATGTATCACAGTATCGGCGGTGGCATCATTTTACTTGGAATCCTCTGGGCTCAATATCCCGGAAGATCCGCTTAATCAGGAATTAAAAGAGCTAATTAAGAATTTTGTCTGATTAAATATTGAGCGGTTGATCAAAACTTTTTTAATTGAAATCCCCTTTTAAATGCTAATTTTCAAATGTTAAAACAAATAGAAAAATATCGTTTTATTTTAAAAAGAGAATAGAAAGAGCAAGATATTTTGAATATTGCTCAAAAATTGTTTGCTATTAATAGAAAATATGTATTATTTGATTGTTTTATTGTACTTGTCGTCGCATTCAGTTTCTTTCATAATGCGCCCATCGAGAATGATCAAGCAAGAAAATCCTTGTTTTATCAGACTCCCAGAGATTTTCTGAACCCTCTGGATGTGATTTATGCACATCCTTTTTTATGCTCAGCCATCCCTATATGGCTGAGCTTTTTTTTGTCTTAAAACTTTAGTCGGGCTTGAGTGTCCCGACTAAATCCGACAGGACTCAGTCACGAATAACTACGCCAGTCACTGCATCAATGATCCGGCTTGGTTGCTGACTTAAACCGAGGTCACCATTCAGATAATTCAGGTTCTGGTCAAAATAGCGGATCGCATCCTGCAGTGAGCGGGCAGGTTCCAGTCCCGCAGGGTTGGCACTAGTCGAAACGATAAAACCGCCAAAAGCCTGACACAATGCGACACAGAGTGGGTGAGTGGTTACGCGGACGGCTACTTTAGGATGATGACCTTTAATCCAGTCAGGAATGTCTTTATTTGCAGGAAGTAGCCAAGTGGTCGCGCGATCAGCAGGTCTGTCATGGTTCCAGGATTCAATCACTTTTTCACGCATTTCTTCGGTTAAATCCTGCAACAGATGTTCTACCTGTGAAAGATGAGCTGCCAGCAGAATCACGCCTTTTTCAATCGGGCGCTGTTTCAATTTTAAAATCTGATGAAATGCCTGTTCATTATAGGGGTCGCAACCCAAGCCCCAAACAGCCTCTGTGGGATATGCCAAGACTTGTCCGTCTTTAAGCCATGCTGCTGCTTCGGCAACAGAGGTTGTGATCATGTGGATACCTTATATCAAACAACAAAGCGCTATTGTGAACCTTATTTGAGAATCCGACAACGTAGATAGAGGCCGGCTTGCTGGGTACAAAAACCGAGTAACTCCAGTTCCATCAGTTGGCTGGTCAAAGCAGATACCTCTTGCTGAACCTGCGTTCCCAGTTGATCCAAACTCTGTCCCACCCAGTCCAGCTGATTATACAGACTGAGCAGATGCGGTGGAATTTGCTGTGATGTTGCTTCAGTAACTTTCGTTTTGGTGGTGTTTTCCAAAGCTTGCCATTGCGTGGCCAGCGCCAGTTCTTCGATGACCTGCTGAGGGTGATCAATCAGAATCGCACCCTCACGAATCAGTTGGTGACAGCCCTGATGATGCTCGCTGTAAATATGTCCCGGAATGGCAAACACGGTTTTGCCTTGCTCAGCCGCCAGTTTAGCTGTAATCAGAGAACCACTTTTTAATGCAGCCTCTGCCACAATCACACCTAGACTTAAACCACTGACTATTCGGTTGCGCCGTGGGAAATGGTGCTGCAAAGGAAGCGTATCTGGTAGAAACTCACTGATGACGGCACCACCATGCTCAATGATTTGCTGGCGCAGTGACTGATGTTGTGCTGGATAGGTTTGATCCAGTCCGGTGGCCATTACCGCAATCGTCCCTTGATGCTGTAGCGCAGCTCGATGCGCTGCTTCATCAATACCATGTGCCAGACCGCTATTGATATAGAAACCCTGTTCACTCAAATAAAAAGCAAAGTCATAAGCTACTTGCCGGCCGTGTGGACTGGGTTTGCGGCTGCCCACAATGGCAATCTGTGCCTGAAGCAGGGTATCGGATCTACCCTGACCAAAAATGATCGGTGGTTTATCTGCATAAGGATGCAACTGCTGAGGATAATGCGGATCGCTGTGCAGCAAAATAAAATCGCTATCCTGCTGGATCTGCTGCAGACATCGCTGAAATTTTTGCTGCGCTTCTGGGAGGTAAAACTCTTTTAAGCGCTGCACATGATTGGCATGAAGGCCGAGTGCTTGCCAGACGGGTACTTGATCCGGCTGAAGGGCATGCGCCAGTTCGGCATAATGTTGACTGATTTTATGGAAACTCGAAAGAGAATGCTGAACCAGATACCATAACGTAATTGTTTCCAGTTGCGCGCGCGATAACGGGTTCAGCATATTGAGACCTATAGGGTTGTCTTCTTATTATTAAGTTTTTTTTATTTAGACAAATATTTATTCATCTAAAAGAGGTGCTTGAATTCCTGCACCAACCTTGATTGGTAATTCGCTCTCCAGCACATAGGCATAGCTTAATTGATCGAAGGTTTTAAATACCATCACTTGTCCAATGCGCTCACCCGGCAATTGCACACGTTCTTTAGTTTTAGGATCAGTCACGACTTCACCTTTTTGATTCACACTAAAGACATGACCCGTCTGAACCCCATGTGCCGTACCACGGTCAATGGTGACCACACTATGACGTGCTGCTGTACCAATCGACCCCAATACACGCACAATCTGACCACCGGCAGCAATATTTTCTGCATTGGTCGGATAGAACAGAGTCGGTAACATTGGATCGTATTCAGGTAAGACACGATCACCGCGACGTACTTCAGCATTGTAACTATCTGTCAGTTCAAGTGTGGTCACATCACCTTCGCCACGAACTGCAATACCAGATGCCACCTGTTGCAGCTCCAGTGCAGCCGTATATTTCTTGCCGTTTGCATCCGTAAATACATACGGTTCCGCTTCACGATACACCGCATAGCGTTGGCCAACTACCAGACCGTGACCACGTGCATAAACTTTCTGGCCTTTGCCAGCCAGTACGCGCTGATCTGCAGTTCCGAGAATGTAGGGTGTGCCCTGAACTGAATCAGGTGCCAAAAGGGTATAGCGTTCCAGCCACTGCTTGATATGCTCAAGCGGAATCACTGGAATGGTATTATTTAAAGATTCAACCCGAATCTGGGGTTGCAGAGAAGTACTGCCAAGATAGCGGCTGATAATACCTTCACAACCATCACCTTCGTCTTTACCAATAATCGGACGGCCCTGGTAATCGCACATTAACAGGCGGTCACCCGGGAAAATCCAGTGTGGATTTTTCACGTGCTTATTGCTGGCCCAGATTTCCGGCCAACGTACCGGATTTTTCAGGAAACGTTTCGAGATGTCCCAAAGCGTATCGCCTTTTTTCACCACATAAACGTTCGGTGCATTGGCTTTTAATGCCGGTGGATTGACGTTGCGTGCAGGTGCTGCCTCGGCAGAATGAATGGTCCCCATACTGACGCCAACACAGACGGCAAGTGCCAGCATCTGATTTTTAAACCCCAAGGCACTAAAAAATGGCATGCCCTTCAAAACCTTTTTCATTATCATAATTCCTAAAATTATGTGCGTAGTTGCGTTATAATAACGATCTTACACACATTTTTTTGATGAAGCATTCCCTTCATTTGGTTTTTTGATCAATGGCATAATTGAGGACGCAGTATGGCCTTATTACCTATTTTAAGTTTCCCGGATCCCCGTCTTCGTACCATTGCACAACCTGTCGAAGAAGTGACTGATGAAATTCGTCAGCTCGCTGCGGATATGTTTGAAACCATGTATGAAGCACCAGGTATCGGACTTGCCGCGACTCAGGTGGATCGTCATATTCAGCTGATTGTTATGGATCTGTCTGAAAATAAAGATCAACCGATGGTGTTTATTAACCCCAAAATCACACCATTGACTGAAGAAACGCAGCCCTACGAAGAAGGCTGTCTATCAGTTCCTCAAATATACGATAAAGTTGATCGTCCGTCACGCGTAAAAATCGAGGCAATTAATCTGGAAGGTCAAGCATTTGAGCTCGATGCTGACGGACTTCTCGCTGTGTGTATCCAACATGAAATGGATCACTTAAATGGCAAATTGTTTGTCGATTATTTATCGCCATTAAAACGTCAACGTGCACGTGAAAAAGTGGAAAAACTGGTCCGCCAGCGTAATAAAGACAAGGTGGCAGTGAAACGCTAGGATCATTTTAAAGTTTATTTAAATGGTCTAGCAAAGCTCAATTCTGATTGGGCTTTGTTATAATCGACATAAGCATGTTTTAGGAATAGCCTGTGTTTTTACGCGCGGGGCTGCTATTTGCATTTGCAGCTGTGTTTCTACAGATTGCTGTATTTTTACAGCCTTTGTTACCGAAGCAATATCAGGTTGCTCCGGTCTGTGAAACCATCACGCGTGCGCTTTTTATCGCCACAGATGCCCATGCGCAGCATAGCGCTGGCGAGCATAGCCACCTTGTCCAATCCGATCATCTTCAACATGATCATCATGATGCCAATCATCAGTGTCAGTACTGTAAGGTTCATGCCAATTTAGTCTTACCGCCTGATCTGTACATCAAACAGGTACTTAACCGGATTCATGTCCGTTTAATTGCTTATCAAAAAACCTTTAAGCATGTCTGGTTTGTCCTTCAGCAACTCTTCTTAATTCCTCAGGGGCGAGCGCCACCACTACCTGCATAAATCTGCATTTTTCAGCTTGGGTTGGTATTGACTCAAGCCGTGCCTAATTTATGTATTTAGTGAGATAGAGAAATGGCTCAGCCTAAATTTTCTTTACAGCCACTTGCGGCTGCGATTTGTGTTGCTTGTTATTCTTCGGTGGTGATGGCCAATAATGCCATGCCGGTGCAGACGTTTGCCCCGATTGTGGTGACGTCAGCAGCAGGTAATGATGCCAATGGGCTGATTGTCCGCGCCGACCCTAAACAGCCGATTCAACCGATTCCTGCCAGTGATGGTGCGGATTATTTGCAAAGTATTGTCGGATTTAGTTCGGTCAATAGTGGTGCCGGCACCAATGGTGATGTGACGTTTCGCGGCATGTTCGGTTCACGAATTAAAATTTTAACGGATGGCACGGAAAACCTGGGGGCTTGCCCAAGTCGTATGGATTCGCCGACCTCCTATATTTCCCCGGAAAGCTATGACCAGATTTCGGTCATTAAAGGTCCGCAGACGGTGCAATATGCCAATACTGGCTCTGCGGCAACGGTGATTTTCGAACGTACACCGGAACAGTTTGATCAAGATCAAAACTATCGCGGTCAGGCCAGTGTCTTGATGGGATCTTTCGGACGTCTTGATCATAATGTGGAAGTCGCAGCAGGCGATGAACAGAAATATGTCCGACTCAATACCAATCGTTCGGTATCGAATAGTTACCAAGATGGTGATGGAATCACTGTGCCTTCAGATTGGGAGCGCTGGAATGCGGATCTGGCATTGGGCTGGACTCCAGATACAGATACCTGGGTAGAGCTGACGGGTGGTAAGGCGGATGGTGAAGCAGTTTATGCCGGTCGTGATATGGATGGATCACAGTTTGCCCGTGAAAGTCTGGGTTTACGTGTTGAAAAGAAAAACCTGACTGATGTAATTCAGAAAGTTGAGGCACAGATCAACTATAACTATAACGACCACATCATGGATAATTTTAGCCTGCGTCCAGTGCCGATGAAGCATGATGAGCATACTCATAACATGCAGCCAGCACCCTCTGAAATGCAGGTTACACGCCGTACTTTAAATACCCGTATGGCGATAACGAGTGAATGGGATCAAAACCAATTGATTGCCGGGATGGATTCTCAGCGCAATACGCATGCTGGAGGAATGACATCCACAAGCATGAATATGCCGCTCACTCCAGATATGAAATTCCAGTCATATGGAGCTTTTGCTGAGCTAAGTCATGAACTAAGTGATAACAACAAATTGGCTACTGGTGTGCGGGTCGATCAAGTGGAGATTGATGCCTTAAAAACTGGACAAACCCGTCAGGAAACCTTGCCAAGCGGCTTCATTCGTTTTGAAAATACCCATCCAGAACATGATGATGGTAAAACCTATATCGGACTGGGGTATGTGGAGCGTGTGCCTGATTATTGGGAATTATTTAAGACCGATTATCATGGAATAACTGCAAATACATTTAAGCAACTGAAAACAGAAAAGACCTTACAACTCGATCTGGGTTATCAACATCATCATGGCGCGTTTAATTCTTGGGTATCAGCTTATGCTGGTGTGATTCAGGATTTTATTCTGATGACTTATCCTAAGTCTGCAAACTCTGGGCATGGTCATCCTATGGGTAATGATATGGGAGAAATGCAGCCAGCAAAAATGAATAGTGCGGATTCAAGAAATATCGATGTAACCATTGCCGGTGCAGAAGTTGGAATTGGTTATCAGTTTACTGATGCAATTCAGGCAGATATCAGTGCCATGTATGCTTGGGGCGAAAACACCACAGACAATACGCCGTTGCCACAAATTTCACCTTTAGAAGCCCGTGTTAACTTGCGCTATGTTCAAGACAAATATAATTTTGGATTATTGTGGCGTGTAGTAGATGGCCAAAGTCGTATTAGTGAACGAGAAGGTAATATCGTTGGTTATGACAATAAGCAGAGCGCAGGCTTTGGTACTTTGTCTTTAAACGGTAGCTACCATATCATGGATGGCGTGGATGTATCAGTCGGTATTGATAACGTGCTTGATAAAACCTATACCGAGCATCTAAATAAAGCTGGTAGTGCTGGCTTTGGTTTTGCCGCAGAGGAGCAATTCAATAATATTGGCCGAAATTATTGGGCACGTGTCAGTATGAAATTCTAATTGTTGCTCAGTACTCCAAAAGCCATTGCTCAATAGCGATGGCTTTTTAATTTTTAGCGTTGCAATAAATTTTCCATATTTAAATTGGGCCTATGTATCTTGGAAGAAGACCGGATAAAACAAGTTTTGTATATATAAACGCCAGATTGATGAAGAATCAAACAAGAATGAGATGTGAATTGAACGATATAAGTCATGTAATAAAGATTTTTATAATTTAAATTAAAATAAAACAATATCTTATTGTGTTTATGAATGGATTTTGTTGGATGTGCTCAATAAAATTCAAAAATAATAAAAATAAATTAACTATATATAACAATTACTTATATTTTTATTGGTTTGAAAAATAAACACACGAAAAAAAATCTTTGCAAGAAGTGTTGCAAGGGCTCTGAAATGCTGTAGAATGCACATCCATCGGCGGTGATGAAGATTAAAACTTCTGATAAAACAGTGACTTAGTTAAGATTGATTGAGTTGGGTTTTAGAAAGAAAGTTTAAAAATAGTTTTCATTACTGGTTGACTTTCTAGAGATAGAGAGTAATATAGCCGACCTAGCTTGCTGGTGACGAACCAACAAGAAGATCATTAAGAGATTATGAAGAACAACTTGTGTGGATTTTTACTGGTTGATTGATCGAAATTATTTTCATTGATTGATGGTAGAAATTACTCGAAGTTTATTTGAGAAATATTTGTCAGAAAATTGATGAGCCAAGATTGGCACCCTTTAAGGTGCTACTGATTTTAAACTGAAGAGTTTGATCATGGCTCAGATTGAACGCTGGCGGCAGGCTTAACACATGCAAGTCGAGCGGGGTAATGTAGCTTGCTACATTACCTAGCGGCGGACGGGTGAGTAATGCTTAGGAATCTGCCTATTAGTGGGGGACAACATCTCGAAAGGGATGCTAATACCGCATACGTCCTACGGGAGAAAGCAGGGGACCTTCGGGCCTTGCGCTAATAGATGAGCCTAAGTCGGATTAGCTAGTTGGTGGGGTAAAGGCCTACCAAGGCGACGATCTGTAGCGGGTCTGAGAGGATGATCCGCCACACTGGGACTGAGACACGGCCCAGACTCCTACGGGAGGCAGCAGTGGGGAATATTGGACAATGGGGGGAACCCTGATCCAGCCATGCCGCGTGTGTGAAGAAGGCCTTTTGGTTGTAAAGCACTTTAAGCGAGGAGGAGGCTACCGAGATTAATACTCTTGGATAGTGGACGTTACTCGCAGAATAAGCACCGGCTAACTCTGTGCCAGCAGCCGCGGTAATACAGAGGGTGCAAGCGTTAATCGGATTTACTGGGCGTAAAGCGCGCGTAGGTGGCCAATTAAGTCAAATGTGAAATCCCCGAGCTTAACTTGGGAATTGCATTCGATACTGGTTGGCTAGAGTATGGGAGAGGATGGTAGAATTCCAGGTGTAGCGGTGAAATGCGTAGAGATCTGGAGGAATACCGATGGCGAAGGCAGCCATCTGGCCTAATACTGACACTGAGGTGCGAAAGCATGGGGAGCAAACAGGATTAGATACCCTGGTAGTCCATGCCGTAAACGATGTCTACTAGCCGTTGGGGCCTTTGAGGCTTTAGTGGCGCAGCTAACGCGATAAGTAGACCGCCTGGGGAGTACGGTCGCAAGACTAAAACTCAAATGAATTGACGGGGGCCCGCACAAGCGGTGGAGCATGTGGTTTAATTCGATGCAACGCGAAGAACCTTACCTGGTCTTGACATAGTAAGAACTTTCCAGAGATGGATTGGTGCCTTCGGGAACTTACATACAGGTGCTGCATGGCTGTCGTCAGCTCGTGTCGTGAGATGTTGGGTTAAGTCCCGCAACGAGCGCAACCCTTTTCCTTATTTGCCAGCGGGTTAAGCCGGGAACTTTAAGGATACTGCCAGTGACAAACTGGAGGAAGGCGGGGACGACGTCAAGTCATCATGGCCCTTACGACCAGGGCTACACACGTGCTACAATGGTCGGTACAAAGGGTTGCTACCACGCGAGTGGATGCTAATCTCAAAAAGCCGATCGTAGTCCGGATCGCAGTCTGCAACTCGACTGCGTGAAGTCGGAATCGCTAGTAATCGCGGATCAGAATGCCGCGGTGAATACGTTCCCGGGCCTTGTACACACCGCCCGTCACACCATGGGAGTTTGTTGCACCAGAAGTAGGTAGTCTAACCTTAGGGGGGACGCTTACCACGGTGTGGCAGATGACTGGGGTGAAGTCGTAACAAGGTAGCCGTAGGGGAACCTGCGGCTGGATCACCTCCTTAACGAAAGATTGACGATTGGTAAGAATCCACAACAAGTTGTTCTTCATACGATGTATCTGAGGGTCTGTAGCTCAGTTGGTTAGAGCACACGCTTGATAAGCGTGGGGTCACAAGTTCAAGTCTTGTCAGACCCACCAAATCTGACTAACGAAGCATGAAAGTGCTGAAGCAAACAGAACAGAACGATACATTGACTTATTGATAAGCTGGGGACTTAGCTTAGTTGGTAGAGCGCCTGCTTTGCACGCAGGAGGTCAGGAGTTCGACTCTCCTAGTCTCCACCATACATTCCTACGGAATGTATAAAGACAAAAGCTAATAAATAGACAATCAGTTGATTGTTAGTTTAGTCCTTAAGCGATCAAGTGTTTAGATCCTAGAGATTAACAAGTACAAGCGTTATGATACGCGCACTTGATAATCTCTGTGATTTATCACAGTTTCCTGACCTGACGAAGGCTGGAAAAATCATTAACAGAATATATTTGAGTTGAAATAATTTGTTCAAACTCGTTTTAAACAACCTAGCAAGCAATTGTGAAAGTTGAATGAAATGAGTTCTAGCGAAATTAACTGAATCAAGCGTTTTGGTATATGAATCTAATTGAAGCTGTACGGTGCTTAAGTGCACAAACGCCAACTGTATGAGCGTGATGAGAAATCATCACAATCTGTTGCTTATCCCACTTGTAAGGATAAACGACTGTTTGGGGTTGTATAGTCAAGTAATTAAGTGCATGTGGTGGATGCCTTGGCAGTCAGAGGCGATGAAAGACGTGATAGCCTGCGAAAAGCTCCGGGGAGGCGGCAAATATCCTGTGATCCGGAGATGTCTGAATGGGGAAACCCACTTACCATAAGGTAGGTATTGCAACATGAATACATAGTGTTGCAAGGCGAACGAGGGGAAGTGAAACATCTCAGTACCCTTAGGAAAAGAAATCAATTGAGATTCCCTCAGTAGCGGCGAGCGAAAGGGGAAGAGCCCATTAAGTCATATAAGTTCTAGTGGAACGCTCTGGGAAGTGCGACCGTAGACGGTGATAGTCCTGTACACGAAAGGGCTTATATGATGATGTCGAGTAGGGCGAGGCACGTGAAACCTTGTCTGAATATGGGGGGACCATCCTCCAAGGCTAAATACTCCTGACTGACCGATAGTGAACCAGTACCGTGAGGGAAAGGCGAAAAGAACCCCTGTGAGGGGAGTGAAATAGATCCTGAAACCGCATGCATACAAGCAGTGGGAGCCGACTTGTTCGGTGACTGCGTACCTTTTGTATAATGGGTCAGCGACTTATATTCAGTAGCGAGGTTAACCGAATAGGGGAGCCGTAGGGAAACCGAGTCTTAATAGGGCGTTTAGTTGCTGGGTATAGACCCGAAACCAGGTGATCTATCCATGAGCAGGTTGAAGGTTGGGTAACACTAACTGGAGGACCGAACCCACTGTCGTTGAAAAGCCAGGGGATGACTTGTGGATAGGGGTGAAAGGCTAATCAAACTTGGTGATAGCTGGTTCTCCCCGAAAGCTATTTAGGTAGCGCCTCGGACGAATACCATTGGGGGTAGAGCACTGTTTCGGCTAGGGGGTCATCCCGACTTACCAAACCGATGCAAACTCCGAATACCAATGAGTACTATCCGGGAGACAGACTGCGGGTGCTAACGTCCGTAGTCAAGAGGAAAACAATCCAGACCGCCAGCTAAGGCCCCAAAATTATAGTTAAGTGGGAAACGATGTGGGAAGGCATAGACAGCTAGGAGGTTGGCTTAGAAGCAGCCACCCTTTAAAGAAAGCGTAATAGCTCACTAGTCGAGTCGGCCTGCGCGGAAGATGTAACGGGGCTAAAACTATATGCCGAAGCTGCGGATGCATAATTTATTATGCGTGGTAGGGGAGCGTTCTGTAAGCCGATGAAGGTGGATTGAGAAGTCTGCTGGAGGTATCAGAAGTGCGAATGCTGACGTGAGTAACGACAATGCGAGTGAAAAACTCGCACGCTGAAAGACCAAGGGTTCCAGTCCAACGTTAATCGGGGCTGGGTGAGTCGACCCCTAAGGCGAGGCCGAGAGGCGTAGTCGATGGGAAATTGGTTAATATTCCAATACTTCTGTGTAATGCGATGAGAGGACGGAGAAGGTTAAGTCAGCCTGGCGTTGGTTGTCCAGGTGGAAGGTTGTAGGCATGTATCTTAGGCAAATCCGGGGTACTCTATGCTGAGAACTGATAGCAAGCTGTACTTGTACAGTGAAGTGGCTGATACCATGCTTCCAGGAAAAGTCTCTAAGCTTCAGTTACACAGGAATCGTACCCGAAACCGACACAGGTGGTCAGGTCGAGTAGACCAAAGCGCTTGAGAGAACTCTGCTGAAGGAACTAGGCAAAATGGTACCGTAACTTCGGGAGAAGGTACGCTGTTGTCTGTGATAGGACTTGCTCCTTGAGCGGCCGACAGCCTCAGAAACCAGGCCCCTGCAACTGTTTATTAAAAACATAGCACTCTGCAAACACGAAAGTGGACGTATAGGGTGTGATGCCTGCCCGGTGCTGGAAGGTTAATTGATGGGGTTAGCGTAAGCGAAGCTCTTGATCGAAGCCCCAGTAAACGGCGGCCGTAACTATAACGGTCCTAAGGTAGCGAAATTCCTTGTCGGGTAAGTTCCGACCTGCACGAATGGCATAATGATGGGGGCGCTGTCTCCAGCAGAGACTCAGTGAAATCGAATTCGCCGTGAAGATGCGGTGTACCCGCGGCTAGACGGAAAGACCCCGTGAACCTTTACTGCAGCTTGACATTGAACTTTGATCTTACTTGTGTAGGATAGGTGGGAGGCTTTGAAGTCGCGACGCTAGTTGCGATGGAGCCGTCCTTGAAATACCACCCTGGTAATATTGAGGTTCTAACTCTGTCCCGTTATCCGGGACGAGGACCATGTCTGGTGGGTAGTTTGACTGGGGCGGTCTCCTCCTAAAGAGTAACGGAGGAGTACGAAGGTGCGCTCAGCGTGGTCGGAAATCACGCGTAGAGTATAAAGGCAAAAGCGCGCTTAACTGCGAGACCCACAAGTCGAGCAGGTACGAAAGTAGGTCTTAGTGATCCGGTGGTTCTGTATGGAAGGGCCATCGCTCAACGGATAAAAGGTACTCTGGGGATAACAGGCTGATACCGCCCAAGAGTTCATATCGACGGCGGTGTTTGGCACCTCGATGTCGGCTCATCTCATCCTGGGGCTGAAGCAGGTCCCAAGGGTATGGCTGTTCGCCATTTAAAGAGGTACGCGAGCTGGGTTTAGAACGTCGTGAGACAGTTCGGTCCCTATCTACCGTGGGCGTTGGAAATTTGAGAGGATCTGCTCCTAGTACGAGAGGACCAGAGTGGACGAACCTCTGGTGTACCGGTTGTCACGCCAGTGGCATCGCCGGGTAGCTATGTTCGGAAGGGATAACCGCTGAAAGCATCTAAGCGGGAAGCCTACCTCAAGATAAGATTTCCCCGAGACTTTATGTCTCCTAAAGAGCCGTTGAAGACTACGACGTTGATAGGTTGGATGTGGAAGCATAGTGATATGTGAAGCTGACCAATACTAATTGCTCGTGAGGCTTGACTATACAACACCCAAACAGTTGTTGTACGAACTTCGAAAGAAGTGAGGATCAATTGATTCGATATTAAACAAAGTGACTTGATTTAGTTACGCTAAACGAACAAACTACAGCAACTCAGATATACCTGTTAATGAACGATGTTCAAAGCACTGCTTTGAACAGAGTGCAAGATTTGAAGAAAGCTAAGGCAACCATAAGACCTCAGTAAGTAATCATACCAGTTGTGCTGGCGACCATAGCAAGAGTGAACCACCTGATCCCTTCCCGAACTCAGAAGTGAAACCTCTTAGCGCTGATGGTAGTGTGGGGTTACCCATGTGAGAGTAAGTCATCGCCAGCTCATTATTCGAAACACCCCCTTCAAATGAAGGGGGTGTTTTTTTATGCGCGGGTTTTAGTCAAATCACTGTTATTTACATGCCATTTCGACCGAAACATCACATAAAAATAATATTGAGAAGCGTATACTGAACCGGTCTATGGAGCGGATATGTCCTCAAATTCATCTTCAAGCCATATTGAATATGGCTCTTCTGCTTTTAAAGCAGTGCTCTTTTCCTTATTTCTTGCTGGCTTTGCCATTTTTTCATCACTGTATTGCGTACAGCCCATGATGCCGATTCTGGCTGATTATTTCCAGGTCAGCCCGACTCAAAGCAGTTTCCCTTTATCTTTTTCTACCATTGCCTTGGCAGTTGGTCTTATTTTTACTGGGCTGATCTCGGACCGATTTGGTCGTAAGCCGATTATGGTCTGGTCTCTATTTTTAGTCTCAGTATTATTACTATTAAGTGCAATATTGCCGATCTGGTCCGTGTTTCTGACTACACGAATAATGATTGGATTGACAGTCAGTGGTGTCGCTGCAGTCGCGATGACTTATATCGGGGAAGAAATTGCAGAAAAAGATATCGGTTTTGCTATGGGTTTGTATATTTCTGGCACAGCGATTGGCGGTATGGGCGGACGTTTAATTGCTGGGGTGTTAGTCGATTTTATCTCTTGGCAATCTGCTACTTTGATGATTGGTATTTTAAATCTCTGTATTGCAGGCTTATTTTATTACCTATTACCCGCTTCACAACATTTTAAAGCCTATCCAATCAAGCTGAATCGTTTTAAAAACTCATTTAGGCAGAATCTCGCTGATCCGAAACTTCGGGTTTTATTCCTGCAAGGTTTTATCTTGATGGGCTGCTTTGTCTCGGTATTTAATTATCTGAGTTATCGCTTGATCCAAGCGCCATTTGAGTTATCTCATGTCTGGATTGGCGTGATTTCGATTACTTATTTGGCTGGTATTTATAGCTCCCCTCGAGCAGCACACTGGGGACGGCATTATGGCAAATTCAGAATATTGGCAGCCATGATCCTGATGATGCTTGTGGGCTTGGCGCTGATGCTGATTGATCAGTTGGTTATTGTTTTTATTGGATTGCTGATTTTTACTTTTTCTTTCTTCGCTGCCCATTCAACCGCCAGTAGCTGGGTGTCGATCCAGTCGCTACAGTATCGGGCAGTCGGTTCGTCGCTGTATTTATTTTGCTATTACCTGGGTTCAAGCGTGTTGGGGAGCTCAAGCGGATTGGTGTGGGAAAGCTATGGCTGGATAGGATTAACTGTGTTTATTGCCGCGTTATTACTGACGGGTTTGTCATTCAGTTTAAAACTCCGTTCAAATTAGAGATTCTGTCCAGTCTTTCAACCTAATAAATAAGATAAATTTCTTTTTTGAAATATTTAAACTTTAGATTTAAGGGACAAATAGAAAGTGATTCAGTTAGTCTCTGATTTTGTATAAATTATAATCAAGCAAGCTAGGGTTGATTCATGGTAAAATAATCGGCTTTGATCTTATTTTTAGATCTCCTATCATCTGCCAGCCGAGAATTGCTAGCCATGTCTACTGCTTATACCATGCAGACTGCGCCAAAAGCGTTGTTTGATTACGACAAATATTGGGCGTCTTGTTTTGACCCTGCGCCATTTTTGCCGATGTCACGCGAGGAAATGGATCAACTCGGCTGGGACAGCTGTGATTTTATTTTAGTTTGTGGTGATGCTTATATCGATCATCCATCTTTCTGTTCAGGCATTATTGGCCGTACTTTGGAAGCCCAAGGCTTCCGTGTCGGCATTATTGCACAGCCAGACTGGACCAGCGTGGATGCGTTCCGCGTTTTGGGTAAACCGAATATTGCCTGGGGTGTGACGGCAGGTAACATGGATTCCATGATCAACCGTTATACGGCTGACCGTAAAATCCGTTCTGATGATGCCTATTCACCAGACAATCAGCCAAACAAACGTCCAGACCGTGCGGCAACCGTGTATTGTCAGCGTGTCCGTGAAGCTTATCCGGATGTACCGGTATTGCTCGGCGGTATTGAAGCATCGTTACGTCGTATTGCGCATTATGATTACTGGTCAGACAAAGTCCGTCGTTCGGTGTTGATGGATTCAAAAGCCGATCTTTTGATGTACGGCAATGGTGAACGCTCAATCAGTGAAATTATGCATCGTCTGGCGCGTGGCGAGAAAATTCACGAGATTACTGATGTTCGCGGTACAGCGTTTATTGTGAATAAACACAACCGTGCCTCTAAAGCCAAATTTGTTGAAATCGCATCGAATGATGTGGATGCGATTGGCCGTGTGGATCCAATTATTAACCCTTATGTCATGACTGAAGATATCGACGGTTGTGAGATTGAACAAGGGAAAGATTCTAGCCAGTACCAAGGTTTTCAAAAAGAACATGTAGCCAATCCGATTGTGCGAGCAGGGGATGACTTAGATCCTGATACGCAAATTGTGCAACTGCAACCGGCTTCTAAAGCGATTAAACATAAGTTACCGCCGCGCGAATTGGCCGTAATCCGTTTGCCTGCTTTTGAAGAAGTTGCTGCTGATCCAGTGCTCTATGCACATGCCAACCGTATTCTGCATCTGGAAACCAATCCGGGAAATGCGCGTGCTATGGTACAAAAGCATGGTGAACGTGATGTCTGGTTGAATGCACCGCCAATTCCGTTGACTACCGAAGAAATGGACTATGTGTTTGACCTGCCTTATGCACGTCTGCCGCATCCTGCTTATGGCAATGCACGTTTCCCGGCATTCGACATGATCAAGTTCTCTGTGAATATCATGCGTGGCTGTTTCGGTGGTTGTACTTTCTGTTCGATTACGGAACATGAAGGTCGTATTATCCAGAATCGTTCAGAAGAATCGATTCTACGAGAAGTGGAAAAAATCCGTGATACCGCACCGGGTTTTACCGGTATTATCTCGGACTTGGGTGGCCCAACAGCCAACATGTACCGTTTGGCCTGCAAAGATCCTGAGATTGAAAAGAACTGTCGTAAACCATCTTGCGTATTCCCGGGGGTTTGCCAAAACCTGCATACCGACCATGCGCCATTGACGCAGTTATATCGTAAAGCACGTTCTTTACCAGGCATTAAAAAAATTCTGATTGGTTCAGGCCTACGTTATGACCTTGCGGTTTTAAACCCTGAATATGTCAAAGAACTTGTCACCCATCATGTCGGTGGTTACTTAAAAATTGCGCCTGAACATACCGAGAAAGGTCCACTCAATAAAATGATGAAGCCGGGTATTGGTACCTATGACCGCTTCAAGCAAATGTTTGATCGTTACAGTAAAGAAGCCGGTAAGGAACAATACTTGATTCCTTACTTCATCGCGGCGCATCCGGGCACCACCGATTACGACATGATGAATCTGGCGATTTGGTTGAAGAAGAATGGTTTTCGTGCCGATCAGGTACAGACCTTCTATCCATCACCGATGGCGACTGCAACTACTATGTATTACACGGGTAAAAACCCGCTGGCGAAAGTGGCGCGTTATACTGAAAATGTTGACATTGTGAAAGGTGAGAAGCGTCGTCGTTTGCACAAAGCTTTCTTGCGTTATCATGATTCAAACAACTGGCCTTTACTGCGTGAAGCCCTGAAAGAAATGGGTCGTCAGGATTTGATTGGTAATTCGAAACAGCATTTGATTCCGACTTATCAGCCTGTAGGCAGTGCAGATGGTCAGTATCAATCGGCGCGTAAGAAGAACTCGACGGTTGCCGGTGATTCGCAAAAACGTACCGGTGAGCAAGGGAATCGTAGCAAGGCTGCACAGGCTCAGTCACGTCCTTCAAATACCAAGAAACGTCCTGAACGTGGTCAAATTCTGACCCAGCACACTGGTTTGCCGCCGCGTGAAACAGGCGATGCCAAAAAACCGTTTGGTGGGCCAAAGCCTAAAGCGAAGCCCAAATCACGTGCATAATTAAGTTAATAAAAAGACACTTCGGTGTCTTTTTTTAGCTCTTGGGTAAAGTAACGTAGCCTGAGCTTGTTCGTTGAAAGTGTAAAAGAATATATTATTTGGACTAAGTTCTTTAAAAAAGTGATATAAAAATAACACTTTGTCGGAATTGTCCTACAGTTGGGCAGATATGTATTGCGATCAATTCCATGGATGTTTTAGAGTGCATTATCAGTACTTTAAATCCACTTTCATTGGCATCTAGAGAGATGTCACTTTAGGTAACATAGAATCGAGTTTTGATACCAGTTGTATGGGTATTTAAACAGATTGGTTGTTAGCTCTATTTAAAATAAAGCGTGGGTTTATACTGCACAACAATAAAACAAAAATGATTATAAGAATGCAAGGATTTAGGCATGACCACCTATATTATGATTGGGAGTTTCCTGCTCTTCTGTGTCGTGCTCATGGCATGGAAAAAGCTCGGAAATAATTCCAAACCACAAGACAGTGCGTTAAAGCAACGTGCTATTTTTAACCTGAATGAGCAATTGACCTTCACTCGCCTGAGAGAAGTATTACCTGAATACATTATTCTGGCACATGTTTCCTATGATGCCTTAATGACGACTAAATTTAACCGGACTCGACATAAGTACCGCAACCTGACTGCAGATTTTGTAATTCTGGATCAGCAATATCAGATTCTGGCAGTTGTAGCGGTAGATGACCCTTTAATCCTTAAGCGTCCACAACAGACAGGATTCCAGGATGCATTACTGACCATGGCTGGTTATCGGGTGATCCGTTACGATGATGTGCCGGAATATTATCAGTTGCGCCAGGACTTATTGCAGGAGCAAGCGCAAATGCAGAAAATGCCCAAATATACAGTTAGCAATGATCTGAAAAAATATTATTTATATTCGGATTTAGAGCGCAGTAAAATCAAAGCAGTCGGTTAAAACAAAAAGGCATGCCAGAAGCATGCTTTTTTTATGAGTATTGATCTTGAAACATTATTCTGGTTTAACCGCCACGACAGTCAGTTCGACCAATACCCGTGGATCATAGAGTTTTGCTTCTACACAGGTACGAGGCAGCGCTTCGATATCAGCGACCCAGGCATCCCAGACTTCATTGAAGGCTGCATAATCTTTTTCAATGTCTTTCAAATAGATGGTTACCGACATGATGTGACTTTTGTCTGTGCCGGCATCTGCCAGAAACTGGTCAATAATATCTAAAGTCTGTTGGGTTTGCCCTTTAATATCCAGTTCAACATCTGTGGCCAGCTGGCCGGCAAGATGCACCAGATTACCGGCAATAGCAATTTCCGAAAAGCGTTTTGATACGTGTAAACGTTCAACTGTCATGTTGTTCATCCTGAGTTTTGGGCATCAGGGCTGCGACCAGTGCAGTCAGCAGACAACCCACCGCCAGATAGATGGCTACATAATGCCATGAACCATCCGCCCAAATCACCAGTGCCGCTGCAATAAATGGGGTAAAACCACCCCCAATGATGCTCGCCACCTGATAGCCAACTCCGGCACCGCTGTAGCGGTATTCTGTGCCAAACAGGGAGGTGAAAATCGGTTGATGGACACTGACCACCATATCGTGTGCGACGTTCGCCAGTAAAATTGCCCCGACAATGATCATCCAGGTGTTTTGTGCATCGAGCGCCATAAAAAATGGAAAGGCTGAAAGCGCACCAATCAAACCGCCCCAGACACACATTTTCTGATGATTGAATTTATCCGCCAGCCAAGCAAAAAATGGAATACTGAAACAGCTAATTACCCCGACCATCAGCGTGATATTCAGGAAGAACTGTTTGTCCATGCCTAGGTTGCTGGTGGAATAGTTCAGGGCAAAGTTGGTGACCAGATACATGGTCAGCAATTCAGTCAGACGTAAGGCAATGATATAGAAGAAAGCTTTTGGATGTTTGCTGATGGCTTGCAAGATTGGCAGCTTTTCTGGATGATGGTCTGCTTTGACCACCTTTTCTACAAATTCCTGAGATTCATCCTGATCACGGCGAATCCACATCGCCACAGCTAACAGTACGATGCTGGCCAGAAAGGGAATACGCCATGCCCACTCGGCAAAGGCTTCTTCACCCAGTGTCGCAATAATAATCGACACTGCACCGGTGGCCAATACCAAGCCAACACCATAGCCGACCTGAACGCCACTGCTATAAAAGGCTTTTTTACCCTTGGGTGCATTTTCAACTGCCATCAGAGCTGCGCCGCCCCATTCACCACCGACAGCAAAGCCTTGCAAGGCTCGACAAAACACCAACAGCACCGGAGCCCACCAGCCAATTGCCTCGAAATTTGGCAGTAGACCAATCCCGACCGTGGAAATTCCCATCAGGATTACCGTGAGTACCAGCATTTTTTTGCGGCCGAGCTTGTCACCAAAGTGACCAAATACCACACCGCCTAAAGGACGAAACAGGAAGCCGACCCCAAAGGTGGCTAGTGCCGCCAGGGTGCCCATGTTCTCGCCAATACTAGGGAAAAACTGATCTTTAAAAATTAAGGCTGCAACAATGCCGTAAAGGAGAAAATCATACCAATCGACAACAGCACCAACAAAACTAGATAGCGCAGCTTTACGTGCGCGTTGTTCTTGAACAATAGAAGAATTTACAGAAGACATGCAGGAGGGGATTCCATGAGTTACATCAGAGTTGCCCTGTAATATTCGGATTTGATCGTCACGCTAATCACAGGACATCATGCTGAAAGTAAAGGTGATTTTCAGCATCTCGGCACATACATGGATAATGCATTGCGCAGATAGAGTACTCTAAAAAATCAAAATGTAAAAACAAAGTTGCCGTATTTTTAAACTGATGCCTAAAACATGATCAAAAAAGGTTTAGAGTAGCAATAACTGGGTTTCAGTTTCGGGGACGCTGAGCTGATACACGCCGACGCCGATCAGCCGAAATTGCATCTGCGGAGCAATATGCAGGTCGTCGAGCAGTAAGTCCAAGGCTTGGGCTAATTCCTGTGGGCTACGCAGCACCTGTTTAAAACTTTTACTGTGTTGCATCACCTGAAAGTTCTTGAGTTTTAATTTGACCGTAACGCCGCGAGCCGAAAGCTGTTTCTTTTGCAGGCTTTGCCATACTTGTCCAAGTAAAGGTTCCCAATAGGGGCGACATTGGTTTAGATGCAGGTCATCATCAAAAGTGGTTTCTTTGGAAATTTGCTGGCGCTCCCGTTCCACCTCAACCGGTCGTTCATCAATGCCTTGAGCATACAAAAATAGCCGCCGGCCATATTTGCCAAAATGCTGAATCAGCAAGGCTTCATCAATTTGCTGTAAATCGCCTAAAGTTTCTAGATTCAGGCTTTTCAGTTTTTCCTGAGTGACTTTTCCGACGCCGGGAATTTTTTTCAGTGGCAAATCCTGGATAAAACGCTGTACTTGTGACGGCTTAATCACACAGATGCCATTCGGTTTGTGCCAGTCCGAAGCAATTTTAGCGAGAAACTTGTTGGGCGCTACACCAGCAGAAGCAGTTAATCCGGTGGCTTGAAAAATATCCTCGCGAATTCGCATGGCGACTTCGGTAGCACTTGGGATTTGTTTTAAATTTTCTGTGACATCCAGAAAGGCTTCATCTAGAGACAGTGGTTCAATCAGGGAAGTATATTGTTGGAAGATCTGATGAATCTGTGCCGATACCTGCCGGTATTTGGCAAAATCTGGCTCAATCACGATAACTTGAGGACACAGTTTGCGCGCCTGCCCCATGGACATGGCAGAACGCAGGCCATAAACCCGTGCCGGATAGGAGGCAGCCGCGACCACCGCCCGAGGATGATGCGAGGCTATCACCACAGGTAAGTCTTTCAGTTCTGGACGTTCACGCAGCTCAACCGAGGCATAAAACGCATCCATATCGAGATGAATAATTTTGCGCATGTTCGCTATCTTAAGGGGCTTTAATCGGATTGGGAAGCGAAGGCTGAGTTGAGTAAATAGGGTTGCGGTCCGCTGAGCAGAATGACTTTTGTCCCTTGTGTCTCGGCAGCCTGAATCAGAAGTTGCAAACTTTTTGGAGTGTCATCGGCAAGACGGGGTAAAAATTGCAGCGGCTGGTTTAACGGCTGAAAAAAATCATCCCAATGCACCGGAATCACCACTTTGAGCTTGAGGAGGTTCAGGGTTTAAGCCAGATATTGCTGCTGATAGGCATCGGATTGTCTGGAAAGCTGGGCAATGCCTAAAAACAGGGTGTCGACTTTCAGATGCTGCAATTGCTCTGGAATAAATCCGGTACTGGCCTTGACCAGAATTTTATGTCCTGCATGCTCAATCAGGTAGTCGAAACTGCCACCTTCCTTAAATTCGGAAAATTTAGCCGGAAGAGTTAAAGGCCGCAGCAGCTCTTCGCCTAAATTATCATTTATCGCTGTGGGCGGGGTATGTTGTGAGGGAATTGCCGTGGTCTGGAAATGTCCCCATTGCTGTACTTGCCCAGGCTTAATCGGCTGTAATTGCTGTGGAGTAACTTTGGGATTTGCCCGGGCGATATTCAGGGTGCTCGGCGAACCGACCACAGCAGTTTCGGGAAGCATCTCTAGTAAAGCCGGGACATCCAGAACATGATCATAATGAGAATGACTGACCAGAATGGCTTGGGTTCGGCTCAATTCATGGCATTGTACCAGTTGTTCTAAGAGCAGCTTATCACTTTGAATAGGTCGAGTAATTACTTGCCGCAAAGATGGCCGGCTAAAGAAACCATCGATCAGGATCTGATCGTGGCCATCATCGAGTAACAGGGTGGACACACCAAAAAAATTGACTGTAAGCCCGTGAACGGATATACCGGTTTGCGGCTGCCACGCTTTAAAGTCACTAACCTTGCCCGAAGCTTGCAACAGATAAGCCAGCATACCCGCGATGAGTAGGAGTAGAATCACCAGACCGAGTAAAATGCCTTTTATCCATTTCAATCTTTTTATTTCCTTGTTGTTTTTATAAAGAACTTGTTTTCAGGCGATCAGCTTTATTTCGCTTTATTCTCAGATGAAGGTACTACAATTGCATTCTTTTTGAGAAAATCCAGCCATTGCTGTTCTGAGCCATAAAAAACATTCAGGTCTACCGGTGTGGTAATACCGGGAATTTTCCCCTGACTGGTATGTTGCCAAAACGTCCATTTAGGCTGATCTTTTAAATCAGGCAGACCTTTGTATTCACGTACCCAGAGTGGTACGTTAGGAAAGTGTCCTGCCAGTACAATATTATAAAAAGCTTTAGAAATATAGAAAATCGGCTGCTTGCCATAATGCTTTTTCAGGGCATCGTGCATCACCTGAATTTCGTTTAAAAGCTGCTCTTTAGAATAGGTATTGATGCATTTGCTGTCATATTCCAGATCAATCACTGGCGGTAAGGCATCCGGTTTATTGGGAACAGAGTCAATAAAGTTCTGTGCCTGAATGCTGCCCTCGCGGCAGAGGCGATAGAAATGATAGGCACCGACCAGAAAGCCGCGTTCCCGGGCCTTGAGCCAGTTTTCCTGAAAACGGGTGTCTTTAAAGTCGCCGCCTTCAGTGGCTTTCAGATAAACAAAACGGTATTTTTCAGGCGAAATCTGCTGCCACTGAATCTCTTTTTGATGATGCGATACATCAAAACCCTGGATTGGGTAATCGGCAGCATGGGCAGATGGTGCTTTCATTAGGCAGAGATAAACCATGGCGCTAGTGATCACAGTGATCAGCACGCCAAGCCCAATCAAGAGCGGTTTATTGAATCTGTTCGGAGCCTGATTTTTTTGCATTTCAGTCCTTGCCTATATGTGATTTAGCCTAAAACTTACAATCAGCCCAAAGTGAATAGATCGCATCAAACCGGGGTATTTTTAGGAATATGCCAGAAAATATAGGCCGCAATAATATTGATACAGCCTAAACAGATCAATGACACATGAAAAGCAGCCACCAGATTTTCAGCGCCGTAATAGGCACTCAGCATGTTCACCAGTGTTCCTGCCAGCGCCACCCCGATACTCATTGACAGCATCATGATCATCGACAGGAAACTGTTGCCGCTACTGGCATCCTGCTGGCTTAAGTCCTTTAAGGTCAGGGTATTCATCGACACGAATTGCAGTGAATTTAATATGCCGAAAATAAAGAAATGAATCGCACGGAGCCAGATTGGGGTTTCCGCCGTCGTCAGGGCAAAACTGGCAATACAAAGCCCCACCAGCAAAGTATTGACCAGCAATACCCGGCGATAGCCAAAACGCTGAATGATGTTACGGATAATTGGTTTGGAGGCCAGCGAACCGAGCACAGTCGGAATCATCAATAAACCGGTAATAAAGGGTTCAAAACCGAATGCGACTTGCAACATGAGGGGGAGTAAAAATGGAATCGAGTTGCCGCCAAGACGGGCAAAGAAATTACCCAAAATGCCAATCGCATAAATTTTATTTTTAAACAGCCGGCTGCGAAACAGGGCATTGCTATGGGTATGTGAATGATAGGCATAAATCAGGGTGGCCAACAAACCGGCCAGAATCAGGCTTAGACTCCACCACAGCGAGTTTTGTGGACTGGCAAAATTTTCAATTCCCAGACAGAGACCTACCATCGCCACGACCAGCAAGATAAAACCCCAATAATCAAAACGGGCGACTGTAGGTTCAAATACATTCGGCATAGCCTTAAAGATAATTAGTGCGCCCAGCAAGCCAATCGGCAGATTGATCAGGAAAATCCAGTGCCAGGACAGATATTCCACCATCCAGCCTCCTAAGGTCGGCCCAATTAAGGGTCCAATCAGGCCGGCCAGACTCATCAGACTCATGGCGGCCAGAAACTGGGTACGTGGAATGATCTTTAGCATGGCCAGCCGGCCGACCGGCAGCAATAATGCACCACCGATCCCTTGAAAGATCCGGTACACCAACAATTCGTTCAGGCTACTTGACCAGGCACAGCCCAAAGAAGCCAAAGAGAAAATAATAATCGCAGCAAAATAGGTGTTTCTGACCCCGAAACGGTCAGCTAGCCAGCCACTTAAGGGAATGCAGGCCGCTACAGACAGTACATAAGCGACAACCACACTGTGCATGCGTAGCGGATCTTCCTGCAAATTTTGGGCAATTGCAGGTAGGGCGGTATTAATAATGGTGGTATCCAGCCCCTGCATGAAAAAGCCAATCGAGACCAACAAGACCAGTAGTTTGAACTCGGGATCTAAGGCTTGATGCGTAGGCGTGGCATTCATAATTCTGGAAAACTGAAAATTTTGAATAGTTTAAAGGAATCAGCCGAGTCTGTCGTATATAAAGCGTTTCAACTTTTATGCGGTGTTGTGTCAAGGAACTGCAACCGATCTGTCATGGCACTGCAATGCTCTGGTTATAAATTGGTCACGAATTCTTCATGATAGATCAACAAAAAAATGAAATTAAAATTAAAGTCTTTGATAGTGGCCATGCTGGCTGTGGGGATGGTGGCATGTGGAAGTGAGAATGAAAATGAAACACCGGTTCCAATCGTCGAGGCTACACCGAACTCGATCGAGTTAAGCAAATTGTCGGCTTATGAATCGGGTGTGTTTGCGCAAAGTGCAGCAGAAATTCCATCCTTTGATGCCGAGAGTCAACGCCTATTCGTGGTCAATGCCAAAGAAGGCGTATTAGATGTGCTGGATTTAAGTCAGCCTGATCAGCCGAAAAAAATAAGTTCCATCAAGGTCGATGACATTGCGCCAGAGGCTGAGGTCAACAGTGTCGCAGTACATAATGGCATCGTCGCCATTGCGATTCAGGCTGCTGTGAAAACTGACCCGGGCTATATTGCTTTATATCAGGCCAAAGACCTGAGCAAGTTGGCCCACGTACAGGTGGGTGCCTTGCCGGACATGCTGACTTTCACACCGGATGGTCAAACTTTGCTGGTGGCCAATGAAGGCGAGCCTTCTGATGATTATCAGGTTGACCCTGAAGGGTCGGTGTCTGTCATTAATCTGGCCAATTTAAAAGCCCCGATCGTTCGTACAGCAGACTTTAAAGCCTTTAACGGACGGGAAGCAGCATTGCGTGAACAGGGCATCCGCATTTTCGGACCAAAGGCCAGCGCAGCGCAGGATTTTGAACCTGAGTACATCACTGTTTCAAAAGATGGAAAAACCGCCTGGGTTGCCTTACAGGAAAACAATGCCTTGGCCAAAATTGATGTGGCTTCTGCCAAGGTACTCGCTGTTTATCCATTTGGCTTCAAAGATCATGGCATGAAGGGTCATGGCATGGATGTCAGCGATGCGGATGGTGTCGACGGTAAAGGCAAAATCAATATTCAAACTTGGGCCAATGTACGTGGCTTATATATGCCAGATGCGATTGCAAGTTTCGAGGTCGCGGGCAAAACCTATATTGTGTCTGCCAATGAAGGCGATGCCCGTGCCTGGGGTGAAAATAATCCTGCATATTTCAATAACGATACCAGCCAGGGCTTTGTAGAAGAATGGCGGGTGAAACACTTGGTCCATGCCAAAGGTTTTGACCGCCGTCTGGGCGATGATTTACCAGCCCATCTTCGGGTATTGGCCAAAGGTGCAGAACTCAATCCAACTAACTTTGCCTACTGCGGTGCTATTGTAGGGGATGCCAAAGACTGCCGTGAAGATCATCTGTTGGGCCGTTTAAATATTACGTGGACCGAAGGCTATCAAAAAAATGCCGATGGTACAGCCAAACTGAATGAACGGGGCAATCTGGTCTATGATCATTTATATAGCTTTGGTACCCGCTCGGTCAGTATCTGGGTGGAAAATGATCAGCAGACCGGTTTAGAACTGGTATGGGATTCGGGCGATCAGTTTGAGCAGTATATTGCCAAACATCATCCTGAGATTTTCAACTTTAATCATGAAGAAGCCGGACTGGATAATCGCAGTGACAATAAAGGGCCGGAACCTGAAGGGGTGACCTTGGGGCAGATTGGTCAAAAAACCTTTGCCTTTATTGGGCTGGAGCGTGTCGGTGGCATCATGGTCTATGATGTGTCTACACCTGCATCACCAGTCTTTGTGCAATATATTAATTCACGTGATTTTAAAGCGACTACAGCGCAGATTGAAATGGGACAAGCCGGTGATTTAGGACCGGAAGGTTTGGTATTTATCCCCGCCAAAGACTCCCCGAATAAGAAACCCCTCCTGGTGGTCGGCCATGAAGTCAGTGGCAGTACCACGATTTATCAAGTAAATCTCAAGTAGTCAAAAGCTTTTAAATTCAGGGCACTTCGGTGCTCTTTTTTGTAAGGTGACCATATATATGACAGTCTTGTCATTAAAATGAAATAAAACCGTCATAATCTTGGGCCAACTTTTCAGCACTGCTGAAATCTCCTCGCGTATAGGTTTGTTTTTATGACAATCGAGATTTTGATGGTGATCGGCTTCTGTTTGGCCGCTTACTCTATTGTCGGAAATGATGTACCTCAAACCCTAGGGACATTTATTTCTTCGAATTCACATCGCCCATGGTGGGTGTTGTGGATTTATATCAGCTCAATTTTAATTGTCGTATTGGTCTATGGTTGGTATGCATCTGGGGTGGGTGATGCCTCATACGGTCGTTTAGAAACGATTCCTTTCCCTGAAGGTGGTATTACCTGGCTGTATATTGTGCCGCCAATTCTCCTGTTAATACTGACCAAATACGGGATTCCAGTCAGTACCACCTTCCTGGTGCTTACGATTTTCTCCCCTGCAAGCTTAGGCTCGATGATGGTCAAATCGATGATGGGCTATGCCGTCGCCTTTATTGTAGCGATTGTCATCTATCGTTTTGTGGTCAAGCAGCTGGCACGCCATTTTGCCAAGACACGTCATCAGGAACACTCCAAGGTCTGGATGGGCTTGCAGTGGGTCTCTACCGGTTTCCTGTGGAGTCAATGGTTGATTCAGGATCTGGCTAACATCTTCGTGTATGTGCCACGTCAGGTGCCGTTTGAATTCCTGATGTTTGCGATTACGGTATTCGTGGTCTTGCTGGGTGTGATTCTGTATCAACGTGGCGGGGCTATCCAGAACATTGTTGACACCAAAACCGGTGTGACCGACATTCGTGCTGCAACGATTATCGACTTCATGTATGCCATTATCCTGTTAGTTTTTAAAGAGTGGAGCAACATTCCAATGAGTACCACCTGGGTATTCCTGGGATTACTCGCAGGTCGTGAATTTGCCATGTCGATGATTCTGGATGAAGTCAACAAACATCGTACTTCACGTAATGTCAGTGCAGATGCCATGAAACTGATGTTCGGTCTGGCCATGTCGGTCATTCTGGCAACAACTTTGCCGATGTTTTATGACTTTGTGACGAATTATGGTCAATAAGTCCTGATATTAAAAATCCAAGAAAAAAGCGAGCCAGGTGCTCGCTTTTTTCTTAATTGGAACGGTTTAAACCACAAATCTTTGCGGATGGCCTAAATTGGTTAAAGTTGTATAAATTTCTTCTTCGTGTTCGCAAATGATCAGTTTGGCGCGATGCTGTGGCGGTAAAAAACCATCTTCAACGGCGCGGTCCAGCTGCGCAATCAAGGCATCATAGAAGCCATTCACGTTATAGAGCATCATCGGTTTCTGGTGCTGGTTTAGCTGACCCCAAGTGGCAATTTCCAGAATTTCCTCAAACGTGCCCAGTCCACCTGGCAAGGCCACAAAGGCACAGGCCCGCTCGGCCATCATAGCCTTGCGTTGATGCATGCTGGTCACCACATGTAATTCGGTGAGCTGGTTATGGGCAATTTCATAATCCAGCATAAATTCAGGAATCACCCCTACAGCTTCACCGCCATGCTGGATCATGGCATCCGCGACCTGTCCCATCAAGCCAATACTGGCGCCACCGTAAACCAGCCCGAAACCATGTTCTGCCAGTCCTTGCGAGAGATGAATGGCTTTTTCTAAATAAACCGGTTTGTTGCCTGCACGTGAACCACAATAGAGAGCCACTAGAGGGCGTGTTGTTTTTGGGGAGTTTTCTTTAAAATAATCTGTCATTTGAATTACGCTTTGCATTTATTTTCTTCACCTTATCATTTTTCTTTCTTGTGACTATAGCTTAATTAATAAATATGACAATTCTGTGAGCAGGGACATTTTCACTGCAATAGGGCTCAGCAAAATTCATCGATAAACAGCTATGAAAACAGGTGAATTTCAAATTGATCTTGATATACTGAAAATTGGTTTCACAACAATAGAACGACGATGGGTAGTGGTAGTTGGCCGTTTAACTTTATAAATCTACGCCAAATAATTGATCTTATTCAATATAAAAAATTCTGTTTTGCTGTGTCACAGCGTCAGGTGATTCCATGCTGCAGTCCTGAGCTTCAGGAGCCAAGCGTATGATCTTTGAATGGATGTCAGACCCTTCAGCCTGGATCGGTTTACTCACGTTGATTGTTCTTGAGATTGTACTCGGGATCGACAATCTGGTTTTCATTGCTATTTTGGCGGAGAAACTGCCACCAGAACAACGTAATACGGCGCGGATTGTCGGCTTGATGCTGGCCCTGCTGATGCGTTTGATCTTACTGGCCTCGATTGCCTGGGTAGTGACCCTCACTGATCCACTATTCCACATCTTTGATCATGCTTTCTCGGGCCGCGATCTGATTCTATTGTTTGGTGGGGTGTTCCTGCTGTTTAAAGGCACCATGGAACTGCATGAGCGTCTGGAAGCCAAACCCGTCATCAAAGAAGAAAATCCGGTCCATGCGGTATTCTGGATGGTGATTGTCCAGATCGTGGTGCTGGACGCCGTATTCTCATTAGACAGCGTGATTACTGCGGTTGGTATGGTCAAAGACCTGTCAGTGATGATGATTGCCGTGATTATTGCCATCGGGATTATGCTCTGGGCATCCAAAGCTCTGATGGATTTCGTCAACAGACATCCGACCGTGGTGATTCTGTGTCTGGGCTTCCTGATGATGATCGGCTTCTCGCTGGTGGTCGAAGGCTTCGGTTTCCATATTCCGAAAGGTTACCTGTATGCTGCAATTGGCTTCTCGGTGATTGTCGAATTTATTAACCAGACCATGAAACGCAATCAGGAAAAAATGGTGACCACCACCGACATGCGCTACCGTACTGCTTCTGCCGTAATGCGGATGCTGGGTGGTAAACCTGCTCAGGACAATGATTCTTCTGAGCCGGAAGATGTTCTGGCGACACGTGCCTTTGCTGATGAAGTCTTTAATGATGATAACGGTATCTATCACAGTGTCATGGTGCAGGGAGTTTTGGGTCTGTCTGAACGTCCGGTCAAGTCGGTGATGACGCCGCGTCCCGAACTGGAATGGATCGATCTGGACAATGATGCCGACAGCATCAAAGCACAATTGTTGCAGATGAGCCACTCGCGTCTGATCATCGCTCGCGGCGAACTGGACAATATTGCCGGTGTGGTGCTGACCCATAAAGTCCTGAATGAATATATTGAAACTGGGGTGCTGGACTTTGAAAAGCATTTACGTGAGCCAGTCATCGTGCATGAAAATGCTCAGGTACTGATGGTGATGGATCAATTGCGTCAAGCGCCCTTACAGATGGCAATTGTGCTGAATGAATATGGCTCAATTGAAGGGATTGCCACCCCAATTGATATTCTTGAAGCAATTGCCGGTGAATTTCCAGATGAAGATGAGCTGCAAGTGGCAGCAGAAAGTCTGGATGATGGCAGCCTGATTCTGGACGGTTCCACCGATATTCGTCACGTTTCCTTGCTGCTGGATCGTGATCTGGTCAATGAAACTGAAGAATATTCGACTTTATCTGGTTATGTATTGTTCCATATGGCACGTTTACCACATAGCGGTGAAAAGTTTGAAGCAGATGGGCATATCTTTGAGGTCGTGACGATGGACGGTCATAAGATCGATAAAGTGCATATCATTCCGCAGCTTCCTGCACAGGACTAGATTCTAGCCAATGTTTGGCCTGTAAAGTTTGCTAAAATAGCCCGCATTGTCGGGCTATTTTTATGGAACTGAAATGTCAGAAGCATGTCCATGTGGACAAGGCGAATATCACAGTTGTTGTCAGCCACTGCATGTAGGGCAACGGGCCGCAGAGACTGCACAGCAACTCATGCGTTCCCGTTATAGTGCCTTTGCCAAGCATGAAATCGATTACATCAAAACCACGACTGCGCTGGGTCAGCAACAAGCGCTGGACCTGCAGGCAATTAGTGAATGGAGTAAAGCCAATCAATGGTTAAAGCTTGAAATTGTTCAAGTCAATGAAAAATTAGATAAAAATCATGCCTTAGTCGAGTTTAAGGCACATTATCATGATGGCAAGCAGGCACAGGTGCATCATGAAGCTTCGCATTTTGTGAAGTTTGAAGGTCGCTGGTATTTTCTGGATCCGACGACAGACCAGACCATCACCATGAAACAGGTCTGCATTTGTGGCTCGGGGAAAAAATTTAAGCAATGTTGTGCCGGATTCTTATAACTTTCACACAGATTTAGCTTAGAATAGCCGCCATCTCAAAGCCTCAGGTGGAAGCAGGGCGATGTTACTGACCGTCATCTATATTATTGCAATTACCGCTGAAGCCATGACCGGAGCACTGTCCGCTGGCCGGCGCAGCATGGACTGGTTTGGCGTGATGATTATTGCCTGTGTTACTGCACTGGGTGGTGGTTCGGTCCGCGATGTTCTGCTCGGACATTATCCCCTGACCTGGGTCAAACATCCCGAATATCTGGTGCTGACCTGTTGCGCAGCCTTCGTCACTATCCTGATTGCCAAATGGATGCGACAGTTACGTAATGTCTTCCTGGTGCTGGATGCCTTGGGCCTGATTGGCTTTACCATTATTGGCTGCCAGATTGCCCTGGAAATGGGACATGGTTTTGTGGTCAGCGCCGTCGCGGGTGTTTTGACCGGAGTGTCTGGCGGGATTTTGCGTGACATTTTATGTAATGACGTGCCGCTGGTGTTCCGCCGTGAACTGTATGCCAGTATTGCCTTTGTTTCAGTGATCTTTTACTGGCTCTGTAGCCACTACGGCTTGTCGCAGGATCTGACCATTTTGTCTACCCTGATTTTTGGTTTTAGCTTACGTCTGATCGCCATCTATTTTGGTCTGGAAATGCCAAAATTCATTTATAAAGATGATGATGAGCACTCGGCATCTTCCAAAGACGAATCTTAATTTTTAAATGTATAAAGTGCGGCAATAAAAATAGCCGCATTCAGCTCAATTCGTAGTATAAAAAATATAAAGCAGCCCACCTGTTGAGAAAGCAGCATCTCCCGTTCCACCTGATCAGAGATTTTTGTTATGGATTTAGTTTCTCGCATACAACGCTTACCGATTGGTAGGTTTCACTACACCTTGCTGGTGGTGATTGGACTGGGCTGGATGTTTGATGCGATGGATACCGGATTGATTTCCTTTATCCTGGCAAAAATGGCTGAAGACTGGCAGATGACTGCCGATCAAAAAAGCTGGGTGGTGTCGATCGGTTTTGTCGGCATGGCGATCGGGGCGATTTGTTCAGGTGGCCTGGCAGACCGTTTTGGCCGTAAAACAGTCTTTGCTGCGACCCTGGTCATTTATAGCCTGGCCACTGCAGCTTGTGCTTTTGCACCGGATCTGACCTGGCTGCTGGTATTCCGTTTTATCGTCGGTTTGGGCTTGGGTGGTCAGCTACCCGTGGCCGTAACGCTGGTCAGTGAATATATTCCTGCGCATGTACGTGGCCGTTTTATTGTCTTGCTGGAAAGTTTTTGGGGGCTGGGCTGGCTGGTCGCGGCGCTAGTATCGCGCTTTATCATTCCAGATTTTGGCTGGCAAACCGCTTTCATGATTGGTGGCCTGCCTGCGCTGTATGCCATCGTGATCTGGAAAATGGTGCCGGAATCTATTCCTTTCCTGATTAACCGTGGCCGTATAGAGGAAGCTTCGGCACTGGTGAAAAAGATTGAGCGTCAATGTGGCGTTCAAGTCTATGAAATTTTTGAAGTGAAACCGGTCGCAGAGAAGCAGAATATTTCATTTTCCCAGTTATGGTCGGGTATCTTTGCGCGCCGTACGCTTATGCTCTGGCTGATCTGGTTCGGTATTATCTTTTCCTATTATGGCATCTTTACCTGGTTGCCAAGTTTACTGGTCAAAGAAGGCTATAGCATTGTCCAGTCATTTGAATATGTGCTGATTATGATTCTGGCGCAGTTGCCCGGTTATCTTGTGGCGGCATGGCTGGTCGAAAAACTCGGTCGTAAGCCGACTTTGGCCGGCTTTATTGGCATGTGCGCGATTTCTGCCTATTTCTTTGGCCAGTCGGGTAGTGTTACTGAAATCGTGATTTGGGGCTGTCTGATGTCCTTCTTTAATCTCGGTGCCTGGGGCGTACTCTATACTTATACCCCGGAACAATATCCGACCAATATCCGTGCCTTTGGTTCAGGCTGGGCTGGCGCAGTAGGCCGGATTGGCGGTATCGCGGCACCTTTTGCCGTAACCCATCTGATGGGCATGCCCAATGGTTTCAGCTATGTCTTTACCATGTTTACGGCAGTTCTGGTGGCTGTCGCGATTGTGATTCTGGTCCTGGGTGAAGAAACCAAGGGCAAGACCCTGGAATCGATGGGCTTATAAACAGAATGATTTTTTAGTTGCTTAGGGCCTATAAAGTGGATATTTTTAGGCCATAAGACACAAATTGTCGCGCTGAACGATTTGATGCCCTTGTGTCATCTACAGCCACGACTTAGCATAAGAAACATTGATACAAAAACGAATTATTTAGGACTATAGGTTGTTATGACAAGCCTTGCGCATCATGCGACAGAAAACCGCTCCGTAGCAGAATTTACCGAACAAGCTTATCTGAATTACGCCATGTACGTGATTATGGATCGGGCACTCCCTCATATTAGCGATGGCCTGAAACCGGTACAGCGCCGGATTGTCTATGCCATGAGTGAGCTGGGCCTGAAATGGACCAGCAAACCGAAGAAATCGGCACGTACTGTTGGTGACGTATTGGGTAAATACCATCCGCATGGTGACTCGGCCTGTTATGAAGCCATGGTGCTGATGGCACAGCCCTTTAGTTATCGTTACCCGTTTATTGAGGGACAGGGCAACTGGGGTTCACCCGATGATCCAAAGTCTTTCGCAGCGATGCGTTATACCGAAGCCAAGCTTTCCCAGTACAGTGAACTATTACTGTCTGAGCTGGGTCAGGGCACCTGTGAATGGCAGGACAACTTTGATGGTTCGATGAAAGAACCGGTGAACTTGCCGGCACGTGTACCGAATATTTTGCTGAATGGTACCACTGGCATTGCAGTCGGTATGGCCACTGACATTCCACCACATAACCTGCGTGAAGTGGTCAAAGGTACGATTGCGCTGATTCGTAATCCGAACCTGACCGATGAAAAAATCGCAGAATATATTCCTGCGCCAGATTTGCCGACCAAAGCCGAAATTATCACCCCGCCTGCTGAACTGTTAAAAATTCAAACCACAGGTCGTGGCAGCTACCGCATGCGTGCGGTTTATAGCGTCGATAAAAACGAAATTATCATCACCGAACTGCCTTATCAGGTGTCAGGTTCCAAAATCATCACCCAGATTGCCGATCAGATGCAGGCCAAAAAACTGCCACTGGTCAGTGATGTACGGGATGAATCGGATCATGCTAATCCAACCCGTTTAGTCATTGTTCTGCGTTCGAATCGTATTGATGCCGAATCGGTGATGAGTCACTTATTTGCCACCACCGATCTGGAATCCAGCTACCGCGTCAACATGAACATGATTGGCGCGGATGGCCGTCCACAGGTGAAGTCGATTCGTCGTATTTTGCTAGAATGGATCGAAATTCGTAAAACCACGGTAACGCGCCGTCTGCAATATCATCTGAACAAGATCGAAAAACGTCTGCATATTCTCGGTGGTCTGATCATTGCTTATCTGAATATTGATGAAGTGATTCAGATTATCCGTGAAGAAGATCAGCCAAAACCAGTTTTGATGCAGCGTTTTAATATTGACGAGATTCAGGCCGAAGCGATTCTGGAATTGAAATTGCGTCATTTGGCCAAGCTTGAAGAAATGGAAATGCGCCGTGAGCAGGAAGAACTGGAAGCGAAAGCAGCAGTGATTCGTGAACAACTGGCCAATCCGGAATCTTTAAAAAACCTGATCATTGCTGAACTGAAAGACGATGCCAAGAAATTTGGTGATGATCGCCGTTCGCCAATCGTGCAGCGCGCTGAAGCTGCTGCGATCAATGAAACTGAAATGTTGCCGGCCGATCCGGTGACGGTGGTGTTATCAGAGGCAGGTTGGATTCGCTGTGCCAAAGGTCATGAAGTCGATGCAGAAAATCTGAATTTCCGTGCCGGTGATCAGTACTTGAGTCATGCACAGGGCAAATCCAACCAACGCGTTTATGTATTAGATGACACTGGGCGTAGCTATGCCTTGGCCATCAATATGTTGCCGTCTGCGCGTGGTCTGGGCGAACCGCTCAGTTCAAAACTGTCTCCAGGCAGCGGAGTGGGTTTTAAACAGGTTCTGGTGGCAGAGGATGAAACTGAAATTCTAGCAGCAAGCAACAAAGGCTATGGCTTTAAAACCCAGGCCAAGCAGCTGGATACCAGTGCCAAAGCCGGGAAAGCTTTCCTGAATTTATCTGAAGGGGCAGAGGTCATGAACCTGCAGCCACTCGAAGATGCCACACATGTTGCACTGCTCAGTTCAGCAGGACGCCTGTTGATTGTCGATTTAGCAGAATTACCTGTACTGAACAAAGGTAAAGGAAATAAATTGATACAACTTGAAGGTGATGAACAAATTTTGTCCATGACAATATTGAAGCTTGATGAAATAATTCAAGTGCTTGCAGGACAACAGCAGTTAAAATTAAAAGGGGATGATTTGCGCAAATATATCGGTAAGCGCGGTGCAAAAGGACAGCTTTTACCACGCGGATATCAAAAAGCAAATAAACTGTTGATTCAAAGATAAGACTAGCATCCATCCTGCGAAATACGTTATATATGAACAACGATTCAACAAGATGGATGCAATATCGCACATATACAAGTCTAAAAATGGCGTGTGATATTGAAAAAAACAGTTGAAATACTAAGGATTATGATTGGAGAGATGGCCATTATGGAAAAAATTTGGTTTGCTGAATACCAAAAAACAGGGATTCCAGAAACAGTAGAATTACCAGCAGAAAATACTTCTCTAGTAGATGTTTTTGAGCGTAATTTCCAAAAATTCGGCTCGCGTGATGCCTTTATCTTTATGGATAAGGCAATGACTTTCAATGAACTGGAAGAGGCGAGCCGTAAGTTTGCAACTTATCTACAAAGCTTGGGGTTGGCAAAAGGTTCACGTGTGGCAGTGATGATGCCAAACGTTCTTCAGTATCCGGTTGTGGCACTTGGGGTGTTCCGCGCAGGTTTGGTATTGGTCAACGTGAATCCACTCTACACATCGCGTGAACTTGAGCATCAATTGAATGACTCAGGTGCTGAAGTACTGGTGATTATTGAAAACTTTGCTTCTGTTTATCAAGCGATTATTGGTAAAACACCAGTGAAGCATGTCGTGGTCGCTTCTGTCGGTGACATGCTGGGTGCCTTGAAAGGAACTTTGGTAAATTTTGTCTTGCGTTCTGTGCGCAAGCAAATTCCAGCTTGGGATATTCCAGGCCATGTGAGATTTAATGCGGCGTTATCTAAAGTTAATCCAAGTAACTATAAACGCCCTGAATTGACCCTTAGCAATACAGCAGTTCTTCAATACACAGGTGGTACCACAGGCGTATCTAAAGGCGCTGAACTGACACATCGTAACCTGGTTGCGAACATGCTGCAGTGTGACGGCATCTTCCAGAGTAAATTTGGTGCGCAAGATGGTCAGCCAGATGACCGTATTTTCTGTGCTTTGCCGCTTTATCATATCTTTGCATTCATGGTATGCGCACTTTACGGTATGTACAAAGGTCAGGCGAATGTTCTGATTCCAAACCCGCGTGATTTACCTGCGGTGATGAAAGAGCTACGTAAATACCAGCCGACTTTCTTCCCGGCAGTGAACACACTTTTCAATGCGCTGGTAAACAATGAAGAGTTTAAGCAACTTGATCATAGTAAACTGAAAATGGCGATGGGCGGCGGTATGGCCGTACTTCCTTCTACTGCAGCAGCATGGAAGAAAGTTACCGGAACCAATATCGTTGAAGGCTATGGTTTGTCTGAAACTTCTCCGGTGGCAACAGCAAACCCACCTGCGTCTGAAGAATTCAGTGGCACTATTGGTATTCCATTACCATTGACTGAAGTGGCTATTCTGGATGATGAAGGCAATGAAGTTCCACTGGGTGAGCAAGGTGAAATTTCAATCCGTGGTCCTCAGGTCATGAAAGGCTATTGGAACCGTCCGGATGAAACTGAAAAAGTCATGGTGAATGGCTTCTTCCGTACCGGTGATATCGGTGTCATGGATTCACGTGGTTATGTGAAAATTGTAGACCGTAAGAAAGACATGATTCTAGTGTCTGGTTTTAACGTCTATCCATCTGAAATTGAAGAAGTTGTAGCAACTCATCCAAAAGTACTGGAAGTGGCCGCGATTGGTGTGCCAGATGAAAAATCAGGTGAAGTACCAAAATTGTTTGTCGTGAAAAAAGATCCATCTTTAACCACAGAAGAAGTTTTAGCATTTGCTAAAGAAAACCTGACCGGTTATAAACGTCCACGTTATGTCGAGTTTATGGATGAATTGCCAAAATCAAACGTAGGTAAAATCCTGCGTAAAGATCTGCGTAAAACAGCCTAATACCTCAAAGAAAAAAAGCGCCGTTAGGCGCTTTTTTTGATTTAGGCTTTTTATTTTTTCATTAACCAGCGGTCAAAATACGGACGGCCTACGCCAACCACCCCCAAGAAGATAAACATGGTGCCAAACTGACGGGTAAATCCGGTTTGATTAAAGCTGCCATAACTTAGAATGTTATCGATCACACAATAAACCAGAATCGCGACCAGCCAGTGCCAGAGAGGCGTACGCTTGATACCTACGAAATAAAAGGCAATCCATAAAATGGCAAAGGTGAAGATTGGCGACCAGATATTCATATTGGCACAAATGACGGCCATTAAAAATGCCACGATCGGTAGGACAATTTTTAATACGCGATCCACTTGACGTTGATGCTGGCGTTGTTTCTCGAGGACATCGAACATTTCATTTTGATCAGGTGCGACCATAGTGAATCCTTAACAAGTAATAAAAAGCACTCTATTTAACAAAATTTATTCACGAAATGCCATGCTATGATAGAGATAAAATTTTCATGAGAAAAAACAGATGCACAGCATTAGTGGGGTTATTTATCTCATTTTGGCCGCTTGTCTTTTGCCTTATGTGTTTACATTGATTGCAAAAAAATCAGCAGGCTTCAGCAGCAAAGACAATCAGAACCCACGGGCATTTTTAGAAAAGTCTTCAGGCTTGGCCAGTCGCGCCAATGCTGCCCAGCAGAATAGCTTTGAAAGTTTGCCACTCTTTATTGCTGCGATCTTGATGGCAGAGTACATGGTGATATCACAAGATTTGGTCATGATTTTTGGTGTGGCTTATCTGGTTTTTCGAGTGTTGTACGGAATCTGCTATTTGGCTAACTGGGCAACTTTACGCTCCATTGTATGGTTGCTCTCGATGCTATGTCCGGTGGCTTTATTGCTGCTGATCATCAAGTTGGTTTAAGTCATCAGGTCTGCGGACATATTTACAGTTCAATATTTTAAAATCCAAAAAAATCTTTAAAAACCGTTATAATTGTCGCGGTTTTTTAAAAGATATAATTTGTTAAAGAGTGATGCTATGAGCTACAGCAATATCCCAGCGGGTAAAGATGCGCCAAACGATATCTATGTGATCATCGAAATTCCTGCAAATGCAGCACCAATCAAATACGAAATCGATAAAGATTCTGATGCGTTATTTGTAGACCGTTTCATGGGTACAGCAATGTTCTACCCAGCAAACTACGGTTATGTACCAAACACACTATCGCTTGATGGTGACCCATTAGACGTACTGGTGGTAACACCTCATCCAGTAGAGCCAGGTTCAGTCATTCGTTGTCGTCCTGTCGGTAAATTGAACATGGAAGATGATGGTGGTGTTGATGCGAAACTGGTTGCAGTTCCACATGACAAACTGACTCCAATCTACAAAGATGTTCAGGAATATACTGATCTTCCTCCATTGTTGATCAGCCAGATCGAACATTTCTTCCAGCATTACAAAGACCTTGAGCCAGGCAAATGGGTCAAGCTGAGTGGTTGGGAAGGTGCTGATGTTGCGAAACAAGAAGTACTGGACTCAATTGCTGCTTATGCAGAAGCAAATAAATAATTGCTTTTTATCGTTCAGGTTTTAACTTTTTAAAGCCTGGAATAAAAAAACCTGCACAATGTGCAGGTTTTTTTATGGCTTGAAACTCAAGTGAATTAGAATAATTTCACAGGAATGTCTAACCAGATACGCCATTCATTAGTGTCACCAATGTAGTTTCCGTATTGGTATTCATCACTCGCACGGTAGTATGAGTGACGTACACGTAAGCTAGTGTCTTTAGCAAAACCAGATTGAACTGTATATTTTACCTGATTAAAGAATTCACGTTCTTGAGCATCACTAGTGATTAATTGAGAGCGATCATTTTGATTAGCAACATCAATATCCCAACCATAAACAAATGCAGAAGTCCAAGATAGGCCAGGAACATTCATTGCACCGAAATCATAAGTGTATTGAAGCTGTGCTGATTTTTCATCATTACCAATGAAGTCAGACAGGTATGAGTTCGGCATATAAATGGTTTGATGACCATCACCTACACCTTTACCTAAACCATAGTCATAACCTGTATTACCCGTATTTTGTTGGTAAGCAAGCATGACATTGTGTGGGCCTTTATTATAGGTCGTAGAAATTGCCCAAATATTGTTGCTTAAGTTATTAAAGTCATCAGTTGTATGTGAGTATGTATATGCACTGACGTCGGATTTTTTATCCCAATCAGTATGATAGCCACTAAAGTCATGAGTTAAAGTACTACCATTCGCCAATGCATAACTATAATTGGCATTGACATAATGACGCTCTAGGCGGTCTTTAATGTCTGTACCATAATAAGAAGCATTAACTGCATCATTAAATTTGTATTTTGCACCCCAAACTACTGCGCGATCCAATTCATTACCATCAGATTTGATCTGGCTTGAACGCTGGTTTTCAGTAAATTTACCAGCAACGAGGCTTAAGTTTTCGATTTCATTACTTTCAACCAATACACCTGTAAAGTATTCAGGTACTAAACGCGCAGTATTGCTTGCAAGTACAGGTAAGTCTAAAACCTGAGTACCATAAGTAGCAGTCGTGTTTGAAACACGTGCTTTTACATATGCGCCGCCACGTGCCCAGTGATCATAAGCTGAACCATCGGGATGTTGAGGAATCATGTCATTACCGGCATGTGCATTTTCACCCAATTTGAAAGATGCATCACCAATGATACCCGCACCAAAGCCGACTACACCTTTGGTAAAACCAGAGTCTAATTTAACGATCGCAGTTTGAGCAGCTGAGCTTGTATCATTAACAACTTCACGTGCACCGGTTTGATTGTCGTTATAGTTGATTTTATCGCGGTGCAAATAACCGGTACGGAAAAGTACAGAACCTTCTGCATCTTCTACAAAACCTTTCGATTCACTTTGCTCGCTAGCGAAAGCAGTAGAAACCAAAGCAGCCTGAATCAAAACTGCTAACGTTAATTTTTTTGAATTTTGCATTGGGAAGAGAGCCTTATACAAATTGATCGGAATTTTTTAGGAATTGTATAAGAAATGCTGAAAAAATGTCATTTTTTATTAGATATATTCCACTAAAGTTTAGATTTTTTTAACTCAAATTAAACAATAGCAAGGATTTGAGGTGATTAATTTTCAACCTGTCGGTAAAAAGTTAGTAAAAACATAACTCTATTGACAGGTATAAATGATATTTCTGAAGTGATGAAATGAATATGATCAGCTTGTTTATTTTGGAAAGTCCAAAAAATATGATCAAAAATTACGCACTATTTTTTAGCACAAATTTTGATCATTACAAAAATGGAATCAAAATAGGGCAAATTGTAAATGATTATGTATAAGTATTAAAAAATTGATGAAATACCCTTAACTACATTTATTTAAAAGAAAGCTTAGATAATTCATTTTTTCATAATTTTAATTTTTATTTAAAAACAATGATTTAAATTTTATTTTTCTTTTTAGATTTATTATTTTGGTTCCTTTTATCCAGATTGGCATAGCTCTTGCAAATTTTGAGCTTGAGTTTAATCAATGATCATAAAAACGTCTCAGACGATCTGGGGGAGCCACACAATGAAATTAACATTAAAAGTATTATCTCTTGCTTTATTGGGCGCTGTATCTTCTTTTTCTTTTGCCGAAGAACCTGTTGCTGAACATACGGTATCTGGAAATATAAGCGTACTTTCAAGCTATAACCTGCGTGGTATTACTAACATTCCTGAAAATAGCGGCGCTACCTTACAAGGTGGACTCGATTATAACCATGCGTCTGGCTTCTATGTAGGTTGGTGGGGATCTACGCTAGATTACACTTTGTCTGAAGAAGGACGTGATGCTTTCGAAAATAACTTCTATGCTGGCTATAGCCACGCAGTCAATGATGACTTAGGTTTAACGATCGGTACGACTTACTACTATTATTATGAATCTGATGTCAATTCTGATGGATTTGAGCTGTTATTGGGTATGAGCTATAAAGATTTGGGCGTTACAGCACAAACCCTTCTTGAAGATACCACTTGGGGCAATGCAGGTGATACCTATTTAAAAGCCACTTATAGCTATGCTTTACCACAAGATTTCAGCTTGGATACAGCTTTAGGCTTATATGCTTATGAAAAATCAGGTGACTTTATTGAAGGAACTACAGAAAGTTTTGGTTTCCGTCATTTTGACATCGGTTTAAGCAAGCCACTTGGTGACACAGGTGTAACTGCAAGCATGAATTATATTTTGGGTGGTTATGATCGTTTTGATGAAAAACAAAAGAATAAAGTCGTATTCGGGCTCGGTTATAGCTTCTAATCCTCTTTAGATAAAAAGGCGACCTTAGGTCGCCTTTTTTTAATGATCTAAATCTGCTGCTGCCCGCGATAAGACAGGGCCTCCGAAAGATGCTGACTTTGAATATCTGGACTTTGATTTAAATCGGCAATGGTGCGTGCAACACGCAAGACCCGATGATAGCCGCGCGCTGATAAATTCAGTTTTTGTTGAGCTATTTCAAGCATATTCTGAGCAGACTGATCTAATGCGGCATATTGCTCTAGCTGCTTTGGACTCAAACTCATATTCGAGGTATTTTGCCGTTGCATCTGAATTTCATAGGCTGCAATGACGCGTTGTCTAACCGTTTCTGAGTTTTCTGTAGGTCGATTGTCCTGTAACTCATGCGCCTGTAATGGCGGTACATCAATATGCAAATCAATCCGATCCAGCAGGGGGCCTGAAATCCGGTTCTGATAGCGTTTAATACTTTCTGGTGAGCATTGGCAGCGGATATCCTGATTAAAGGCATATCCACACGGGCAGGGATTCATGGCAGCCACTAACTGGAAATTGGCCGGAAAGGTAATTTGGCGTGATGCTCGGGAAATGACGATTTCCTTCGCTTCCAAAGGCTGCCGTAAGACTTCCAGAACTTTGCGGTCGAATTCAGGCAGTTCGTCCAGAAATAAAACCCCTAAATGCGCCAGGGTAATTTCTCCTGGCTTGGGGTGTGAGCCGCCACCGACCAATGCTACCGCCGAAGCAGTATGGTGGGGTGCTCGAAAAGGCCGTTGCCCAAAAGGGTGATTGGCATTCGCCACCGAATAAATACTGGCGACTTCCAGATTTTCCTGCGTCTTTAAGGGTGGCAAAATACTGGCCAATCGAGAAGCCAGCAAGGTCTTGCCTGTTCCGGGTGGGCCTCGAAACAGCAGGGAATGACCACCTGCCGCAGCAATTTCCAAGCCACGCCGTGGTCGTAATTGTCCTTTTACATCCGCCAGATCAAACTTATAAAAATGGTCTGTATTGAGTGGACTGGCTTCTATTTGCGGTAAGCGCTGCGCTTGGGAAAGATGTTCACACACTTCTTTTAAATGATTGGCTGCAAAGACTTTAAAGTCTGGGAGCTGACAGGCTTCCTGTGCATTGGGGCCAGGCAAAATCAGTTGATGCTGGTCACTTTGACAGGCAATGGCAATACTTAAGGTGCCGCTGACAGGACGTAATTGACCATCGAGGGCCAATTCTCCAATAAATTCAAGATGCTCGGTGCAATTTTCAGGCAGCTGCCCAGAGGCCACTAAAATACCTAAAGCAATCGGTAAGTCCAGACGTGAGCCATCTTTTGGCAGATCTGCAGGGGCCAGATTAATGGTCAGACGTTTGGTTGGAAATTGAAAGCCGCTATTCAAAATGGCAGAACGGACCCGGTCTTTACTTTCACGTACCGCCGCTTCGGGAAGCCCCACTATAGTGAGTGAAGGCATACCCGAACTGACATGAACTTCGACTTCAATTAAAGGCGCATGCAGGCCCAGCAAGCCTCGCGTATAAATTTTGGCAAAAGACATTATTATTGTTCCAATTTGGTGCGTTATTTTTATAGTTCTGGTGTCTTTTATGCACTGTAGTTGTGCTTATTTTTTGTTCGAAATTCTCTCTTCTAATGCTTCCACCTGTTTGAGCAAATCATTCAGGCGATGATTGGCATTATTTAGGGCAGTACGCTGACGTTCTATTTCTTCTTTAGACACCAAATCCATTTTCGCCACAGCTTCATTTAACAAGGCACGGATATTATGTTCCAAATCTTTCTTAGGTTGTTCGACTTGCTGCAAAATTGCTTGTAATAAAGTTTCAATCATTGTCTGATCCATCGCCGTAGAAAGGAACCGACAGTTTAGCATTGCTAAAATGCAGACTATAGTATTTCAGACAAAATATAGACTTATTCGATTAAAGATATTGTAAAAATCCACATAAAAAATGTCTATTTTTTGAAGATTCGAAGCCTTTATCCGTATAAAATAAGGTATAAATAAACCACATGCCGGGCTTTCTAATTTCCCCCGACCTTAGGAATCTTGGCATGAAATTTGAACGTAAAACCTTACTGGTGAAATAAGCCGAAGGAAAACAAACATGAAGCTCGTAACTGCAATTGTAAAACCTTTTAAATTAGACGATGTTCGCGAAGCATTGTCTGAAATTGGTGTTCAAGGCATCACTGTAACTGAAGTGAAAGGCTTTGGTCGTCAAAAAGGCCATACTGAACTCTATCGTGGTGCTGAATACGTTGTAGATTTCTTGCCGAAAGTCAAAATTGAAATCGCGATTAGCGATGAAATGGTAGACGCGGTGATTGAATCTATTACTCGTGTGGCGAGCACTGGAAAAATCGGTGACGGAAAAATTTTCGTTACTAACTTGGAACAAGTCATCCGTATTCGTACAGGTGAAACAGGTGCAGACGCTGTCTAACTTGGCACGAAGTTTGCTGAGTACCTAATAACTCACAAAAACTTGGTTGGGGGATACGAATGAAAAAAATGCTACTCGCGTTCGGCATGGCCGGCGCTCTTTTTGGTGGTTCTGTTGCATGGGCTGAAGAAGCTGCAACAGCAACAACACCGACAGAAGAAATTGTGCTTGTTGAAGAAGCAGGCGATACAACAAATACAACAACAGACACTACAGCAGCAATTGCTGAAGCAGCGCCAGTTGAAGCTGCAGCACCTGCAGAAGAAGAACCAACGCTAGATACCGGCGATACCGCTTGGGTTTTAACCTCTACCGCTCTAGTTTTACTCATGACCATTCCTGGCTTGGCGCTATTTTATGGCGGTATGGTCCGTAAGAAAAACGTTCTGGCGACGATGGCACATAGCTTTATTGCTGCGGCGGTGGTGAGTATTGCCTGGGTGATTATTGGTTATACCCTCGCTTTCGGTGAAGGCAATGCCTTTATAGGTGGCCTGGACAAGTTCATGCTGGCCGGTATTACCACAGAGGCGCTTTCAGGCACGATTCCTGAAATCCTGTTTGTGATTTTCCAAATGACTTTTGCCATCATTACGGTTGCCATCATCAGCGGTTCGATTGCAGAGCGTATGAAATTTGGTGCTTTCGTTGCTTTCATCGCACTTTGGGTGGTGATTGTCTATGCACCAATTACCCACTGGGTATGGGGTGGTGGCTGGTTAGGTAATGACGGCGCGCTTGATTTTGCCGGTGGTACGGTTGTACATATCAACTCGGGTGTTGCCGGTCTGGTCGCAGCGTATATGTTAGGCAAACGTATGGGCTTGGGCCGTGAATCTATGGCACCGCATAACCTGACGCTTACTGTGGTCGGTGCATCTTTACTCTGGGTAGGCTGGTTCGGTTTCAACGGTGGTTCTGCATTAGGTGCCAACGGTTCTGCAGGCTATGCTTTGGTCGTGACTCAAGTCGCAGCAGCGGCAGCAGCTATCTCCTGGTTAATCACTGAAAAACTGGCACGTGGTAAAGCTTCTGTACTGGGCGGCGTATCGGGCGCAGTTGCTGGTCTGGTGGTCATTACTCCAGCTGCAGGTTTTGTGACTGTAGGCGGCGCATTGGCGATGGGTCTGATCGGTGGTGTGGTGTGCTTCTGGGGGATTACTGCACTGAAACGCGCATTGAAAGCCGATGATTCTTTAGATGCTTTTGGCCTGCATGGTGTAGGTGGTATTGTTGGCGCGATTTTAACGGCCTTCTTTGCCAGCGAATTCATCATGGGTGACAATGCTCCTGCCAATGTCATGCATCAGCTTTGGGTGCAAGTGGAAGGTGTGCTGGCAACGATTGCTTACTCTGCGATCATGACCTTCATTATCCTGAAAGTCATCGACTTGATCATTGGAATCCGTGTGGCATCTGATGATGAGCGTATGGGTCTGGATTTAAGTCAACATGGCGAACGTGTCGAATAATAATAAATACACCATAATCAATATATAGTGTAAAACAGCCCGAATGGGCTGTTTTTTTTCTATATGTTGCGTAAAACTCTACAAAGTTTGTAATTTTTGCTACACTCGGAATCCATCTGGATTTGTTCAATTAAACCGCTATGCATTGCCCATTTTGCAATACTGCAGACAGTAAAGTGATTGATTCACGCCTGGCAGCTGAAGGCTGTCAGATTCGTCGTCGCCGTGAATGTGTCAGTTGTAATGAACGCTTCACTACCTTTGAAAGCTATGAAGTGGTGATGCCGCGCGTCATCAAGTCGGATGGCAAGAATGAACCTTTCGATGAAGCCAAATTACGTCGTTCCCTGATGCATGCCTTGCAAAAACGCCCGGTGACCCAGGAGCAGATTGAAACGGTGCTGAGCGATATTCAGCTACAGATTCGCCGTTTAGGTGAGCGTGACGTGAAATCTCGTACCATTGGTGAAATCGTGATGCAGTCTTTATTCGCACTTGATCATGTTGCTTATGTGCGTTTCGCTTCGGTCTATCAGGATTTTCAGGATGTCGAAGCTTTTCGTCATCAGATTGAACAGATGCAACAACGAGAATTACAAGAATAAGTATGGCTGAACTGAATCAAGATCAAATCTGGATGCAGCGGGCCATTGAACTGGCACGTCAAGGTCAATACTCGACCAAGCCCAATCCGAATGTCGGCTGTGTCATTGTCAAAGATGGCGTCATTATCGGTGAGGGTTTTCATCCTCAAGCAGGGCAGCCGCATGCTGAAGTATTCGCGCTGCGTCAGGCTAGTGAGCAGGCACGTGGTGCAACCGCGTATGTCACTTTGGAGCCGTGTGCGCATTATGGGCGAACGCCGCCATGTGCCAAGGGTCTGGTTGAAGCTGGTGTGGCTAAAGTGGTCGTGGCCTGTCCTGATCCAAATCCGCTGGTGGCGGGCAAGGGTGTACAGATTTTAAAAGATGCCGGTATCGATGTTGAAGTCGGGATTGGTCAGGAACAAGCGCATCAGCTGAATCAAGGTTTCCTGAAAGCCATGGCGACCGGCATGCCGTATGTGCGACTTAAAATTGCATCCAGTCTGGATGGCCGTACGGCGATGGCATCCGGTGAATCGAAATGGATTACCGGAGCCGAGGCGCGTCAGGACGTGCAGTATTGGCGGGCCATTTCCGGTGCAGTCATCACTGGGATTGAAACAGTTCTGGCCGATGACTGTCAGCTGAATGTGCGGCAACTCGATGGCATTGAAGATATTGAAACAGTAGTACAGCCCAAGCGTATCATTTTGGATCGTCAGGGGCGTTTGCCATTAACGGCGAAAATTCTAGCGCAAGCCGACACCGTGTTGGTGATGGGACCTTTTCGGCAAGAGCTGGCCGATCTGGGTGTGTTACAATTGCCGGTACAGCCTTTAAAACAATTATTGTCCCAGCTGGCTGAGCAGCATCAGATTTATGATGTCTTGGTGGAAGCAGGGGCGACCTTATCTACGGCATTTTTACAAGAACAATTGGTTGATGAACTGATCAGTTACGTTGCACCGACCTTATTGGGTCAGTCTGCACGTACTATGTTTAATGCAGAATTCAGCCTTATGGCAGAACAACTCCGATTTAAGCTGCGCGATGTGACCCGCTTGGGTGATGACGTGCGCTTCAGGTTAATTCCTTTTCAAGAGACACTATGAGTTCAGAGTCTACGGTTTATCATAAACGTCGCCATGCGGCACGTACCACCGATGAATATCTTTTCCATCAGCTGGTTCCTTATCTGGGCAACAAACGCCGTTTATTACATTTGATTCTGGAAGCACTTGAAATTACAGGAACTCTGAAGCGTGAAGATGGCCGTGCGCCGATTTTTGCTGATTTTTTTGCTGGTTCTGGTGTGGTATCACGCTTAGCCCGTCAAAATGGTTATCGCGTGATTGCCAATGACTGGGAACCCTATAGCCATGCATTGAATCATGCGGTGCTGGCCTGTACTGAAGCACCGGCGTTTAAAGAATTGGGTGGTTATCAGAAAGCCATTGATTATCTGAACCGTCTGCCGGAAGTGAAAGGCTGGGTCACGCATAACCTGTGTCCGCGCAATGATGAAATTTATGATCCCGCCCGTGACCGTTTGTTCTTTAAACGTCGTAACGGCATGCGTATTGATGCGATTCGTCAGCAGATTGCAGCCTGGCAGGCACAAGGTGCAATTGATGATGTGGAAATGTCTGCCTTGCTGGCACCCTTGCTGTATTCCGCCAGTTTTGTCAGCAATACTTCTGGTGTTTTCAAAAGCTTTCACCATGGTTGGGGCGGGAAAACCCAAACTGCGCTGGAACGGATTGAATCTTTACTATGGTTAACGCCAAGTCGTTTTTGTGAATCGGATCAGAAAAAAGGAATGGCCGCAGAAATGTGGTGTGTCGATGCCCAGCATTTGGCCAACCAGATGAGTGGTTTTGAAGTGGATGTGGCTTATCTGGATCCACCGTATAATCAGCATGCCTATAGCAGTAATTATCATGTGCTGAATGCGCTGACCTTATGGGATCAGGCCGATTTGCCGACTCCAGATACCAAGGGCTTTAAGAGCGGGATTGACCGGGCATGGCGCAAAGAGCGTCCGAGCCAGTACAATTCCTCTAAATATGCCAAAGAAGCTTACGAGAGCCTGTTGGCCACCATCAATGCACGTTTCATTCTGACCAGTTATTCAACTGACGGTAATATCAGCGCTACCGATTTGTTACAGGCCAATCTGAAACGTGGCCGGGTGACTTTGCTGACCCAGGATGTGCCGCGTTATCGTGTTAGCAAACAGCGCCAGTCTGAACGTGCCCGCGTGCTGGAATTTATTGTGATTACCGATACCCACGCCAAGTCAGGTCCACCGATCCGTCAATTACTCAGCCAGCTGCATCATTATGCAGAATTGGGTGGTGTGGATACGACCGGCGTTAGTACCCAGTTGGCCCTCTGGTAAAAGAATTGAAAAGGAAATAAAAATGTTTACAGGTATTATCGAAAGCCTCGGCAAAGTCGAAAGTCTGCAAAGCGTTGGTGGTGATGTACGTTTACGCATCCAGACCGATCTGGACATGTCCGATGTACATCTGGGTGATTCTATTGCGACCAACGGCATCTGCCTGACCGTGATCGACTGGGGCGAGAAGTGGTATGCGGCTGATGTTTCCCGTGAAAGCCTGAACCGGACCACACTCGGCACCTGGAAAGCCGGTCAACCTGTCAATGTTGAAAAAGCCATGTTGCCAACTACGCGTTTTGGTGGTCATATTGTGTCAGGTCATGTCGATGCAGTCGGCGAGATCACGCTGGTTCGTGAAGATGCACGTTCGATTTATTATGAAGTCACTGCACCGGCCGAAATTGCCAAATATCTGGCAGAAAAAGGCTCGGTTACAGTTGATGGTATTAGCCTGACGATTAATCATTTGCGTGGCAGTGTGATCAGTCTGAACCTGATTCCGCATACCGCTGAACGGACCAATATAGGTACCTGGAAAGTTGGCAGCAAGGTCAATCTGGAAGTGGATGTATTGGCACGTTATATTGAACGTTTATTACTGGGTGATAAAGCCGCTGAAACTACTGAGCAATCAAAAATCAGCATGGATTTCCTGGCTGAAAATGGTTTCTTAAAATAAGAGAAATGTTGATTTACTGAACAGTCTGATTGAAAAATTAGACTGTTTTTTTATTTTTCGGGATAATCAGCAGTTCAACTTGCAAATATTGCCTTGGTGGACGGGTCGAATGCTCGATTTTTTACTTAACTTGGAACAGTCATTGCCGCTATTGCTCGATCAATACGGGGTATGGATTTATGCAATCCTGTTTCTGGTGATTTTTGCAGAAACCGGTTCGGTGTTTTTCTTTTTCCTGCCCGGCGACAGTCTATTGCTGGCTGTGGGAGCTTTGTGCGCCAGCAGCGATCTGGTGACCCTGCATTCGATGGGGCTGTTGTTATTCACTGCCTCGGTGCTAGGCTATAGCGTGAATTATTACACCGGAAAAGTTCTCGGTTTAAAATATTTCAATCAACATTCACGCTATTTCAAGCCAGAATATATGGTGAAAACCAATCACTATTTTATGAAACATGGCGGTAAAACCATTTTAATTGCACGTTTTATTCCTTTTGTCCGCTCATTTGGCCCTTTTGCTGCCGGTTCAGCGCATATGAGTTTTGCCACATTCAGCTTTTATAATATTGCGGGTGGTATCCTCTGGATTGGCACTTTATTAAGCATTGGCTATCTGCTTGGAAATGCCGCCTTTATGCTGGCAGACTTTTTCTAAGACATGACTGAATATAAAAAAGCCCGAATTTTCGGGCTTTTTTTAATCTGGAAGGATCATTTAAATATTACGTGGCTTATCAGAAAATTCAGAATTTTTCAGCATATACTCGATTTCTTCTTTGGCTGCCGCACGCATTTTTTCACGAAGCGCATTCACGGTCTGTTCAATCACGGTTTCTGCCTCAAGTTCCAGACGTAAACGCACACTTTCTAATTCGGATAAAATGCTCTGATCCTCAATCTGAATACGACCTCTGGCAAAATCAAAAGTCGTCTCAGGATTTTTTGCATAACGTGCGACGTAGTGCTGCACTTCAGCCTCTAGATGCGTATTTATTTCAGCCAGCACCTGACTCTGTTCGCTAAATTTACGCTGTTCCTCATGACGTAGCTGTTCTTGATAGGCCTGTTCTTCAGCACGTTTCTCGGCTAAGGCTTTTTCAAGCGCGAGCTGTTTGCGAATACGGGCTTCTTCAATTAATTCGGCCTTGCGCTGTGCATAGGCAGCTTCAATCTTGCGTTCAGATTCCTGCTGTAAGCGCTGGTCGCGACTCTGCCATTCTTCCAAAGACGTTTCTGGTTTTAAAATATCGCAGATCCGAGAGAGGTCATCGATAAAGGTCTGACGTACAGCTTCTGGCACATTTAACCAGCGCTGTTTAAAATCGGGACCTACATTTAATGCCACGTGCCTCTCCTTGTGGATGATATCGGTTAAAGCTTATGGGTGTCCGGCTCAATACCTAAACGACGATATTGCTTGAATTTTTCACGACCCAGCTGTTTAGCCGTTTCATGGTTTTCAATGATCTCAATAATGTGACTAAATTTTGCGTAAGGTTCAAGTGCTTCCGGATTAAAATTGAAAATAATCCAGTCGGACTGTTCCGGCAGTGTTGCCGAAATACAGACCGTCGCCTGAGGCTGGTCAATACCATGTGGAATAAAGCTGCTGGGGTCAAAGCTCCATAGACGTTCATCCAACTGCTGTTGTAACGCTACATCGGCACACAGTAACCAGATCCGCGCCGGCTGACGCAGAATCTTACGACATAAACGACAAGTGCTGTCCACTTGTCGTTCAGGGCTTTTTTCAAATAAATAAAAGCTGACCTTAGCCATTCGACTGAACGCGGTTGGCCAGGAATTGCATCAATAATGGAACTGGACGGCCGGTTGCACCTTTATTGGTACCTGAGTTCCACGCCGTACCCGCAACATCCAGATGTGCCCAGCGATATTCACGGGTAAAACGTTGCAGGAAGCAGGCTGCAGTCACAGAACCAGCTTTTGGACCACCAATATTACCAATGTCGGCAAATGGTGATTCAAGCTGTTCCTGATAGTCTTCCAGTACCGGCATACGCCATACCCGGTCAAAGGAATGCTGGCCGGCAGCTTCTAGTTCTGCTGCCAGTTTATCATCTGGCGTGAACAGACCCGTCAGCACTGAACCTAAAGCGACCACACAGGCACCGGTTAAGGTTGCGATATCAATCACCAAAGCAGGATTAAAACGTTTTACATAAGTCAAGGTATCACATAGGACCAAACGACCTTCGGCATCAGTATTCAGGATTTCAACCGTCTGACCACTCATGGTCGTTACGATATCGCCAGGACGGGTGGCTTTACCTGAAGGCATGTTTTCTGCTGCAGCGATGGTTCCCACCACATGCAGAGGTAAGCGGGACTCACACAATGCACGCATCGTACCGAGTACAGAGGCTGCGCCACACATGTCATATTTCATTTCGTCCATGCCTGCGCCCGGTTTAAGTGAAATACCGCCAGTATCAAACGTAATGCCTTTACCCACCAAAACTACCGGCGCTTCGCTACGCTCTGACTGATATTCCATGCTGATAATACGACCTGGACGCTCTGAACCTTTACTTACCGCAAGGAAGGCTCCCATGCCTAAATCTGCCATTTGCTGTTCATCCAGTACCGTGACTTTAAGCAGCTCCGGATATTCGGCCGCCAAAGCCACCGCCTGTTCTGCAAGATATTCAGGGAAACAGATATTGCCCGGACGGTTACCCAGATCACGTGCCAGGTTTTGTCCGCTTTGCACCGCTTGTACCAGTTGCAACTGCTCGGTAGTTAAGACGCTATGGGTGGCAATCAGGTCGATCTGCTCGAGCACAAATTCATTCTTCTTGGATTTATATTCATCATAACCATAGCTGGCCTGAGTCAGGAAGAGCGCAAACAGATAATGGAATTCTTGTGGAAGTTGTGTCAGATCTACAGAAATCTGTTTGAATTTTTTTTGAGTGACTTGAATAATAGTTTGCGCGATTTTTGCAAGTTTTGCCGGTTGCAGTTCAGCGACCTTGCCTAAACCAATTAGTGCTGCATGGCTGGACTGGCTCACCTGACCAATCAGGCTCAGGCTTTCCGCCAACGCTGCCTTGAATTGAGAGGCTTCAATTAATGTGTCTAAATTATTGATTTGATAGGTTGCGGTTGTATTCTGAAGTTGTTCTGAGTCAACTAAAATCAACAAAGATTGACTTGATCCATTCTCTGGGAATGACGTATTAATTGTAAGTTTCATATTCTGTTTTCACGCCTGTCTAGATGGGTAAATCATTCAGTCATTGAAACATTTATCCGAATAGATTTTCAATGGGCAGGGCGGCCTAGGTTTTATATTTTTGCTATTCGGGTAAACTAGCACTCGTTTTATGGACCTTATTTTGGAAGAATTAATTTGATTATTCGGCGTTATCTGGTCAAGCAAGTTGTCTCGACATCCTTGGTGGTGATTGCCTTATTGACCTTGATCATGATGGGCGGTCGACTGATCAAGTATTTTGGTGTCGCGGCGCAAGGCCGTCTGGATGCAGGCATTTTATTTAGCATTATTGGCTACCGTTTGCCTGAATTCTTGACCCTGATTCTTCCGCTCGGTTTCTTTATTGGACTGATGCTGGTGTTTGGCCGTTTATATGTCGACCATGAAATGGCCGTGATGAATGGCAGTGGCGTCAGTCGGCATCAATTGGCGCGTCTACTGGTGCCGATGACCCTGGTGTTTTTGATTGCTCAGGCCGGATTGATGCTGTGGGCTGCGCCGTGGGGCATTCGCCAGTTTGAAGCCCTGACCACCAGTCAGGCGGTACGTACCGGCTTTGACCTGGTGCGACCGAAAGAATTTATCTCCTCTGGGCCCTATACCATTTATGCCGGTGACCTGTCAGAAGACCGTAAAAATTTAAAAGATATTTTCTTTTATCAGCGTGCGGAAAAAGAAGGCAAACCGGATGTGATGATTCTGGCGCAGGAAGCCACCCGAATTGAAGTACCGAATGATGCTGCCAATGTGGTCGATCTGGTCCAAGGTCGCCGTTATGAGATCTATCCGGGTACACCGCAATATACTCAAGCTGAATTTGAAAGCTATCGTCTGCGCTTAGAAAGCGATGAAGAAGCGCAATTTGCCAGTACTGAAGTTGAGGCCTTACCGACCTCGCAATTGTGGCAGAACCGTCAGGATCCTGTGGTGGCCAGTGAGTTGGGCTGGCGGGTGTTTGTTCCTTTTGCGATTCTGATTGCCCTGATTCTGGCTGTGGCCTTGTCTGAAGTGAGTCCACGACAGGGTCGATATCTCAAGTTATTTCCTGCCCTCATGATTTTTGCCAGTCTGATTGTGGCCCTGATGGCAGTAAAGACGCGGATCAGTAAAGAAGAAATGGGCATTTGGGCCTATCCATTGATCCTGATTGCCTATGCAATTGCGGGTGCCTTGTTCTCACGTAAACAGAAATTAGGTCCAAAAATCAAGAAACAGATTCAGCGAGTGAGGTCTTAACAATGTTGGCACGTCGTATAGTTGCAAAACATGTGACCCAAACTACTGCGCTGGCGATGCTGGGTGCAACCGCAGTATTGGCAGGTTTACAGGTATTATTTACTTATCTGGGTGAGCTTGGCTCGCTCAAAGATGGTTATGGTGCCTGGGATGCCTTGAAATATGTGCTTTGGGGCGCACCAAACTATTTATATGAAATCCTGCCGATTTCTGCACTGATTGGTGCTGTCCTAGGTCTTGGTACATTAGCCTCGAATAGCGAGCTGATTGTGATGCGTTCGGTCGGCGTGAGCTTATGGCGCATTGTCGGCTGGGTCATCCGTTCGGCACTGTTGTTGGTGGTGTTGTCATTTGCCCTGAGCGAGTGGGTCATTCCTTATACCAATGAACAGGCCAAAAGCGTCAAGAGTGCCAGTAAAGCCGCTCAGCTCGGTGAAGTGCGTGGTTACTGGACTCGGGAAGGGCAGCGCTTTATTTATATCGATTATGCTAACTCGCAAGGCCAGCTGAAAAATGTGCAGATGCTGGACTTTGACCAGAACTATCGTTTGCGCGGTACCTTGCAGGCAGATCAGGGGCAATTCGTTAAAGATGGTTCCTGGACACTGGACAATACAGAGCAGTTCGATATTTTACAAAATGGCAATGCCACGTTGGTTAAGCAACAACAGCAACCTTTAGCGCTGGCATTGCAGCCCAAATATGTACATATGGTGACGATTGATCCTGAAGATTTATCGCCTAGCCAACTAGTGAGCTTTATGAGCTATATGCATGAATACAGCCAGGTACCGAAAACCTATCAGCTGGCCTTCTGGCAAAAACTTGGTTCGCCTTTTGCTCTGATTGCACTAGTAGTGATTGCCTGTTCATTTATCTTCGGGCCGTTGCGTCAGCAATCCATGGGTTTCCGTCTGGTGATTGCCTTATTTGCCGGACTAGGTTTCTTCTATCTGCAGGATTTCCTCGGCTATGCCAGTCTGATTTATGCACCATCTCCGGCCTGGTTCGTGTTTATTCCGATTCTGATCATGTTCGGCATCGGCGGATACTTGCTGCATCGGGCGCGCTAAACCATAGGAAAATAGAACAAATCAATCATCATGAGAGGCTTAAACCATATACGGGTCATGGCCTCTTTTTATAAACTTCGCTAAAATAGAGCGATTAATTCGTAGACGAACAGAGTATTTCATTATGACGGATGCAACTGCTGGCAAAATCCCTCACGTTTTGGTGATTATGGATGGTGTGGGTCATCGCGAAGCGGTCGAAGACAATGCGTTTTTAGCAGCTAAACGACCAAATTTAACTGCGATACAGGACAAGCATCCGCATGGTTTGATCTCGGGTTCAGGTGAAGATGTTGGCCTGCCAGATGGCCAGATGGGTAACTCTGAAGTTGGACATATGAACCTCGGCGCAGGTCGTGTGCTGTATCAGGACTTTACCCGGATTACCAAAGACATTCGTACGGGCGACTTCTTTGAACATGAAGTGTTGGTCGATGCGGTGGAGAAAGCCAAAGCTTCAGGTGGGGCAGTACATTTGCTTGGTCTTTTGTCTGAAGGCGGTGTGCACTCACATGAAGATCATATCGTGGCGATGGCTGAACTGGCCCTGAAACGCGGTGTGAAAGTCTATTTACATGCATTTTTAGATGGTCGTGATACACCGCCTAAAAGCGCACAGCCTTCTTTAGAAAAGCTTGATGCCTTATTCGCACAATATCCAGGTCAAGGTCGTATTGCGACTGTGATTGGCCGTTATTTTGCCATGGACCGTGATAACCGTTGGGATCGTGTTGAACAGGCTTATCGTCTGCTGACTGAAGGTGAAGCGGTTCGTACAGCTGTCAGCGCAGTTGAAGGTCTGGAACAGGCTTACGCAGCCGATGAGTCAGATGAGTTTGTCAAAGCGACCCGTATTGGCGAGCTGGCAAAAATTCAGGATGGCGATAGTGTCGTATTCATGAACTTCCGTGCCGATCGTGCCCGTGAATTGACCCGCGCATTTGTGGAAAAAGACTTTGCCGGTTTTGAACGTAAAGTGGTGCCAAATCTGGCGAAGTTTGTCATGTTGACCCGCTATCAAGCCACGATTGATGCACCTGTAGCGTATATGCCTGAAGCATTGGTCAACTCGATTGGCGAATACCTGTCAAACTTGGGTAAAACTCAGCTGCGTATCGCGGAAACAGAAAAATATGCACATGTGACTTTCTTCTTCAGCGGCGGCCGTGAAGATGAATACCCAGGTGAAAAACGTATCCTGATTCCATCGCCAAACGTAGCCACTTATGACCTTAAACCGGAAATGAGTGCTTATGAAGTGACTGATGAGCTGGTGGCTGCGATCAATTCAGGTGAATTTGACCTGCTGGTGGTGAACTTTGCCAATGGTGATATGGTCGGTCATACCGGTGTATTCGATGCTGCGGTGAAAGCTGTTGAAGCGGTTGATACCTGTTTGGGCCGGGTTTATGAAGCGGTAATGGCGCAAAAAGGTCATATGATTGTGACTGCCGATCATGGTAACGTAGAGCAGATGCAGGACTATCACAGTGGTCAGGTACATACTCAGCATACCACTGAATTGGTTCCGTTTATTTATGTCGGCCCAACTCAGGCCACGATCGCAGAAGGCGGTGTATTGGCAGATGTAGCACCGACTTTATTAAGTCTGATGCAAGTTCCGGTACCTGCTGAAATGCAAGGTCGTAACCTGATTCAGCTTGATGCATAATTTTCGATAAAATTCTAAAAAGGTCAAAGAATGGCAAGAACACGCTGGAAGTCTGTTGTAATACCATGCTTACTGATGTGTTTGAGTCATTCAGCTTGGGGTGCGGGTTCAAATGAGCCGGCATTCGATGATATGGAAATGGATGGGCAGGTCTATTCCGAAATTCCTGTGGCATCCATTCAAGAATTCGTACAAATTTATGGCATCGTAAAAGATAATTATATTCAAGATAAAAATGACGATGCCTTGTTTCAACAGGCCATTCAGGGTCTGGTCAGTGGCTTAGATCGCTATTCCCGTTATTTGTCGCCTGAAGATTATAAGCAACTGCGTGAATATACCGAAGGTGATCTGGCCAGCATTGATTTTGATCTGCAATTTGACCCGCGGTTGAAGCAATGGGTAGTTCAGGGACTGAGTTCCGATGCTGATTCAGCCAAGCAGGGACTTCGAAATGGCGTCACGGTTTATAAAATTGATGATCAGGTATTAAATAGCCTGAATCAGGAACAAGTCCGGCAGTTATTGAGCGGAGCCGTTGGCTCTACGCTCATGATTCAGCTCTCCCCGCAAAGTCCGGCCGTTCGTCTGGTCCGCAATACCAAACTGGATACTGAAATTAAATCGAGCCTGCACAATAATCAGGTTCTGGTTTTACAGGTCAAGGTTTTTCAGCAAGATACTGCCAATGAAATCAAACGTCTAATCGAAAGCTATGCCGACAAGCGCTTAAAAGCCGTGCTATTTGATTTACGCAATAATCCCGGTGGCTTACTCTCGGCTGCAGTTGAATCTGCCGATTTATTTTTGAATCAGGGCGTGATTGTGTCGACCAAAAGCCGCGCTGAAGGTAATCAGCAATTTCAGGCCTTGCCGAGTTTTGAGTTTCAGAATCTGAAAGTTGGGGTATTGATTAATAACCGCTCGGCTTCTGCAGCAGAAGTGTTTACAGCAGCCCTGAAAGAACATAACCGTGCCTGGGTCGTAGGCGAAAAAAGCTATGGCAAAGGCGTAGTACAGAAACTCTTTCCTTTAAGCAACGGTTCGGCTCTACAGATGACAGTATCGCAATACTTTAACCCGAGTGGCCAGATGATTGAAGGGCGGGGCGTACAGCCGCATTTCAACTATCCGTTTAAGCAGGAAATGCGTGAGGAGAGTTATCTGGAACATGTCACAGACTTGCTGCTCCTGCAAAAATAATTATTCGTCTTCTTCGGTATCCAGTCCGAACTTTTTCAAACGATAGCGCAGGGAACGGAATGACATGCCGAGTTTTTTGGCGGCCAGTGTCCGGTTCCAATGGGTCAGATTCAGCGCATTCAGTAAAATTTCTTTCTCGACCTTTTCCAAATATAGTTCTAGACCCTCTTCAGGCAGCTTTTTAGGTGCAATCAGGGTTTCGGTCGCAATGATCTCGCTCGTGAGCGTATTTATCTCCTGAGGGCTGTTAAGCGCATGACGTAGCGGTGCACTCTGCAAATGCTGAAGATCAATCCGCTCTTCATCACTTAAAGTAATTGCGCGTTCCATAATATTACGCAATTCACGTACATTACCTGGATAATATTGTCCCAATAAGAACTCTTTGCTACGTTCGGTCAGTTTTTTATTGGGAATGCCCCATTCCTGGCAAATCTTCTGAATAAAGTGTTCGGCCAATAACAGAATATCTTGGCCGCGTTCACGTAATGGCGGTAAAGTCAGATCCATTACATGAATACGGAAATATAAATCCTGACGGAATTTGCCTTGTTGCACCAAGGCTTCCAGATCCTGATGCGTGGCACTGATCACACGGAAATCCACATCAATTTCGGTATCCGAACCGAGTGGACGAATACGTTTTTCCTGTACGGCACGTAACAATTTGACCTGCATAGAAAGCGGTAATTCTGCAATTTCATCCAGAAACAGACTGCCACCATGGGCAGATTGAATCAGTCCCTGTTTGTCCTGAGCAGCGCCGGTAAAGCTGCCTTTCTTATGCCCAAACAGTTCGCTTTCCATCAACTCAGTCGGAATGGCGCCACAGTTAATCGCAATAAAAGGACCTTCATTGCGGTTACTCAGGCGATGGACCAGATTGGCCACGACTTCTTTACCTGTTCCCGATTCACCAGTGATAAAAACCGGTGCTTGGGATCGGGCAATTTTTTGTAAGGTAATACGTAGTTGCTGGATCGGCAGGGATTGTCCAATCAGCATTTTATGTTCAAGCGCTTCATTTGGATTATTATGCGAATAATCCACCGGTTTATTCAGGGCTTTTTGTAAGAGTTGTTCCAGATGTTTCTGATTGATCGGTTTGCTGACAAAATCAAAGGCCCCGGCTTTGAGCGCAGCAATGGCGATTTCCATGTTGCCATAGGCGGTCAGAACTGCGACCGGAAGTGCCGGATAGAGGCTGCCAATCCAGTCCAGTAACTCCAAACCATTGCCATCGGGCAGATTTAGGTCAGTCAGACAGGCATCATATTGATGATTGGCAAGGCATTTTTTAGCATCTTCCAAACGGTGGGCAATGTGCGTACGAATTCCCATGCGCAGCAATGACATTTGCATGAGGGTACACAAATCTTCCTCATCATCCACCAAAAGCACCAGTGGTTGTTGTTCCCCATTCATCTTCCTTGACCCCTTTAAAGCGTAATACGTTGACAGCTGATGCGAAAGCATGCGCCCTGTTCTTGTTGTATATAGTTTAATTGTGCCTGATTTGCTTCGCAAAAACTATGTGATAAATACAATCCTAATCCGGTACCACTAATCGATGTGCTAAAAAAGGGTTTGAACAATAGAGCTTGATCATGTACGGCTACGCCAGAGCCAAAATCCCGTACATCAATCCAGACCCGATGTTCATAAGGATGCACATTCAGCTGAATATAGGCTGCATCTGCTGAATTGTGACGAATGGCATTACGAATCAGATTAATCAGGATTTGCCGGAATTGTGCTTCATCAAACTGAATCACTAGCGGGATATCAATATTAAATTGAATCTGATCGCGAATATCGGCCAGATCTTCCTGGATAAATAACGGGATAAATTCATTGAGATGAATCGGTATCGGGTGGGTTTCTTTATTTTTGACCATATTCAGCGTGTCCTGAATAATCCGGTCAATCCGGGTCGCCTGTCGGCCAATCATCTGCTGGAGTAGCTGTTGCTGTTCAGTTTCTGAGTCCAGATACAAATCATTGGCCTGCACAATGGCCGCCAAGGGGTTACGAATTTCATGGGCAATACTGGCCGAGAGTTGACCCAGTGCAGCAAGTTTAAGTTGCTGCACCTGCTGATTCAGTTTTTTGGCATCCTGTAACACCAGTAGCATTAGAGTCTGATGCGGCACAATCAGCTTTTGTACTTGCACATGAATATTATAGCGACTTTGTTGGGATTCAAACTGAAAGCGCTCACCATTTTCTAGCGTTTCAAAATGGATCAGTTCAAATAAATCTGGCTGTGACTGAGATAAGGTGAATTTCTCATGGCCGTATTTGGACTCAATTCCAAGAAGATTACAGGCGGCAGGATTACTGAGTACCACATGGTAGTTTTCATCCAGAACCAGATAGCCGGTTTCAATCTGCTCCAGAATATAGCGGTTAATATTCTGTAAGCGATGCAGTTCCAGCGATTGAGAAAAATTTAGATTTTCCAGAATCTGAAAGCGGCGTATGGCAATTTGTCCAGTGCCATAGACCACAAAAAATAAAAAGGCCAGCAAGGCGCTATTACTGATATTGCTGAGTGATGAAAATGCAAAAATACTGCCGATAAAATGCTGATAAATTACGCTGATAACAGCAACCAGCGTGACGACCAAGGCCTTTTTTGCATCTAATAATAAAGATGCAGAAAAGATAGTAATCACAAACAGCAGCCCGATTTGCAGATTAGGACCGTCGCTCGCCAAAGTCAGCAAACTTAAAACGCAGACATCGCTAAAGAAAATCATAATCAGCTGCGGCTGGATCAGGCGTCTGATCCATTTCAGCACAAACAGCTGTACGGTATTGATCGCAACCCCGATTCCCAGTGCATAATAATACAGCTGCGGGTATTGATAATCGGTGGTGAGTTCGGGGTAGGTCAGCATAAAAATCAGCAACAAACCGGTGCTGATCAGCAGACGATAAGCGCTGTACCAGATACCGAGATGGTATTGATTCAGTTCAGCATAGTTTTTTTGTTGTGCCATATGCACCGGAAATCGTTAAAAGCTAAGGTTTAATGAGTCCATAGCGCATGGCCAGATGAGTCAGTTTAACATCGCTATCGATATTCAGTTTTTCAAAAATACGGTAACGATAAGTATTCACGGTTTTAACACTCACAAAGAGCTTGTCGGCAATTTCCTGGGCGCTGATACAATTCACGACCATCATCGCGACTTGCATTTCACGCTCTGACAATGCATCAAAAGGCGATTGTTGTGTATCAGAAAGGTAAGAGCTTGCTAACTGTTCCGCAATGTCTGCACTGAAATATTTGCCGCCTTGCATGACTTTGTTAATCGCACGGACCATTTCCGAAATCGGGGCCCCTTTGGTGATATAACCTTTGGCACCGGCTTTCAATAACAGGGACGGATAAGGCTCTTCTGCTAAACCGCTAACCGCCAAAACTTTGGTTTCCGGCGCACTCTGAAGTAGACGGCGCGTGGTTTCTACGCCACCAATGCCCGGCATATTCACATCTAACAAAACTACATCAGGATGATGTTGACGAACTAGAGAGATCGCTTCTTCACCAGATTCAGCTTGTCCAATTACCTGAACCTCCGCATGGTCTTCTAGCATTCTGCAAATTCCAGTACGAACTAATTCATGGTCGTCCACAACTAAAACTGTGATCACCTACGCTCTCCCTCTGTTAAAAAAATCATTTTTTTGTTACATAAAGCAAAATAAGCTTGCAATGAAAGTACAAAATTAGCAATCCTATTCGCAAGATTAAATCTGAAACTTATCACACAGTGTCAAGAACAAAAAATGTTCGGCATTGTGTTTAAATGTAAGGCATATTAGAGGTAATACGCAAATCAATCTTACCTCTGTTAGTTGAGTGAAGGAATAGTGAAGAAAATAAACAAGTCTTTAAGGCATCTACTCGGCCTGTCCGTGTTAATCAGCATGAGCACGACAAGTTTTGCTGAAATCATTATGAATTCTGGCACGGCAGAGGACGGTTCCAGCATTAGTTGGTCTTCTGAAGAAGTTAACCAGTTAATGAGCGATGATTTTAATGCGTCAGCCAATGAGCCTTCGCCACCCGGGTCTGCAACAGTGACCACTACTTTGCGTCAGGTCGGCACAGCAGCGCCAGCAGCAGCCAAACCTGCTTATACTGCGCCGCAGATTATTGATACGAATCATTTTAGTAATCAACCTTCTGTCAATGCACGGGCTGCACTGGTCATGGATGCACAAACCGGTGAGGTGCTGTTTAGCAAAAATACCAATACTGCCTATCCGATTGCATCGATTACCAAGCTGATGACAGCGGTGGTCATTTCTGATGCACGTCTGAACATGTCGGAAAAAATCACACTACAACAGGCTGATTTTTCCTGTTCAGGTTGTAAAAGCTCAAGCTCGACTTTAAGAGCAGGGGACAGCATGAACCGTGCTGAAGCTTTACTGTTTGCTCTGATGAAGTCCGAGAATCCGGCTGCTGCCGCTTTGGCACGCACTTATCCAGGTGGCCGATCAGCGTTTATTGCCAAAATGAATGCAAAAGCCAAAGAGCTCGGCATGAATTCTACCCGCTTCATGGAGTCAACCGGTTTGCATCCGGGTAACATGGCTTCAGCTCGTGACTTGGGAATCTTGGTAAATACTGCCTCTCAATATGGCCTGATTCGCCAGTTCTCGACCACGCCAAGCTATGACTTTAACTTGGGTTATCGTGTGTTGAAATCGAATAATACCAATGCCTTGGTACGTAATGGCGGCTGGAATATTAATATTTCTAAAACCGGTTTTATTAATGAAGCAGGGCGCTGTGTGGTGATGCACACGACTCTGAATAACCGTCCGGTGGCGGTGGTACTTTTAGGTGCAAACAGCTCACAGGCGCGTACCAATGATGCGACCCGTTTAATGAGTTGGGTCAGCCAGCAACCTAAACGAATCTAATTGATTGGTTCATAAAAAAACCCTGCAAGTGCAGGGTTTTTTTAATTCTGGCCGGAATTACATATTCGACAGAATAGAGTCTTTAACTTGACTCATAGTTGCATCAATCGACAACATCACGGCATCAGCACATTGCTTGATAGCAGTGTCTGGATCTTTCAGACCGTTACCCGTTACGGTACATACGATTACTGAACCTTCAGCAATTTTACCCGCTTTAATATCACGGATGGCACCGCCGACAGACGCAGCAGATGCCGGCTCTACGAACACACCTTCATACATAGAAAGCAGACGTTGAGCTTCGAGAATCTCCGCATCAGTCAGTTCATCGAACCAGCCGTTTGAATCACGAACAACCGCTTTAGCATGATTGAAGCTTTGCGGATTGCCGATACGAATCGCAGTTGCAACAGTTTCCGGGTTTTCTACTGGACCGCCACGAAGGAACGGTGCAGCACCAGAGGCTTGGTAACCTGCCATGATTGGCAAGCCAGCCGGTTTAGGACCAGTAAAGGCATCAGTTTCAGCATCGTAAACGACTTGCTCAAATTCTTCTTTCGACTGGTTGGCAACCGCTTCAGTATAACCCATCCAGTGCGCAGTGATGTTACCCGCATTACCGACTGGCAGGCAGTGATAATCCGGTGCACGACCTAAAGCTTCAACGATCTCGTAAGCAATGGTTTTTTGACCTTGCAGACGGTATGGGTTGATTGAGTTTACAATCGTTACCGGTGCCTGATCGGCAACTTCTTTGACCAGACGCATACCGTCATCAAAGTTAACGCGAATTTGCATGGTGATCGCACCATACATCATCGCTTGTGCCATTTTACCCATGGCAATTTTGCCTTCAGGGATGAGCACGAATGCTTTAATGCCGGCACGCGCAGCGTATGCAGCCGCTGCTGCAGAGGTGTTACCAGTAGATGCGCAGATGATGGCTTTAGAGCCTTCTTCAACGGCTTTGGTCACCGCCATAGTCATACCGCGGTCTTTAAATGAACCAGTCGGGTTTAAGCCCTCGTACTTCACATAAATTTCAACATCTTTACCAATAATGCGTGGAATATTCTCAAGCTTGATCAGTGGAGTATTACCTTCACCCAAAGAGATCGCACGAGTAGTTGCAGACACTGGTAAACGGTCGCGATAGCGGTCAACTAAACCAGTATAACGATTGGCATTCGACATGATGATGTTCCAATTGTGTGTAGAGCTTGGCAAGGGGAATCCTCCCCTCAACCCGATTAATTATCAAGCGATTCTAAACGAATTCGTACAATTTCGCCATGAATGACGGGTAATGCTTGAATTTGTGAAAGCGCTGCATCCATTTTTGATTCGACGATAGGATCGGTCAGAATCACGATAGGAATAAGGTCTTTGGATAAACGCGGTTGCTGCATGATCGCATCAATACTGATGCCGGCACGACTGAGAATTGTGGTGACATCGGCAAGCACGCCCATCTGATCTTCGGCATTAATACGGATGTAATAGCCGGTGGTCATTTGTTCACGACTCAAGATCGGTAAATCACTGAGCGCTTCAAAAGCCAGTTGCGGAATAGTACCTGCGCCGTCTTCTGTGTAAATGATGTCACGGACAATATCGACGACATCAGCAACAACCGCAGAAGCCGTTGGTCCCGCACCTGCGCCAGCACCATAGTACAGTGTTGGGCCGACCGCATTCGCTTGTACCAGAACCGCATTTTTCACGCCGTTAACATTGGCAATCAGCTGGTCATCTGGAATTAGGGTCGGGTGTACACGGAGTTCAATCCCGGCATCAGTACGGCGTGCAATGCCCAGATGTTTAATCCGGAAACCGAGGTCTTCGGCATATTTCACATCTTGTGCCGTGACTTTGCCAATGCCTTCAGTAAAGACTTTGTCAAACTGAAGTGGAATACCAAAGGCACATGAGGCCAGAATCGTCAGCTTGTGTGCTGCGTCAATGCCTTCCACGTCAAAGGTCGGATCGGCTTCGGCATAACCCAGTTCTTGCGCTTCTTTCAGCACATCTTCAAAAGCGCGGCCTTTTTCACGCATTTCACTAAGAATGAAGTTACCTGTGCCGTTAATAATACCGGCCAGCCATTCAATCTTGTTGGCTGCCAAACCTTCACGGATCACTTTAATAATTGGAATGCCACCAGCCACTGCGGCTTCATAGGCAATTTGCACGGCATTGTCTTCAGCCGCTTTAAACAGTTCATTACCGTGTTCAGCCAAGAGTGCTTTGTTGGCGGTTACAATATGTTTGCCATGTTTCATGGCTTCCATGATGACTTCATAGGCAGGATGAATTCCGCCCATGACTTCAACCACCACGTCTACATCAGGTTGACGCACGATGTCCATCAAATCAGCACTTTGTTTGACCGATTCTGGCAGATCCAGATCAGGACGTGGACGACGGGTGCCTACATGGGTAATTTCAATTTCACGACCGGTGCGACGTTTGATCTCAGCAGCATTTTCTTTTAATAGTTTCAAGGCACCACCACCTACAGTACCAAGACCGAGGATTGCCAGACGAACTGGTTTCACGTCACACTCCAAATTAAACAGTTTTTTACAAGAACCTAGATCATAGCTAAAAAAACCGCCTGACTCTAGGGTCATTTTCAGAATATCTTTATCTATAAATTAAAGTTAAATAACGTATTAAAATGAGTTATTTAAGCCGGTTCAATAATTCCGAGGTAGACAGGTAACCGCCCAGATAAGCCCCTGCTGAATTATAAATGGCAGGGGTGCCATTCACGCCCATATTCAGACCCATTTGATATTGATCTTGAACAGGATTTTCACATTTTTCTGCGCTAATCTGTGCACCGGCAATCGCCTGGTCAAACGCACTACGGCGGTCGGCACTGCACCAGATCGCTTCCATGGCTGGCATATGCTGTTCACCACGCGGCCAGGCGATATAACGCACTTCAATGCCTTTGGCATTCATCTCATCCATTTGTTCATGGAATTTATGGCAATACGGACAACTGACATCGGTAAACACATAGACCACATGCTTGGTTTTGCCTTTGGCTGGATAGACCAGCAAGTCTGCTGGCTTGAGTTCGGCAAAGAGTTTATTGTTGATGCCTGCTTGCAGATTTTCGCTGACATTGTGCAGCTGTTTATCGCCGAGACGGATCACATCGCCCTGAATCAGATACTTACCGTCACTGGTGACATAGACCGCAGACATGCCTTCCAGGCTGACCCAGAACAGGTTCGGGACTTCGGTGGCTTTAATGTCGGTGATTTTGGCACTGATGCCGGCAGTCTTGAAATGCTTTTCCAAGGTCGAAACCAGGCGCTGTTGGGCATTACGTTCGGTCAGGGTAGAGGCTTCGCCCGTTGCTGGTGCACTTGCAGTGAGCGTATCTTGCTTTTTATCGTTGTTCGTGGAATTGGAACATGCGCTAAGCCCCAAACCAGCAGCAAGTGTGCAAGCCATAAAAACTTTTGAGCGGGCAAATGTCATAAATAACCCTTTTCTTCTTGGACTAAAAACAGAGCATTAGCATAACAAAAAAAAATACAATCACGTCAAACTTCTCAGTTTATTCGACCTGTAAACGTTTTAAGCCCGTGGATGATGGGTCGCGTGTAGCTGTTGCATCCGTACCTGCGCCACATGAGTATAAATCTGGGTGGTAGACAGATCACTATGTCCGAGTAACATCTGTACCACACGTAAGTCTGCGCCATGATTGAGTAAATGGGTGGCAAAGGCATGGCGCAAGGTATGCGGTGACAGTTCGGATTGAATTCCGGCCTGCAGCGCATAACGCTTAATGGCATACCAGAAATTCTGCCGGCTCATGATGCCGCCATGCTGGGTCAGAAACAGATAATCGGTCGAAGTCTTGTACAGTTGCGGACGGGCTTCATTCAGATATTTTTCCACCCATTCACAGGCCATTTGTCCCATTGGAATCAGACGTTCTTTATTCCCCTTACCGACGATACGTAAATAACCCTGTTTTAAGTTGATCAGTTCCAGACGCAGGTTAATCAGTTCGGTCACCCGAAGTCCGCAGGCATACAGCACTTCAAACATGGCGCGATCGCGCAGCCCTAATGCCGTGTTGATATCCGGGGCATGAATCAAGGCTTCAACATCAGCTTCGGACAAATCTTTAGGTAAGGCCCGGCCCAGTTTCGGGGTTTTATGTGCGGCCACCGGATTGTCACTACGCAGTTTTTGCTCGCGTAAAAATTTATAAAATGAACGCAAGGCAGACAGGCAGCGGGCAATCGAACGTGGGCTTTTTTGCTGTTTGGTCAGCGCAATCAGTACATCGGAAATATCATCATGATTCCATTCGGGCAGAGGCTTGCTCAAGCATTCTGCACATTGCACCAGATCGGACAAATAGGCATTGCGGGTATGCGGGCTGACCGTTTGTGCAATCAGATAATCACGAAAACCTTGCAAATAACTGAACGCATCAGGAATCTGGACAGGGGCAGGAATACGGGGTTTTTTATTCAGCATAGGGTGAAAGGATCTGATCTAAAAAAGCGATAATCGGGATTGGTATTCTCCACTGTAGTTTAATTTTATGACAGTGTCGATGTGGTATAAGGCTAAATCGAAATGTAATTAATCTTATTTGTTAATTATTCTCATTTGTTTGTATACTGTACAAAATAGTTTAGGAATTTCACGGTGCGTTTGTCTGATTTAAAAGCAAAACAAATTGCCATCATTCGAAAAGTGAGTCGAACAACTGATGGTGAAAGTGCTCTACACGATGTCGTCGCGAGTCGTTTGGAAACTTTAGGCTTTGTACCAGGTACAAAGGTACAGGTCATTACTAAAGGTATTTTTGGTGGAGATCCCATTTTGATTCAAGTTGGATTCACACGTTTTGCTTTGCGTAAATCAGAAGCAGCCAAAATTGAAATCGAACAGGCGGTGTCGGCATGAGTGATACATTACGTATTGCCCTTGTCGGTAACCCTAACTGCGGTAAAACTTCATTATTCAACCACTTAACTGGAACACGCCAAAAAGTCGGTAACTATGCGGGTGTGACGGTTGAACGTAAAGTCGGTACTTTTCAGCTTGCTTCAGGCAAAGCGGTACGGGTACTGGATTTGCCGGGAACTTATAGTCTGGATGCGACCAGTCCGGATGAAGAAATCACCCGTAATGTGGTGCAAGGTAAAATTGCGGAAGAGCAGGAGCAGGATGCATTTTTGTGTGTGGTAGATGCCACCAATCTGAAATTACATCTGGGTCTGGTGCTGGAAATGATTGCGCTGGATCGTCCGGTGCTGGTCGTGCTGAACATGATGGATGAAGCACGCCGTCGTGGCATGCAGATCAATACCCAGAAGCTGTCTGAGCGACTGGGCGTGCCTGTGGTAGAAACGGTGGCTGTGCGCAGTTCAGGCATTGAAAACCTGAAAAATGCGCTAGATCAAGGCAAGTATTCTGTACCACAGACTGAGCTCAGTGGCTTGAAAGGTGATAGTCACCAGCGCGTAGAAAACATTCTGAATGACGTGGTCAATTTCGTCGATCAGGAAGATAAGCGTACCGATTTTCTTGACAAGATTTTTCTGCATCCGGTATTGGGCTTACTCAGCCTAGCTGTAATGATGTTCGTGATTTTCCAGGCGGTATTTGCCTGGGCTGCGCCGTTTATGGATGGGATTGAATCCTTCTTTGGCTGGCTGGGTGAGTTCCTCGGCGAATATATTTCGCACCCATTACTGAATAGCCTGGTGGTGGACGGGATTATTGCCGGTGCCGGTGGCGTGGTGGTGTTCCTGCCACAGATTCTGATTCTGTTCTTCTTTATTTTAGTACTAGAAGAATCGGGTTATTTACCGCGTGCAGCATTCTTGCTCGATAAACTGATGTTTAAAGCCGGTTTGTCAGGACGTGCCTTTATTCCGTTATTGTCCAGCTTTGCCTGTGCCATTCCGGGGATTATGGCATCGCGGACCATCAGTGATCCACGAGATCGTTTAACCACGATTTTTGTTGCACCTTTAATGACCTGTTCGGCGCGTTTGCCGGTTTATGCCTTGCTGATTGCGGCATTTATACCGGCACAAACTGTCTGGGGCTTCCTGAATCTGCAAGGTCTGGTGCTCTTCGGTCTGTATATGGCGGGTATCGTAAGTGCTTTGCTGGTGTCTTTTGTGTTGAAATTCTTCCACAAAGATAAATCACAGCACATGTTATTGATGGAGCTGCCAAGCTACCGTTTTCCGGATTTGAAGAACGTTTGGATCGGCTTGCTGGATCGCGGCAAAATCTTCTTGAAACGTGTCGGTGGTATTATCTTCGCCTTATCGATTGTGCTGTGGTTTCTATGTACTTTCCCGCAGCCCCCAGAAGGGGCAACCCTGCCGGCCATTGATTATTCATTGGCAGGGATGCTCGGTCATCTGATGCAGCCAATCTTTGCACCGCTCGGTTTTAACTGGCAGATCTGTATTGCCCTGATTCCGGCGATGGCAGCGCGTGAAGTGGTCGTTGCAGCACTGGGCACAGTTTATGCGATGTCGGCAGTTGATGAAGATGCGATGTCTGAAGGTCTGGCTGCACTAATCAGCGGTGGAGGGGATCTGGGCTGGTCAGTTGCGACAGGTTTGTCTTTGCTGGTGTGGTTTATTTATGCACCACATTGTCTGGCGACTCTGGCAACAGTTAAACGTGAAACCGGTTCCTGGAAAACTGTCAGTATCATGACTGTTTACCTGTTTGGTCTGGCATATTTCATGTCATTCCTGACTTATCAAATTGCTTCATATTATTTGGGCTAAATCTCAGCTTGGCCTTGGCCAATTGAATTTGCTGCATTGTATAGGTATGGGAGATTGAGATGATTGAAATTCTAATTGTGACAGCGCTGGTGCTTTGGAGCATGCTGGTCGTATTCAAAAAGGTGTTTCCCAACACCTCTAATTCAGTCTTTCAGAAGCTGTCTGATGCCTGTGCGGCCAAGGGTTGGCAGCGTCTGGCCAAATGGCTGCAACCGGGTATGGCTGCAGGCTGTGGTGGCAACTGTGCCTGTCCGGTTTCAGAAAAAAGTTCAGAAGAAAAGCCAGCCCAACAAGCGGTGAAATGGAAATAATTTCCTTTTCTGGCTGAATTTTAAAAACCGTCATGATCATGACGGTTTTTTTACGCATGGACACAAAAAAAATGTGCAGAAAAGCCAATCAGAAAAGGCATTCAAAACAGCAAAGTGCTACCATTTCGTCAGTTTCAAAATAGACCAAAATATGGGGCGAAAATGTTAATACAACGTGGTGGGTTAAAAGTCGTTGCAGGACTCGGAATATCAGGTGTTGCAGCAGTCAATTTCTTGCATAGTCAGGGCTACCGCGTTGCAGTAACAGATTCTAGAGCTAACCCGCCAGGGCATGAGCAGATACCCGCTGAAGTTCAGACCAGTTTCGGTCAGTTTGATGCCGAGCTGTTGTTGTCTGCGGAAGAAATCGTGATCAGCCCAGGACTTGATCCTAAACTTCCTGAAATTCAGGCAGCCATCAACAAGGGCATTCCAGTAGTCAGTGAAATCCAGATTTTACGCCGTGCTACAGACAAGCCAATCGTAGCAATTACCGGTTCTAATGCCAAAAGTACCGTGACGACCTTGATTGGCTTGATGGCAGCGGATGCTGGTAAAAAAGTCGCTATCGGTGGTAACTTAGGTCGTCCTGCGCTAGACCTGACTAAAGACGATCCTGAGCTGTATATACTCGAGCTGTCCAGTTTTCAGCTGGAAACCACCTCAAATCTGGCGGCTGAAGTCGCGGTGGTGTTGAACATGAGTGAAGATCATCTGGATCGTCATGGCGATATGATGGGTTATCACACGGCGAAACACCGGATTTTCCAGGGTGTAAAAAAAGTCGTCTATAACCGTGATGACTCTTTGACCCGTCCTCTGGTGCCAGACGTAACACCGATACAAAGCTTTGGTCTAAATGCACCGGATATGAACCAGTACGGTATTCTCAAGGATACGGATGGCAGCATCTGGCTGGCGCGTGGTCGTGAGCGTCTGCTGAAAAGTACCGAGATGTATATGCAGGGCACGCATAATGTTGCCAATGCCTTGGCCTGTCTGGCGCTGGGTGAAGCGATTGGCCTGCCACTGGAAAGCATGTTGAATACCTTAAAGACCTTTAAAGGTCTGGAACATCGCTGTGAATTCGTTAAAGAAGTGCAAGGCGTACGTTATTATAATGACTCCAAAGGTACCAATATCGGCGCAACCTTGGCAGCACTGGACGGTCTCGGCATGGCCATTGAAGCCCAAGGCGGTAAAGTCGCGATTATTCTCGGTGGTCAGGGCAAAGGGCAGGACTTTAAAGCCTTGCGTGAATCATTAAGCAAATATGCCAAAGTAGCGGTATTAATCGGTGAAGATCGTCCCGTCATTGAAGCAGCGATTGCGGGTACGATTGAACTGATTCATGCGGACAGCTTGCAGCAGGCAGTAGAAATCTGCCAAAAGCACACTCAGGCACATGATGTCGTGCTATTGTCTCCTGCATGCGCAAGTTTTGATATGTTCTCGGGTTATCCTGAGCGTGGTCGCAAGTTTGTTGCGTATGTGAATGAACTCAATTAAGAATAACAAGGATTCGTGATATGGCTGGGTTTGCTCAGACTACGATCAATAAATTAAATCAATTTTATACGCAGTGGATACCTAGAATACCTGCTGAAGTGAATCCACGGAATGTATTGATTTTCTGTGTGTTGGCTTTGCTCTGCATTGGTTCGATCATGGTGGCATCGGCCTCGATGCCCTATGCAGAACGTATGCATGAAAATCCGTTTCACTATATTAGCCGACATGGGATTTCGATTTTTGTCGCTGCCGTAGCAGCTTTTCTGGCTTATAAAGTCCCCTTAAAAGTCTGGTTTAATAACACTTTCTTTTTGTGGATTATTACCATCGTACTTTTGGTGGCCGTGCTATTTGTCGGGACGGAAGTCAATGGTTCCAAACGCTGGATTCGGATCGCAGGCTTTACCTTACAGGCTTCGGAAGTCGCCAAAGTGATGATGGCAATTTTTACTGCAGACTACGTGGTGCGCCGTGCGGAAGAAGTACGGAATAATATCAAGGGTCTGGTCCGTTTAAGTGCCATCATGGGTGCTACCGTCGGTTTGATTATTCTCGAGCCTGACTTGGGTGCAACCGTGGTAATTACCTTAACCATGCTTGGCGTGTTCTTTCTGGCGGGTGCGCCGTGGATTCAGTTCGGTGTGGCTTTTATGACCTTGGTCGGCGCATTTGCTGCCGCGATTCTGTTGGAACCGTATCGTCTGCAACGTCTGCTGTCTTTTTCGAATCCTTGGGAAGATCCCTTAGGCACCGGTTATCAGCTCTCTAATGCCCTTATGGCCTTTGGCCGTGGGGAGTGGGCAGGGGTAGGCTTGGGGCATAGTATCCAGAAAATGTCTTATTTGCCTGAGGCGCATACCGATTTCATGCTGGCAATTTTGGGTGAAGAATTTGGCTTTTTAGGCATTTCAACCATCCTGATCTTGTCCTTCACCATGCTGGTTTGCTGTATCCGCATTGGACACCGCGCCTTGCAGCATCAATATTTGCGTGCCGGCTATCTGGCTTATGGCATCAGTATCATTTTCCTGTTACAGATTCTGGTGAATGCCGGTATGAATATGGGCATGTTGCCGACCAAGGGTTTGACCTTGCCATTTATTAGTTATGGCGGTTCATCCCTGATTATCTGTGCGGTCATGATCAGTCTGATTCTGAAAATTGATTCGACCACGCGTCAGGTCAATCCAAGCCGCGAAGAATCAAGCTTCTAGATTGGAGTTTCGTCCTGGCTCTGGCTGAGCATGGTCCAGTACCGTGCTCGGCATTGCGGTTCCACAATTGGAACAGGTCACAAAAGCAGATTTAGGCTTGGAAAGTGGAATCAAGGGTATAAAAAATAAAGAAAAATAATTACGCTGCTGTTTTAGCTCATAGCCCGAACGAGTACGGCAGACCGGACACAGAAACTGGCTTTTCTCAATGGTTTTGGTTTTAGGGCCGACGCCAAAAATAAAAAACATACTCTTCTTCCTATCAATTTTTCATTCTAGAAGTCTAGCTTAAGTGAAAAGCTGTTTTTATAAATCGTGACCTTGTAGCTCAGTTGTATGTGGAATCCGCTCAATGTCCCATTGTACTACCGCCTGTTGCAGCATCCGATCGGGAGTGTCCAAATCAACTTCAGCCTGATGCAAAGCCTGAAGTGCCTGTTTTAATAATTGCGGTGCCTGAGTTAAATCCAGTGCTTGGGCCAGATTCTGTTTTGACAGTTTTTGCCCCTGATCATTCATTGCCAGCGGTAGATGCATATAGCTCAGACGCGGATAACCGAGTAACTGTCCCAGATAGATTTGCCGTTCGGTATTATCTAAAAGATCAGCTCCACGTACCGCATGAGTCATACCTTGCAGATAGTCATCGACTACTACAGCCAGCTGGTAATTCATAATGCCGTCACGACGTTTTAAGACAAAATCGCCCAGATCTTTTTTCAGTTCTGAACAGTGCTGACCTTGCAGCCGGTCTTCAAAACAGATTTCAACATCTTCAACTTTTAAACGGATGGCCTGATGCTCAAAAGCCAGACCCAAGTTGCGGCAGGTATCCTGATAGATATGGTTGGAACCGAGCATTTTACGGGTACATTGACAGGCATAGACTAGGTCTTGCTGACGTAATTGCTGGATGACGTCTTCGTAAATATCTAAACGGTCTTTCTGGAAAATGATTTCGGCATCAGGTTCAAGCTGAAAGGCATCCATGGCACGCAGGATATGCTCTTCGCTGCCGGGATAAATGCGGGGAATATCGGTGTCTTCAATCCGGACCAGCCATGTGCCTTGATTGGCTTTGGCATCGCAGTAACTGGCAACTGCGGTAATGAGGGAGCCAAAATGCAAAGGGCCGGTTGGCGATGGCGCGAACCGGCCCACATAAGCCATCCTGTTGTCCCCCTCCTTTTTTAAAGGAGGGGTTAGGGGAGGATTATTTACAGACATACTTAACCGTTATTTTGCTTCTCTTTGATCTCTGCAAGGGTTTTGCAGTCAATACATAAAGTAGCCGTTGGACGTGCTTCTAAACGACGCAAGCCAATCTCGATACCACAAGTTTCACAGAAACCATAGTCATCATTCTGGATTGCTTCGATCGACTGTTCGATTTTACGAATCAGTTTACGTTCACGGTCACGGGTACGTAACTCAATCGCAAACTCTTCTTCCTGAGTCGCACGGTCATTCACATCTGGAAGAGCAGTATTTTCGTCTTGCATCGTATTGAGGGTACGATCCACTTCTGACATCAACTCAGCTTTCCAAGCCAGCAAGATTTGGCGGAAATGCTGAAGCTGACCTTCAGACATGTATTCTTCATTTTTTTTAGGTTGATAAGGTTCAATACCAAATAAGCTAGCAGTAGAACCACCGTCAGTCGTTTTAGGCTTAGATTTGCGTACGCGCTTTGCAGCTTTCTCTTCTACAACATCAGTTTGATTGTCTAAGACTTGATTTTGGTTGTCATTCGCCATTTAGGGCATTCCTCATCTATGCGTATGATTGCTACGCAAAAAATATGGTGATATGCAGTTTTTTATCCACCCTGTAGAAAGATTATCCTCCTATGGGGGCCGTCATCATATAGACTTTTTATGCTTATTGATAGTCTTTGATGTCTGGACTATGCATATCACATTTCCTTTGGTTGCAATAAAGTAATGCAAAAAAAACAAATTGAAAAGTTAATAACCTGAAATTTCGGTATTAATATTTTGCTGGCTCAATGCCACCCGTTCAATATAGGTATCAAACTCACCATTTTGTTGCAAATGTAATACACGATAACCTGGTGCCGCCTGATCTAGCGCGAAATCTTCACTTTTAGGTTTAAACTGCACACTGGTCGATGGCGTGGATAAAAAGTAGATGCCATGCCATTCGTTGCAGGAATCCTGATGCACATGACCAAACAGAACCAGCTTGATATTATGATGCCGAGCCAGTACATCTTTTAAATCTTCAGCATTTTTCAGCCGGTGCTGATCAATCCAGTACGATTTCATCGCAAAAGGATGATGATGGCAAGCGACAATGACATGCTGATGCTTAAATTCAAGCAATAATTGGTCCAATTGATCGAGTTGAGCTTGTTCCACCCAGCCATCGATCTTGCCTTGAACGGCACTATTTAACAGGATCATGGTCCAGGTGCCAAAATGAATGGCATGTACCTGATTCGCATGCTGGTGAAAAGGGAACACCCGAGAATCGTCATGGTTACCTGGAATCTGATAATACGGCACGTTTAAAGACTGGACAAATGCTAAATAGCGTTGATAAGTCTGCTCGACCGGCACCTGTGCCAGATCACCGGTATGAATCAGTGCATCCATTTGGGGAAAGCGCTGTTGGATCTGCTGCATCACCTCGTGAAAACTCTGCTCGGGATTCATCCGGGCAAATTCCAGCTCTTCCCGATCCATCAAATGGGTATCAGAAATCTGGATAATGGTCCAATCTGGCTGTGTGTTTATGCTTGACTGCTGAAAACTCATGTCTTTCCCCTTAGACATATTCCTGCAGTATGAATATGTTGTTGCAACCATTGCAAGGCCATAATGACAGGTGCATTTCTTAAGCGACCATTCGTGAGCAAGGACGGAATATCAGCATAATCCAGAATATGCAGCTGGATATTTTCACCTTCATCCGGCATGCCAAAAATACCGCCCTGTTCAGGCAATTCGGTCTGCGCCACATATAAATGAAATAATTCGGAACATGCCCCGGCGGACGGATAGAAGCTGAAAATGTGCTGCAGCTCATCCAGGGTACAGCCTGATTCTTCGAGTGCTTCGCGACGGATGCATGTTTCAGGCGCTTCATCGCCATCCAGAACGCCAGCAATTACTTCGAGTTGCCAAGGAGAGTCGATATCATCCAGTCCGCCAATCCGGAACTGTTCGATCAGGCCGAATTTCTGCTGTTGATGATTGTACATCAGCACACCCGCTGCTTCTGGCCGATGAATCAGCTCACGTTGCAAAATAGGGGTTGAGCTTTCCTGATTAAATAAACGGTGTTTCAGGCTGACTTTTTCTACCTGAATAAATCCCTGGTACAAGAACTCACGTGCCTCTACGCTAAAGTCTTTTTTATTATAAGAGGCCTGTTTAATAATATTCATATGCTCAGATAGAATGAATTGATTTATTTTCATCCTATCTGAGTTTTTTTTGAAGACAACTGTTTTTTTTACAGTTTTATAGTTTGTGGTATAAATTTTGACCAGAGTTGTGGAAGCTGGCTTTCATCTGATTCATGCCGGCTTCAATTTCGGCCTGAGAGCTTGCCGGCTGATCAGGATTGGCCTGTTGACTGGCATAATCACGAACATTCTGGCTAATCTTCATTGAACAGAACTTTGGTCCGCACATGGAACAAAAGTGCGCGGATTTATGCGCGGCTTTCGGCATGGTTTCATCATGCATGCTGCGCGCCGTGTCCGGATCCAGACTCAAGTTAAACTGGTCTTCCCAGCGGAACTCAAAACGCGCCTTGGACAGGGCATTATCCCGGGCTTGCGCACCCGGATGACCTTTGGCCAGATCGGCTGCATGTGCGGCAATCTTGTAGGTAATAATGCCGTCTTTGACATCCTTTTTATTGGGTAAACCGAGATGCTCTTTAGGCGTCACATAACACAGCATTGCGGTGCCGTACCAGCCAATCATCGCGGCTCCTATTGCCGAAGTAATATGGTCATAACCCGGTGCGATATCGGTGGTGAGTGGCCCCAAGGTATAAAAGGGTGCTTCTTTACAGACTTCCAGTTGCAGATCCATATTTTCCTTGATCATATGCATCGGGACATGGCCCGGGCCTTCAATCATCACCTGAACATCATGCTCCCAGGCACGGTGGGTCAGTTCGCCCAAAGTTCGAAGTTCGGCAAATTGCGCTTCGTCATTGGCATCCTGCACACAGCCCGGACGTAGGCCATCGCCGAGACTAAACGATACGTCATAAGCTTTCATGATCTCGCAGATTTCATCGAAATGGGTATACAAGAAGTTTTCCTGATGATGTGCCAGACACCACTGCGCCATGATCGAACCGCCACGCGATACGATACCGGTCAAACGGTTGGCAGTCAGCGGTACATATCTTAAAAGCACGCCGGCATGAATGGTGAAATAGTCCACACCTTGTTCAGCCTGTTCAATCAGGGTGTCTTTAAAGATCTCCCAGGTCAGGTCTTCGGCCACACCATTGACTTTTTCCAGTGCCTGATAGATCGGTACGGTTCCAATTGGTACAGGAGAGTTGCGGATAATCCATTCACGGGTTTCATGAATATTCTGGCCGGTCGAGAGGTCCATGATTGTGTCTGCACCCCAGCGCGTCGCCCAGGTCATTTTCGAGACTTCTTCTTCGATACTTGAACCGAGTGCAGAATTACCAATATTGGCATTGATTTTGACCAAAAAATTACGCCCGATGATCATCGGTTCCAGTTCCGGATGATTGATATTGGCCGGAATAATCGCGCGGCCGGCGGCGACTTCCTGACGCACAAATTCTGGCGTAATTTCAGTCAGGTTTTTTGCACCAAAATTCTGGCCCGGATGCTGGCGCATATCGACACCATCGAGTTGACGTAGGTTTTCACGAATGGCAATGTATTCCATTTCCGGTGTGATAATGCCTTGCTTGGCATAATGCATCTGGGTGATGTTGCGGCCGCATTTGGCTTTGCGTGGTTTTTGAATATGCGCGAAACGGATCGCAGCGGTACGGATATCGCGTAAACGCTGGCGGCCAAATTCAGAACTGAGCTGATCCAGAATTTCACTATCGTTGCGCTGCTCAATCCAGCTTTCACGAATATTCGGCAGACCTTTGTTCAGGTCAATCGTCACATCGGGGTCAGTATAAACACCAGACGTGTCATAGACCATTAATGGCGGATTATGTTCACCGCCCAGACTGGTCGGGGTTTCACTTAAGGAAATCTCCCGCATCGGTACCTGAATATCAGGACGGGAGCCTTGCAGATAGACTTTACGTGAGGCAGGCAGAATTCGCGTTAAATCGCGTGCTTCCTGTTCATGAGCGGAGAGAGTGGTTTCAGAAGAAAGATTCGTTAACTGGTTCATGGCTATGATCCTTATGATGACATCAACGAATCAAGCACGACCAAAAACGTAGGCAGATTTATCCTGAACAGATAAAGCAAGGGCTGGGTTTTTAGCTGGCTTGATTCCTACGCAGGTATTAACCTGATCAGGTTCAACGGTACTCATGCTCAATTCCTGATAACGATAAAAGGAATCACATGATCTCAGCGAGGCATTACTCGCGCTCCGTCAAGCGAGGCTAAAGCTTAGCTCAGTTTAGGCAGAATAAACAGGTCTAAATCGCTCAACTTTAAACGAGGATTGATTTAGACATGGCGATATTGATTGAAGGTGAAACTGATCCCAACTAGATACAGATGGCATCGGTAAAGCAGTCTTTATCATATTTTTGTGAGGGCGGGCTGATCTGGGCATAGTACAGAATCTGTTCTGCTTCCGAGCGGTTTCTATAATCGGCAGGCAAGACTTGTTGGCGCTGTTCCGGAGTCATGTCCAGAAATTCCAGAAACAGGCGTGCCTGTGTGGACAGCGTTGATTTCTGGCCGTTTGATAGTCCAATAATAGTTTCCAGATGACTGGTATCCACAGCATAACGATCGCGATAATCTTCCGACACCGGGGATTGCTCGGTACCTCTAAACAGGAAATAGGTATATTGCTTCAGCAGATATTCAGCATCGCGTTTATAACTGCTATTCGGATAAGTCTTGAGATAGTCTTCCCAAAGCAGACTGCGGGCTGCAATATCAGTGGCTTCAATCTGCAGGCGTTTTTCCACCAGCACCGGTTCCATATTCTGTTCCGCCAGATTTTCAATAAAGGCTTTTTCAGCGGCCGGTAAATAAGGGGCAAAAATACGCGCCAGATATTCCGGACTGCGGCGATAATGTAAAGTGCCATCCCCCAGATCCAGCAGTTCTACATAAGCCTGCCCCTTGTGTTTTAACAGATACTGGTCACGTGAGGTGAGCTGTTGAAAATGCGCATGCTGAATGGTGGGATGCTGCGCCATTTCCAGTGCATACTGCTCAAAGGCGCGTTGCTGAAATTCGGTGCGATCCACCTTTAAAAAGCGCTGATACATTTCGGTAGAGCGCTGCATCAGTTGCTTCTGCTCCGCCAAGTCCATCAACGGCAGGCACACTTTAAGATCCTGATTAATCTGCTCCAGCGCAAACGTCGTGCGCTGGTCATTAATCTGGGACATATTTTTTTCAATATTCTGGCACATGAGGCTAAAGTCACTGACTGGACTTTGCGTTTGCTTCGCCTCAGTCTGTTCGACCTGGATCTGTGGATCTGAGGGCTGTTGGCAGCCCCCAAGAAGCAGCACGCTACCAGCAAGCACACAGGCTTTGAATATCGACGGGAATGGCATTAACACTATGCTTCAGGACTCTGTATATATAGGTGAATTCAGAAAATAACGGCCTTACTGGGAGATATTGTATAGATCAAACTAAAATACTATGTTTAGTATTGTGAATTGCTTTGTTACATTGCCGGTATGGGAGCCAGAAAATTGAATTAATGATGGATAAAAATTGATCTTTATATTAAAAAATTAATAAAAATCATACGTAAAAATTCAAGAGATCTCTTTAGTATGGCTTAGCTTAAAGCGCCAGAATTTTTTGATCTGAATGGCTGTTAGGGGTTAACACTATAAAATGAAATTAAAACGCAGTGTCATGGCCTGTTTATTGCTATTAATTAGTCCGGCGATTTTTGCCCTGGATTTACAAGAAGCGTATGCACGCGCCCAGCAAAATGATCCAAATTGGCAGGCGAATGTGTTGCAGTACCAATCTGATCAGCTCAATCTGGGGATTGCCAGCGGAAATTTGCTGCCGACCGTGACTTTATCTGGAAATGTGACCCGTAAAAACCAGTCCGTCAACAACTCAGAGTCTGAAGGTTTGCCTACTGAATTTGGTGAGTTGCAAAGTTCCAGTACAACCAGCCGTCAGGTGGCCTTAACCGCACGCCAACCTTTATTTCGCTGGGATGCCTGGCAAGGTTATAAGCAGGTCAAGACCTCGGTCGAACTCAGTGAAGTCAATCTGCGTCTGCAAAAACAGCAGCATATTTTACAGGTGGCCGAAGCCTATTTTAATGTCTTGCGGCAGCAGTCTTTGACTACGGCTTATTTACAGGAAGAGCAGGCGCTGTCTGAACAGTTACGCATGATGAATGCTAAGCTGAAAGAAGGTTTGGTGGCGCGTAGTGAGGTCAGTGAAGCCAATGCCCAGTATCAAAGTGCCCAAGCCAACCGGATTTCGACTCAAGTTCAGCTGGTACTGGCCCAAGAACAGCTGGCACAGTTAATCGGCCCTTATCAGGAAAATCTGGCGGTATTACGCAACGATTTCCAGTTCCAGAAACCGGTTCCAAGTGATATGCAGTCCTGGACCGAATTAGCACAAAGCCAAAATCTGAATATTCTGCAAGCGCGTCTGCAAAAGCGCTATTCTGAAGATGCCAAACGGGTCGAACAGGCTGCGCTCTATCCGCAGGTCGAAGTGGTCGGAACCTATGGCTATTTAAAGCAAAGTCCGGCTACGATCATGTCCAGCAATGGAGATTTCGACCAGATTGGGGTGGAGGTGAACTGGAATGTATTTAGCGGTGGACGCACGCAAAAAAGTATCCGTCAGGCCGGCGTTAATGTGCAAAAAAGTGAAGCGCAACTGGATGCGGCTATCCGTAAAGCCAATACCGATGTGAAACAGTCCTTTATGCAGGTAGAAACCGATCAGGCCAAACTGAATGCACGTAAAGCCGCGATGGACTCTTCGGAAATTGTCTCACAAGCGTCCAGAGCCCAATATCAGGAAGGCTTAAAAACCATGGTCGATGTGTTGCTGGCACAGCGTAATGCCTTTTCTGCCAAGACCGATTATTTGAATGCCAAATATGATTATCTGTTGCATGTGCTGCAATTGCAGGCCTCGGTCGGGCAGTTAACCGAAAAGGAACTGGCAGAGCTGAATGCCTGGCTGATTGAATATGATTCGCCTCAGCCTCTATGAGGCTACTATTGTCATCAAACTTTCATCATGGATATGCTTTAATATGATTTATTATTGATCATTGTCCTCTATCGTTCAGGAGTAGCTTTCCTTGTGTCCAAATAATCCTGTATTAAGTCATCACATTTCTTCGCAATTTAATGAAGAACTGCAGGACGTAAATACCAAATTCATGACGATGGGCGGACTGGTAGAACAGCAGGTAGCTAATGCCATTCATGCCCTATTGGACACAGATGTCTCAATGGCAGTAGATGTGCAGTTTCAAGATAATGTCGTCAATCAGATGGAACGAGATATTGATGAAGCGCTGACCCTGATTCTGGCGCGCCGTCATCCTGCCGCGATTGATTTACGTATGGTGCTTGCCATGTCCAAGGCCAATACCGATCTGGAACGGATTGGCGATGAAGCCTCGAAAATAGGCCGAATTGCACAAAGCTTGTGTGAAGAGGGTAGCTCACCACGCGGTTATATGGAAACCCGGCATATTGGCAACCAGGTGCGGGTGATGATTCATGATGCACTGGATGCTTTTGCGCGTCTGGATGTAGATCAAGCTTTGAAGGTCATGTTGGCGGATGCGGATATTGACCGTGAATATCAGTCAGCCACACGTACGCTTATGACTTATATGATTGAAGACCCACGGCATATCAGTCGTGTCATCAATGTATTGTGGGTGCTGCGTTCACTCGAAAGAATTGGCGATCATGCCCGGAATATTTCGGAACAGGTGATCTATATGGTCAAAGGTTTTGATGTGCGTCATACCAGTGTTGAAGAAATTGAACAGAAAGTTCAGCGTTAAATCTTAAAAAATTAAAATAAAAAAACCTCCGTACCGGAGGTTTCTTTATTGAGATAGAGAAGCTAACTATGAGTTTCTTCCTCGGCATCATCTTCAAAAGTTTTGGCAATTTTTTCAATATTCAGGCTTTTGGCCATCGCATCAAAGATTTCCTTATACACGCCTTGCTGATGATAAAGCTGGTCGTGCTCGCCATGCTCAGCAATCGTTCCTTCTTTCATCACGTAAGTATAATCCGCATCAATAATCTGCGACAGGCTATGCGAAATGATGATCACGGTACGGCCTTGCTTGATCTGGTCCAGACTGTGTTTAATCTGTTCCGTGGCAATTGCATCTAGACTCGCCGTCGGTTCATCTAGAAAAATAATCGGTGGATTTTTCAGGAACATCCGTGCCAAGGCAATCCGTTGCTGCTGGCCGCCAGACAGCATCAAGGCATCGTTATCATAACCATCCGGTAACTGTAAAATCTGCTCATGAATCGAGGCTTTTTCTGCTGCCTCAATTACATCCTCCATTGAGGCAGTAGTTTTACCATAACGGATATTGTCAAAGATGGTGCCCTGAAAAATATGATTTTTTTGTAAGACCAGACCAATATGATCGCGTAGATATTGGGTGTCATAATCTTTCAGGTCAATGCCATCCAGTTTGATCTGACCTTGCTGTGGTTCATAAAATTTATCCAGCAAACTGATGAGGGTAGATTTTCCGGCACCCGATAAGCCCACCAAGGCGGTAATTTTATTGGGGCGAATTTCCATATCAATATCTTTCAGGGCATGGTGGCCGTTTGGATAATAAAAATTCACGCCACTCAGTTCAAATTTGCCTTGGACAATCGGTTTCTGCTGACCGCTTTGTTCAATTTCATCATCGGCCTCCAGAATTTTGAAAAAGCTTTCTGAATAGATCATGGCATCATTCACTTCATCATAAATCCGGTGCAGGGATCGAATTGGGGCAGAGACATTATTAAATAGCAGCACATGAAACATGATCATACCGATACTCATCTGGCCATCCAGCACAAAGTAGGAGGTTAAAATAATGATCAGTACAATCCCGATCTGTTCCAGAAAAGTTTTCAGGCCATCAAACAGGAAACTGGTCTGGCGGGTTTTCATCTGATTGTCGGTCAGTTCACGCTGTAAACCGAGCTGCTTTTCCGATTCAATCGATTCGCGGTTAAAAGACTTAATCACGGTAATCGAGTTGATGATACTGAGAATGCCCTGACTTTTTCTCTCCCGACCATCGCGAAGACTGCGGCGCCAGCCCCCGAGTTTTTGTGCCTGCTTATAGGTCAGCCAGAAATAGATAGGAACAATAGCAGTCGCGACCAGACCGACATACACATTGGCATAGTACATTAGCCCCAAAGCCACAATGGCACTGGTAAATAACGGTAAAATATCAATAAAGAAAATTTGCACCAGACGGGTCAGTGAGCCAATGCCACGGTCAATCCGGGTCTGTAATTTACCGGCCTGGTTATTTTCCTGATTAAAAAATTCCAGCCGATATTTTAAAAATTTTTCAATAATCCCTTGGGCCAGATCCTGAGAGACAAAAATCCGCAGTTTCTCTCCATAGAACTTCTGCCCGAACTGGACAAAGGCATTGATAATTTCTTTGCCGAGCAAAATCGCCGAAATCGTGATCAGAATATGCCAGCCTTGTTCCAGTCCTTGACCGGTTTCGAGTAGCGAATTGATGCTGTCGACCGCATATTGCAAGGTAATGGCATTGACCTGTGCGGTGAATGAGCCAATCAGGGTCAGAATCAGCGTGGCAATCACCAGCAACCGGTAAGGCTGAACAAAGGGACGAAGTTTCTGAAACAGCTGCCATAAGTTCATAAAAGGATTATTTTTATTGTGAAAGTTGAATTCAGTCTAGGCAGGAATTAGGCTAGCCACAAGCATAAATGTTGTAGTCATTTGTGAAGAGCAGTTGTAATCCTTTAGGTCGAATGTCAGTATTTTCATGTGGATACTGGATTGAATTGATATGACTCTCGATTTATTTGCACCCCAGCCGCAAGCCAATGTATTACCTTTTGATGGGGTAGTGGAGGATTATGGCCTGATTTTGGATCAGGAACAAAGCCAGCAGTATCTACAGCATTTTCTCAGTCAGCTGGCCTGGCAACATGATGAAGTGCATTTATTTGGCAAGCACCATGTCACAGGTCGCCAGGTGGTCTGGTATGGCGATGAACATTATCAGTATCGTTATTCTGGTACGCTCAAACAAGCTCAGGTATGGACACCCGGATTATTCCGTTTAAAGCAGCATATTGAAATTCTGGTCGGTCATCCCTTTAATTCCTGTCTGGCCAATTTGTATGAAGATGGTTCCCAAGGCTTGGGCTGGCATAGTGATGATGAGCCGGCGTTATATACAGGTACCTCTCGGGAAAATGTCATCGCTTCTCTAAGTCTGGGAGCTACCCGTAAAATGAGCTTTAAGCATAAAATTCACAGCGATAAAGTCGATGTGCTGTTACACAGTGGACAACTGATTGTGATGCGTGGCGCGACGCAGCAGCACTGGAAGCACAGTATCAGCAAAACCAGCAAAGTTTTAACACCGAGAATTAATCTGACTTTTCGTTATTTTTATCCTTAAGAAGCATTTTGGAGTGTAAAAAAGCACCCTAAAGGATGCTGATTTAAAAAAATTTAAAAACAGATTAAGGCGTGATTCCGGCAGGATGGCGATACCAGCTTTCAATCAACAAGGCAGCCGCAATACTGTCCGCAGAGAGTTTCTTGCCTCGACCTTGAGCTTGGTAATGATCCAGTTCATCGCGTGCTTCACGGGTGGTCAAACGTTCATCCACCATCCAGGTTTCAATATTGGTCTGATGACGTAAACGGCGGGCAAATTTTCGCGCCCGTGTCGACAGCTCCGATTCACTATCATCCATATTCAATGGTAAGCCGACCAGAAATAAATTGGGTTGATGGCTTTTCACGATTTTGAGTAGTTCATCCCAGTTGGGAATACCATCTTTCATGGGAAATAAGGGTAGGGGATTGGCACTAGCAATCAGGGATTGTCCGACCGACATTCCCATTTTTTGTGTACCAAAATCAAACGCCATAATGGTTTGTGGCGCGTTTACATCAGGCATGTCCAATCTCGGAAGATAACCAGTTGCGGTCTACCCCCATTTTTTTATAGGCAGCGTCCCAACGGTCGTTATAAGGTAAATTAAAAATCAGATCCATATCGGAATCACAAATCAGCCAGTCACCACGAGCAATTTCCTGTTCCAGCTGGTGTTTGCCCCAGCTGGCATAGCCAAGTGCAATCTGATAGCGACCAACGCCTTCATTATGCGCAATGGCATCCAGAATATCTTTCGATGTGGTAATACAGACATTCTCGCCTACGGCAATAGACGAATGCCAGGTCGGCTGACCGGTATGCAGGACAAAGCCGGCCTCAGGGCGTAATGGACCACCTTGCAATACTTCATGCGGATTGACATTGTCTGCTTCAATATCAAGATCATTCAGCAATTCTTTAATTTGAATGCCGGCAGGTCGATTGATAATGATGCCTTGCGCACCATCTTCATCATGCCGTGCGAGATAAATGACCGTCTGGGCAAAAAAATCATCATTCGCATGCGGCGGTGCAATCAGACAACGATGTGTCAGAAACTGTTTGGTCACCTGAGCAGTTCTCCTTAAAATTAATTTCTTCGCAGAGAAATCCTATGATCCTAATAGCTACGTTACTAGAGCTTCTTGGATTCACCAAATTTTATTTGTCCAGATTGTAAATATTTAAGCCTGCTGAAATTTCAGCTGACGTAACTGACGGGCATGTTGCAAGGTGGTTTCACTAATCTCTACACCACCTGTCATTCTTGCAAGCTCCTGAATTATTTCATTTTCTTCAAGATTGATAATCGTGCTGCTGGCAGGATCAGTCTGCTGTTTTTTCACCAGTAGGTGCTGATCAGATTGTGCTGCAACCTGCGCCTGATGGGTAATACACAGAATCTGTACATGTTGGGCCAGATCGGCCAGTAAACGCCCGACAATCTCTGCGGTACCACCACTGATCCCGACATCAATTTCATCAAAGACCAGCACTTCCGCTTCGGTTTTTTCCGCATTCATGACTTGCATCACCAACGCAATACGCGAAAGCTCACCACCTGATGCAACCCGGGCCAAAGGCTGTGCCGGAATGCCTTTATTGGCAGTAAAAAGTAGCTGGATAAAGCTCAGGCCTTCGCTAGATGGATGTTCCAGAGGCTCAAACTTAAACTCAAAACGTGCTTCAGGCAGTGCCAGCTGTTTGACCTGCTCAGTGAGCTGCTTGGCCAAAGGTGCTGCGGCTTCACGGCGAATCTGATCCAGATGTTGGGCTTTATCCAGAAATTCCTGATAAGACACTGCTACCTGTTCAGCCAGTGTTTCCGGATCTTCCAGTTGATGTAACTGTTCCAGTTCACTTTGCCAGGCTTCATATTCTTCTTTCAGTAATTCTGGCTGGGTACGATATTTACGTGCCAGACGATGGAAGATTTCTAAAGTTGAATTCAGTACTTCCATGCGTTCAGGATCAAAACTCTGCCGATCCATAAACTGGCGTAAATTCGCTGCTGCATCTTCAAGTTCGCTTTGAGCATTCAGTAGGGAAGTATAAATCCCGGAAAGCTGTTCACTGCGTCCGGCATGCGACTCAACCCGACGCATAATTGATGCCAGTTCCTGAGTGATATTCTGTTCAGCTTCATCCAGCACATTCAGGCTATAGACACAGTCCTGCATAATGGCTTCATGATGCGAGAGCCGATCAAATTCCTGTTCAATTTCAGGATAATCCGTCTGAACAATTTCTTCCAGTTCTTCGAGTTGCAGCTCAAGGGTTTCCAGACGCTGCTTGCGTGTCGCTTGTGCATCCAAAGCTGCCTGATGCTGGCGAATATTTTTTTGCCAAGTGCTATACGCATCACGTACTGCTTGAGCCGGCGCATAAAAATGATAATAACGATCCAGCCAGTGCTTCGGATAAGGCGGTTCCAGAAGTTGCTGCTGACTATGCTGGCTATAGAGTTGTACCAGTAAACGCCCAATTTCTTTCAGTTCAGACAGGCTGCTCGGACGTCCATTGATCCAGGCCTTGCTGCGGCCGGTAGCAAAAATCACCCGGCGTAAATGAATTTCACCTGATTCGTCATCCAGCTCATGTTCTTTTAACCATGCGGCTTCAGGACTGTGTTCCTGATAGCTGAAACTGGCAGTGACATCGGCTTTTTCTGAGCCATAACGTACATAATTGGTATCGGTTCGCTCACCCAAACAGGCAGACAATGCATCCAGTAAGAGGGATTTACCTGCACCGGTTTCACCGGTTAAAACGTTAAAACCTTTATCAATATCAATAGCAAGATGTTCAGCTAAAGCAAAATTGATCAGAGTTAAATGTGTCAGCATAAACGCATCCGGGCTGCGAAAAGTTTGATTGAAATAGCCTGATGTCGGATTGGGGTCGCAACATGGCTGTGATTATTATAAATCAGGACGAATCAATTTCATTCTATCTTAAATTTTAGCGATTTATATATGCTTATTTCACTGTATTTTCGCAAGAAGCTGACTCAGAAGTCCGTTAATGCACTGCTGATTTTCATATTTTTGACATCCCCAATCTTTAAATTAAAGACTCAATTGAGCCTGTTTTTAAAAGAGCGCGTGCAGATCGAAACTTAAGTTTATCTATCAGCAAAATACAGGCCAAAACATGCTGTAAATAGAAGGGGTTCAGGTGATACAGAATATTTGATCGACGCCGACAAACTTCGATTGATTAGTTGAGGGTGCACATTTAAACTACAGCAATCAAAATATTACAAAATGCTTTATCTGGAGAAATCGCATGTCAGCTCAGTTTGATCATGTATCTGTACTTAAAAAATCTAATGTATATTTCGGCGGGTTGTGTATTAGCCACATTGTACAATTTGAAGACGGGACCAAAAAAACTTTGGGTGTCATTCTGCCATCAGAAAATGCCTTGACCTTTGAAACACATGTTCCTGAGCGTATGGAAATTGTTTCAGGTGAATGCCGTGTTCAGATTGGCGATAGCGAAGAAAGTGAGCTGTTCCGTGCGGGGCAGTCTTTCTATGTGCCGGGCAATAGCCGTTTTAAAATCGAAACCGATGATGTGCTGGACTATGTCTGCCATTTTGAAGGTTAAGTCCAGATTCAAGATCAGTGTAAACCGGGCAAGAAATTTCAGTGCGAATCGGTTAAACTAATCAGCTATAGAAATCCTGTGAAGTCAGCTTTACGGGATTTTTCTTTTGTATATAACTAATCTAGAGGTCGTTCATGGCAAAACCTGAATATTTTTATGGCGTACATTCAGTGGAGTCATTGTTAGAGCTTGAGCCTGAACGTGTCTTGACATTATTCACTCTCAAAGGACGCGATGATCAGCGTTTAAAGCGTGTACTGGAACTGGCTGAACCGTTTGGGATCAGTGTGCAGCAAGCCAGCCGTGACAAACTGGAGAAACTGGCCGGGCAACCGTTTCATCAGGGGGTCGTAGCCGCAGTTCGTGCTCATCCAACCCTGAATGAAAAAGATCTTGAATCCTTGTTGAGTGCGAATCCTCAAGCGTTGTTATTGGCCCTCGATCATATTACCGATCCGCATAATCTCGGTGCCTGTATCCGTACAGCCGCTGCAATGGGCGTTGAGGCAGTGATTGCGCCACGTGATCGTTCTGCAACGTTAACCCCGACTGCACGTAAAGTGGCTGCAGGTGGTGCGGACAAAGTCAAATTCATTCAGGTCACCAATCTGGCGCGTACTTTGGGTCAAATCAAAGAAGATTTTAATGTTCGTGTTGTCGGAACTATGCTGGATGAAAAAGCGCTGCCGATTCAAAATTTTGATTTTACCGGTACTGGCGTCTGTATCGTGATGGGTGCGGAAGATACTGGCCTACGTCCAATTACGCAAAGCCAATGTGATCAGACCGTGTATATTCCGATGGCAGGTAATCTGCAAAGTCTGAATGTCAGTGTGGCTACAGGCATGGCGCTGTATGAAGCCTGCCGTCAACGTAACCTTTAATTGATGATGGCATTGTCAGACCGTACCCAAGGCTATGTTTTTTTAGTTGTTACCATGTGCATCTGGGGCGGTTTTACTTTAACAGCCCGCCTGAATGCGCTGTGGCAGATCAGTGCTTGGGATATTGTGGCCTTGCGTTTTTCTTTGGCCTTCCTGATTCTGATGCCGATCTTGCTTTATCGTAAAGAGGCCGCTTTTTTACTGAAAAAAGAGCCTTTTATTTTAGCTATGATTGGCGGGGTGATTTATTGCCTGTTTGCCTATAGTGCTTTTCACTACGCACCTACCGCCCATGCTGCAATTTTCTTGAATGGCTGTATTCCGATCTGTACCGCGATCATGGCTTTTTTTCTGATGGGGCAGGCTTTTGATAAACATACCTGGGCCAGCCTGATCATTATGATCGTCGTACTATGTCTCATGAGTATGCTGATGTATCGGGAAACTGGTGTAGCCTTTGGGGCAGGGGACGGGCTGTTTTTTATCAGTGCCATACTTTGGGCGATTTTTACTGTTTTATTGCGTAAATATCAGCTAACTGCATGGCAGGCAATGTGTGGTGTCGCGATCTGGTCGGCAGTGATATATGTGCCGATTTATCTGCTATTTTTACCGAAAAATTTGAGTGTGCCTGAACCCAAGCATTTACTGTTTCAGACCATTTTTCACGGCATATTTGTGGTGATTATTGCTACTTTAAGCTATGTAGAAGCCATCAAGCGTCTTGGTGCATTTAAGGCAGGCAGTATTACCAATCTTGCACCTTTTATTGCGGCAATTCTGGCTGTACCTTTATTAAATGAAACTTTAAGTCTGGCCATGGTGTGTGGCCTGATGGGTATGGCCGTCGGGGCCTTACAGCCGTGGCGCTGGTTACAGCATCAGGACAGTCTGAGCCGAAAATTAGCAGAACAAAAAAAGCAGTCTTAATCAGACTGCTTTTTTTATGCTTCAGCTGGCTGCCATGTTTAAATATTTTTGATGTAATGGTCTGAGATGAGCATAGAGATGATCCAGATGACCATCATTTAGGACAATATCATCGGCCATGGTCTGCTTTTGTTCGCGGGACATTTGGGCGGCAATGATATTGCGAATTTGTTCGATATTCTGGCCATCACGTTGTGAGGCCCGCTCAATTTGCAGTTCGATGGTGGCATCAATCAGTAAGGTATGCTGAGTGAGTTCGTGCTGATTGGTTTCAAATAAAAGTGGTGAAACCAGAATGGCATAGGGACTTTGCGCAGCATGTAGTTGCTGGATAATGGAAGTGCGAATTGCCGGATGGGTAATACTTTCCAGGGTCTTGCGTGCTTCAGGAGACTGGAAGATATATTCACGCAAGGCACGACGATTCAGTGAGCCATCGGCAAGCAGTACCCAATCGCCAAAAGCCTGCTGGATCTGGGTAAGTGCAGGCTGCCCAATTTCGACCACTTCACGCGCTACCACATCGGCATCGACTACCGTGATCCCTTGTGCTTCAAACCACTGACTGGCAGCAGACTTGCCACTGCCAATCCCGCCGGTTAATCCGAGTATAAATTTCACTTTATTGACCTAAATACACTTTCATAATCTGCTCGCCCCACAAAAAAGCAATCCAGCCGGCAATCGCGATATAGGGACCAAAGGCAAAAGGCTGATTTTCCTTGCGGACTTTCAGTAGGATAATCCCGATAATCGCACCAACCAGAGAAGACAGCAGCACAATTAAAGGCAGTAATAAAGGCCCCATCCAGGCACCCAGGGCGGCAAGCAATTTAAAATCGCCATAGCCCATACCTTCCTTGCCGGTAACGATTTTAAATGCATAATACACCACCCACAGACACAGGAAACCAATAATATAGCCCCAGATGGCAGCACCGGGTAAGGTATAAAGTGCATAACTATTTACCCCCAAACCTAGCGCAGCCAAGGGTAAAGTATAACGGTCAGGCAATAACTGGGTGTCAAAATCAATAAAAGTGAGTGCGATCAGCACATAAGTCAGGATCAGGCCAAACAGCATTTGTAGGGTAGGGCCAAATACTGCTACGACAAGGAGTGCACAAACTGCCGTCAGAATTTCAACCAAAGGATAACGGATGCTGATCGGATTCTGGCAGTTGCTACATTTTCCGCGCAGGACCAGCCAGCTAATGACGGGAATATTCTGGTACCAGCGGATTGGCTGATGACACTTGGGGCAAGCTGAAGCGGGTTTGCTTAAACTTAACTTAGTTTCATCAATCACCGGCTGTTCCGGATGCAGGAACATCTGGCAATCAGTACGCCATTCCTGTTCCATCATCTTGGGAGTGCGGTAAATCACGACATTCAGAAAGCTGCCGATACATAAACTAAAAAGCCCAACTGCGATATACAACGCCGTTGGGTTTTGAATAAAATATTGAAGAAAATCGTGCATTAAACCACAGAACCCATTTGGAAAATTGGAAGGTACATGGCAATCACCAGACCACCGACAAGCACACCGAGAACAGCCATAATGAGCGGTTCCATCATCGAGGTTAAGCCGTCAACTGCATTGTCGACTTCATTTTCATAATGTGTGGCTACTTTGTCTAGCATGGCATCTAGTGCACCAGATTCTTCACCAATCGCGACCATTTGTACTGCCATGGATGGGAATTTGTTGGTCACGCGCATGGCAAACTGTAGTTGTTGACCTGTGGCGACATCTTCACGGATTTTCATCACGGCATCTTCATACACGACGTTATTGGTAGCGCCGGCAGTGGATTCCAGTGCATCAATCAAGGGAACACCAGCTGCGAAAGTCGTGGCCAAAGTGCGGCTATAACGTGCAATAATCGCTTTATACACCAGGTCACCAAAAATCGGGGCTTTGAGTGCGGCCTTATCCAGAAAATCGCGGAATTTCTTGCTGCGTTTTTTCGCTTCAAGAAAAGCGGTAATCACGGCCCCAATGGCGATAATCAGCAGGAACCAATACTTTTGCATCCATTCCGACATATTGACCACCATTTTGGTAAAAGCCGGTAAGTCCGCACCAAATGAAGAGAATAAATCCTGGAAAACCGGGACCACTTTGACCATCAGAATGATGGTAACAATTAGGGCGACTACAACCACCGCAGCAGGATATTTCATGGCTTTTTTGATTTTTTGCTTGAGTAGTTCGCTTTTTTCTTTGTAAATCGCAACGCGATCTAGCATGGTTTCTAAAGCACCAGATTGTTCACCAGATTCGACCAGTGAACAGAATAGGTTGTCGAAATATTGTGGATATTTGCGCAGTGCTCCGGCAAAAGTATTACCGCCTTCAACCTCACCTTTAATTCCTAGTACAACTTCACGCATCGCCGGATTTTCCAGACCTTCTGCGACAATTTCAAAGCCTTGTACCAGTGGTACCCCGGCTTTCATCATGGTCGCCAACTGTCGGGTAAAAATTGTAATATCCAGTGTTGAGACTTTTTTCTTCATCAAGCCTTCAAGGATATTTTTTTTCTTTTCCCGAATGGTCTTGATGCTGATGCCTTGTTTCCGAAGGGTGACCTTGGCCAGAGCCATATTTTTTGCTGGCAATTCCCCCTTGATCTTTGCCCCTTTACGATCAATTCCTTCATAGCTGAAGATCGGCATCATCTGGCCTTTCTTTACTGCTGCCATACCTTTATCCTTATTTTAGATCAGCGCCCGATCATTCGCTGGTGACACGATTGACTTCCTGTAAAGAAGTCACCCCCTGCATCACCTTGATTAAACCTGACCGGCGTAAATTGTTAAAACCTGCACGTGCGGAAGCATCTGCAATTTCAAGTGCATTGCCGTCCTCCATAATAATTCTGGAAATTTCGGGTGTTACTTTCATAACTTCATAAATACCTACACGACCCTTATAGCCTTCACGACATTCATTGCAGCCCACCGGTTCATAAATTTGGAACTCAGGTTGCTGCAAGTCGGTTTCGGTAAAGCCCATCTCCAGTAAGCTTTGTTGCGGAATATCTGCAGGTTTCTTGCATTGTGAACACAAACGACGCGCCAACCGTTGTGCAATGACCAGGTTTACTGAAGTGGCAATATTGAAAGAGGGCACCCCCATGTTTCGTAAACGGGTCAAGGTCTCAGGCGCACTATTGGTATGCAAGGTCGACATCACCATATGACCGGTCTGCGCCGCTTTAATCGCAATCTCGGCAGTTTCCAGATCCCGGATCTCACCGACCATTACGATGTCCGGGTCTTGACGTAAGAAGGACTTCAGTGCGGCAGAGAAGGTAAGACCAACTTTATTGTTGACGTTGACTTGATTAATGCCTTGTAAGTTAATCTCGACCGGATCTTCCGCTGTCGAAATATTGGTATCTTCACGATTGAGGATATTCAGACCGGTATACAGTGAAACGGTTTTACCGGAACCTGTTGGACCAGTGATCAGGAGCATGCCTTGCGGTTTGTCCAGCGCTTGCATAAAAAGGTCTTTTTGTTCCGGTTCATAACCTAGTGCATCAATTCCCAACATCGCGCTGGAGGGATCCAGAATTCGCAGTACCAGCTTCTCACCAAACAGGGTAGGGAGAGAGTTGACACGGAAATCAATGGCTTTATTTTTAGAAAGTTTTAATTTAATACGACCATCTTGCGGTACCCGTTTTTCAGAAATGTCCATTTGCGACATGACTTTAAGACGCGAAGACAAGCGATTTGCCAGCTGTAGTGGTGGTGTTGCAATCTGGCGTAATACCCCATCTACCCGGTAACGTACCCGATAGATTTTTTCATAAGGTTCAAAATGTAAGTCTGAAGCCCCCATACGGATCGCATCAATTAGTAATTTATTAATATATTTGACAATCGGTGCTTCTTCACCCTTGTTACTGTCATCCTCTTCTTTATTCGGATCAGCAGATTCGACATCAACATCCAGATCAAAGTCTTCATCGAATTCAAAGGTACTTTCTTCGGTAAAATTCTGCTCGATCAGTTTTTCAAGTTTATTGTGTTCAACAATAATGGTTTCAATATTGAGTTTGGTGGAAAAGCGGACTGCATCAATCGCTTCGATATTGGTCGGGTTACTGGTCGCAACATATAAAATACTGGAATTTCTAAAAATCGGCAGAATGCGATGCTTGGTAATCAGCTTTTCATCAATCGCATCCCGAAGAATTTGAGCAGGATCATAGGCACTGATATCAAACAGCGGTTCGCCAAATTCGACTGAAATCGTTTCAGCAATGACGGTTGGAGAAAGTTGCTGCTGGTTAATTAACTCAGCCACAATATCGATTTTTTCTTGTTTGGCATGCGCTAATGCACTGCGCATATCTTCAGCCGAGATGACGCCTTCCTCGACCAAACGACGAATAAATCCGGTAAATCTTGGCGACCCCTGTAATGCTGTCATGCTATAAATGCCTACTCATCAAATTCTTTTAATTGCTATACTAAAATTATACGTTTGTTACGTAAAAATACCATAGCCAAGAGTGCTGCTAGCTTCCTCATCTCCAGTAAAAGCATGAACTGGTTGGAAGAAGTCCCCATTTTTTTAAGTGATAACAAAAAATAACCATTTTGGATAGTCTAAACTGAGAAGGAGTGATAAGAAAACTATTCTTTTAATTTTCCAATTCCGTGTAGAATGTGCCCAATTCAAAATATGTAAATGAAATAGGTTAATTATGTCGGTTTCGACGATTACCCCTTGGGTGATAGGTAACTGGAAAATGAATCCGGTGCAGGCAGATGCATTGAGCTTGGTGCGTGGTATTAAGAATTTGCTGGAAACTGCGCCAATTGCCGAAGATCAATGTCATTTAGGTGTGGCACCGATTGCCATTGCCTTAAGCCAGATTCAGGCAGAGCTGTCATCTGCGGTTCGTCCGATTTATACCGTAGCACAAGATGTTTCACGTATTTCTGGAACAGGTCCCTACACTGGTGAAGTCAGTGCTGAATTGTTGGCCGATAGTCAAATTCACTATGTACTAGTGGGTCATTCTGAACGCCGTGAAATATTTGCGGAAAATGCTGATATTTTAAATGCGAAAATCAAGAATGCCTTAAGTGCCGGTTTGACCGTGATTTATTGCGTTGGTGAAAGCCTGGAACAACGTGAAGCAGGGCAGGCAGAAGCTGTAGTGCTACAACAGATTTGTGATATTGCTGCTGTGGTTGAAGCTGAGCAATGGAAAAATATCGTGATTGCCTATGAACCGATCTGGGCAATTGGAACTGGTAAAACTGCTTCTCCTGAAGATGCACAGGCCATGCATGCACAAATCCGTCAAGGTTTAAGCCAGATCACTGGTTATGGCGCGACGATGGCGATTTTATATGGTGGTAGTGTCAAGCCGGAAAATGCAGTAGAGTTAGCAGCCTGCCCAGATATCAACGGGGCATTGGTCGGTGGTGCATCACTCAATGCTGAGTCGTTCCATAAAATTGCTCATGCATTTGCAAATACACAATAATTAGGAGTTCAGCATGCAAACTTTTGTGCTGGTAGTACATATTATCTTAGCTGTTTTGATGATTGTCTTGATTTTGGTTCAGCATGGTAAAGGTGCAGATGCTGGTGCCTCTTTCGGTGGCGGTGGTGCAGCGACAGTATTCGGAGCATCGGGTTCGGGTAATTTCATGACCCGTTTGACTGCAATTTTTACTGCACTGTTTTTCGTAACCAGTCTGACTTTGGCGATTTTAGCCAAGCAACAAACCTCGAATGCCTATAGTTTGGGATCGGTTCAGTCTGCGCCGACCACACCTGTACAATCGAATGAAACTTCACCAACTGCACCAGAAACGACCGAATAGTTTTAATTAATCCTTTCTTTTTTTCAGTGATACGACTAGAATGCGTCACAGCTGCGGTGGTGGTGGAATTGGTAGACACGCTACCTTGAGGTGGTAGTGCTTTCGGGCGTGGGGGTTCAAGTCCCCCCTTCCGCACCAACTTATAATCCAGAAATTTAAGTTGGTGTATGCAGCTGAAAAAACTTCTGTTGATGCGGGATGGAGCAGTCTGGTAGCTCGTCGGGCTCATAACCCGAAGGTCGTTGGTTCAAATCCAGCTCCCGCTACCAATCAATCCTTTTTAAAGGCGCAAACTTTCAAGAGGCAGCTTAAACAGGTTTTAAGTTGAGAAAATTAATTTGCATGTTGTTGCGGGATGGAGCAGTCTGGTAGCTCGTCGGGCTCATAACCCGAAGGTCGTTGGTTCAAATCCAGCTCCCGCTACCAATCTTTTAAAGATGCAAACTTTAAAAGCAGTTTAAGTTTTTTAAACTGAATGTTATTTGTACGCTGATGCGGGATGGAGCAGTCTGGTAGCTCGTCGGGCTCATAACCCGAAGGTCGTTGGTTCAAATCCAGCTCCCGCTACCACTTTTTCAGCGACAGATGACAAATATGCAGAATGATGTGGTTTTGATTGAAAAGTTCTCATCTTTTGTATATAATTTTTGCACGTTGATGCGGGATGGAGCAGTCTGGTAGCTCGTCGGGCTCATAACCCGAAGGTCGTTGGTTCAAATCCAGCTCCCGCTACCAAGTTTCTAAAAAGAGGCTCACAACAAGGTGGGCCTTTTTGCACAGTGGGATTTGAAAAAATCTTAAATTGTGCATTAATTGGGGCGATTTACGCCCTTTTTTATTGGCTATCGTGTAGTGTCGACATTATTTGGTCAAATCTCCATGTTTCACTACTACTATAGTTTGTATTGGTTTGTAGTGGTCAAATAGATCATAAAATCGCACCAGATGACGAGAGTAAATGAAGCTATCAAATAAAACTCAAGCACTTCAGGACTTGATTGCACCAGCAGTTGAAGCCTGTAATGTAAACCTTTGGGGGATTGAATTCCTGCCACAGGGTAAATGTTCGTTATTACGTATCTACATCGACAAGCCAGTCGATGAGAGCGTTGCACCAGCAATCAATGAAGATGGTGAAGAAGAGCAGGGGCGTGGTATTGGCGTTCAGGATTGTGTGCGTGTCACGCAGCAAGTGGGTGCAATGCTGGATGTTCATGATCCGATCTCGGGTGAATATTCACTTGAAGTATCTTCGCCAGGCTGGGACCGTCCATTCTTCCAGCTCGAGCAGATGTCAGGCTATATCGGTCATACCGTAGCACTACGTTTGATCAGTGCGGTAGATAACCGTCGTAAATTCCAGGCCAAACTGGTTGCTGTCGATCTTGAAAATGAAATGATTCAGGTTGAAGTAGAAAAGCAACAGGTATTGGAGATCGACAGTCACAATATCGATAAAGCAAATTTGGTCTTCCAAGATTAATTTAATAAATAAAAATTTAACGAATAGGTGACGTATGGCACGTGAAATTCTGACCGTCGTTGAAACGGTTAGTAACGAAAAAGGTGTACCTCGTGAAGCGATCTTTGAAGCGCTTGAGCAAGCTTTAGTTGCTGCGACAAAGAAAAAATTCTACGAAGGAACACATTCGGAAGAAGCACGTTTACGTGTGGAAATCGATCGTAAAACAGGTGACTATCGTACTTTCCGTCAGTGGGAAGTGGTTGCAGACGAAGACCATGAAATGCCAGCTTGTCAGGATGCCATCTCTGATGTTGATCCGGCAAAATGGTCGATTGGCGACATTCGTGAGCTTGAAGTTGAATCGATTGACTTCGGTCGTATTGCAGCGCAAATTGCCAAGCAAGTGATCGTACAGAAGATCCGTGAAGCAGAACGTGCACTCGTAGCCGATGCTTACGAATCTAAAGTCGGCGAGCTGATCTACGGTGAAGTGAAAAAACAAACCAAAGACGGCTTTATCATTGACCTAGGTGACAATGCTGAAGCGTATCTTGCTCGCGAAGAAATGATTCCGAAAGAAATCCTTCGTCCGAAGCAACGCGTGAATGCGATTCTATTCAATGTCAACCGTGAAGGTCGTGGTGCGCAGTTACAACTGTCACGTGCTAAACCGGATATGCTGATTGCATTGATGAAGAAAGAAATCCCTGAGATTTCTGAAGAAATTATTGAAATTAAAGCGGCGGCTCGCCAACCAGGCGTTCGTGCTAAAATTGCAGTGAAAACCAATGACCACCGTATTGACCCGGTGGGTGCTTGTATTGGTATGCGTGGTACCCGTATTCAAGCTGTACAGCAAGAGCTCAATGGCGAGCGTATTGATGTGGTAGTTTGGTCGGATGATCCTGCGCAATATATCGCAAGTGCATTGGAACCAGCAGATGTATCGAGTATTGTCATCGATGAAGATGCACGTACTGCAGATATCATTTTCGCAACCAGCGATCAGTTGGCACGTGCGATTGGTTCACAAGGTCAGAACGTTCGTCTGGCATCTGAATTGACTGGCTACAAGCTGGACATGATGCTGGAAGAGGAATACTACGCCCGTCAACAAAACGAAGCGCAACAATATTTAGACATGTTTGTTACCCGTCTGGATATCGCGGAAGATTTGGCGATGGCATTGGTAGAAATGGGCTTCACCTCGCTTGAAGAAATTGCTTATGTTCCTGCAGAAACGTTTGATGAAATCGAACTGGATGCGGAACTGGTTGAACTACTGCAAAGCCGTGCGAAAGAAATTGCACTTGCTGATGCATTACAACAGCAAGAGAACATACAAGCGCCAAGTGAAGAACTTGTTGCAATGGAAGGCATGACAGTAGAGATCGCGCAAGCGCTAGTAGCTCGTGGTGTGGTAACAGTGGATGATTTAGCAGATCAGGCGACTGACGATATCGAAGATATTGAAGGTTTGGGTGCTGAGAAAGCAGGTCAACTCATTATGAAAGCGCGCGAATCATGGTTTAACTAGGAGGTAGTATATGACGGACAAGTCGATTAAAGAGTTAGCCCTCAATGTGGGTAGTCCAGTTGAGAAGCTCCTAGAGCAGGTTCGTGAGGCAGGTTTACCACAGCGTAAAGCTGACGATATTATTACCACCGAACAACAAGATAGCTTGATGAGCCATGTGAAAAAGTCACAGGGTTCAGAAAGCCAAGCAGGGCAAATCACGTTGAAACGTAAAACGACTAGTACGGCTAAAGTAGCCAGTACTTCAGGTAAGGCGAAAACGATTAATGTAGAAGTTCGCAAGAAGCATACATTTGTTAAGCCGGATCCAGAGCAGATCAAAGCAGAAGCATTGGCGAAAGCCAAGGCTGAGCAACAGGCCAAAGCTGCGCCTGAGCAGAATACAGCACAAGCTGCTTCTGCTGAAGCTCCAAAAACTGGCGTAAATAACGCGAATAAAGCTCTAGAAGCGATGCGTGCTGCTGCAAAGCAAACCAGCGACAAGCAAGAAGTTTCTAAAGCTGCAGTTGTGGTAAAACGCAAATCAACCAACAAGCCGATTGTGAAGCAAGTTGTTAAACCAACTGAAACCGCTGAACAGAAAAAGGCACGTGAAGCAGAAGCAGCAAAATTAAAAGCTGTTGAAGAAGCAGCACGTCGTAAAGCGGCTGAAGAAGCGCAGCAACGTACGCTTGAACAAATGCGTCAAATGGCGTCTAAGTACACCGCGGAAGATACTGCTGCAACGATTCGTGTTGTTGATGATTCTCCTCTGGCTGCCGGTCTTGTTGGTCAGGCATATGAAGACTCATTTGCGAAAGAAGACCGCGAAATCAAACGTGGTACGAATACGCCGAGCGCGCGTGCACCGAAAAAAGGTGGTCGTCGTGGTCAGGAAGAGCAAAGCTTCAGCAAACAGCCTAAGCGCGGTTTAAAAACCAGTCAAGGCAACAAGCACGGCTTCGAAAAACCTGTGAAAAAACAGGTTTACGATGTTGAAATCGGTGAAACGATTGTCGTTGCTGACTTAGCTGCGAAAATGGCAGTTAAGGTTCGTGAAGTGATTAAATCACTCATGAAAATGGGTGAATTGGTTACTCAGAACCAGGCGATTGATCAAGAAATTGCTGCACTTGTTGTGGAAGAAATGGGCCATAATCCGGTACTGGTTTCTGATACACAAGCTGAAGATAACTTGCTTGAAGCAGCTGAAGAAGCACGTGGTGCGCAATCTACGCGTGCGCCTGTTGTTACCATTATGGGTCACGTTGACCATGGTAAAACATCGCTGCTTGACCGTATTCGTCGTGCAAAAGTGGCTGCTGGCGAAGCGGGCGGTATCACACAGCATATCGGTGCTTACCATGTAACTACTGATAAAGGTATGATTACATTCCTTGATACTCCGGGACACGCAGCATTTACTGCAATGCGTTCACGTGGTGCGAAAGCAACAGATATCGTGGTTCTGGTTGTTGCAGCAGATGATGGTGTAATGCCACAAACTGCAGAAGCAATTGACCATGCACGTGCTGCAGGTACACCAATCATTGTTGCAATCAACAAGATGGATAAAGAATCTGCTGATCCAGATCGCGTATTGAATGAATTGACTGTGAAAGAAATCGTGCCAGAACAATGGGGTGGTGACGTTCCAGTGGCAATGGTTTCTGCACATACTGGTCAAGGCATTGATGAACTTCTTGATATTATTTCGATTCAAGCTGAACTTCTAGAGCTTAAGGCATCTGAAGAAGGTGCTGCACAAGGTGTCGTAATTGAAGCACGCGTAGATAACAGCCGTGGTGCAGTAACATCTATTCTGGTTCAAAACGGTACATTGAAAGTAGGTGATCTTGTTCTTGCCGGTTCATCTTATGGTCGCGTTCGTGCGATGACGGATGAAAATGGTCAGCGTATCAAATCTGCAGGTCCTTCGATTCCAGTGGAAATTCTGGGTCTTCCAGAAGCGCCAATGGCAGGTGACGAAGTTCTTGTGGTCAGCGATGAGAAGAAAGCACGTGAAGTTGCCGATGCGCGTATGGATCGTGAACGTCAAAAACGTCTTGAGCGTCAATCTGCAATGCGTCTTGAAAACATCATGGCGTCTATGGGCAAGAAAGATGTGCCTATCGTAAATGTTGTGTTGAAAACTGACGTACGCGGTACCTTGGAAGCCTTGCATGTAGCACTTGCTGAGCTTGCGACTGATGAAGTTAAAGTACGTATCATCGGTTCTGGTGTAGGTGCGATCACTGAGTCTGACGTGACACTGGCTGAATCTTCAGAAGCAGTTCTACTCGGCTTTAACGTACGTGCGGACAACGCTGCGCGTCAAAAAGCAGATGCAGACAGTATCGACATTCGTTACTACTCAATCATCTATCAATTGATTGATGATGTGAAAGCAGCAATGAGCGGTAAGCTTGCACCAGAACATCGTGAAACGATTCTGGGTGTTGCACAAGTACGTGAAGTATTCCACTCAAGTAAGTTTGGTGCGGCTGCGGGCTGTATGGTACTTGAAGGCGTATTGCATCGTAACAAACCGATTCGCGTATTACGTGATGATGTGGTTGTGTTCCAGGGCGAGCTTGAATCTCTTCGTCGCTACAAAGAAGTGGTTGAAGAAGTTCGTGCCGGTATGGAATGTGGTCTTGCGGTGAAAGGCTATAAAGACATCAAAGCACTTGATAAGATCGAAGTGTACGATGTTCAACTGATTAAACGGAGTCTTTAATGGCGGGTAGTCAACGTCTGAAGCGTATGGCGGATACAGTACAACGCGAGTTGTCAGAACTGATCCGTCAGGAGCTGAAAGATCCACGCTTAGGTGGTCTCGTGACCATCTCTGCGGTGAAGGTGAGCCCAGACCTGGGATATGCGGAAGTTTATGTCACTGTGATGGGACGTGAACTTGGCGATGAGCAAAGCCAAGAAGCCAATAAAGAAACTTTGGATGTGTTGAACAAAGCATCTGGTTTCTTGCGCCATGAGCTGAGTCGTCGTATCAAAACCCGTATTACGCCTCGTCTACGTTTCCATTATGATAAGACCAATGCATATGGTAACTATATGTTTGGTCTGATCGCTGAAGCAGTGAAGGACTTACCTGAAGCTGAAGCAAAAAAAGATGATGAATAAGTCTTAGGACTAAAAAAGCTACCTTCGGGTGGCTTTTTTTATCTCTAGATTTTTTTAGATTTAAAAGAACTTGAATTGCTTGCTCAATTAATCGAAATCATCATTACGATTGATTTTCTTTTCATAAAAGGTACGACGGCGTGAGCGCTGCCAAGGCAGAGGGCGTTCCAGCGTTTCCGGAACCTCGCCACTCAAAGAGCGTAAACGCAAATGTAATGCAGCCTGTGCCATCAGATTGGCAGATACCGGTGCGGTAATGAAGGCGAACAGGGTGATGAGCACTTCAGCAAAACCGAAACGGCCATATATGGCCGAGAACAGAATTGAGGCCATCAAAAAGCTGCCCAGGCCCAAAGTACTGGATTTGGTCGGGGCGTGCAGACGCATAAACAGATCGGGCAGACGGACCATACCGATCCCGCCGACCAACATAAAGAAAGCACCAATCAATAAAAAAATCGACACCAGTATTTCTAAAATTAAGGACATTTAAAAACTCCTAGTCGATCACATGGCCAGTGGTGAAATAACGTGCCAAGGCTGTAGTCGAAACAAAGCCAAGCATCGCAACCAGTAAGGCCCCTTCAAACAGGAAGCTGCTACTCCAGTAAATCCCTAAAATGACAATCAGACAGGTGGCATTCAGGAACAGGGTGTCGAGTGCCAACAGACGATCCACGATAGAAGGGCCAGTGATGAGTCGGATCAGGCAGAGTAACATCGAGACAGTGATAGCACCTAGGCAAATCATTAATGCATAAGGCAGAATAGTCATGCTTTTTCTCCTGTCTGTGCGCTGAAAATTTCAATCAGAGGCTGTTCGTAGCGCTGTTTGATTGTTTCGATTTCTGCTGCTTCATCCTCTGTGCTTAAGGCATGAACCAGAATATCACCACGATCCTGATCAATGCCTGCAGATACTGTACCGGGCGTTGTGGTAATGATCATTGCCAGCAAGGCATTGACTTCCTCATGCTCGGTTTCCAAAGGCACGCGAAACCATTTTGGATGCAGGTTCTTGGTTGGACCAAGTACCAGTTTTGCGACTTTAATATTGGCTACTACAATATCCCAAACCACGACAAAGAAAAGGCGCACGGCAGGAGCCCACTGGATATTCGGGGTATAGTCAATAAAAGGTGCAACCATTTTCGGAATGACAATCGCCAGAACCAGCGCGAAAAGCAATGTTCCAGCTTCCAGATTATGTGCCAGTAGAATCCAGCTTAGCCCAACGATCACAGAAACTAGCGGATGCGGGAACCAACGTTGCAGGAATGATACAGCCATTAAGGTCCCTCCACCGGTTTAAGTTGATTATCATCATATCTGTTTTGTTCAACATACTGCTGATCAATCTGGCGTTGCTTGAATTCAGAAATATTTTCACCTTCCAGAGTGGCTTCCGAAATCGTATAAGGAACCAGATGTGCATTCGGATCGACTGTCTCACCACCGTACTTGGTTTCAGGTAAATAGCTTGGATCAAAAGGTTGCACACTAATAAACTGGCCTTCTGCATCGCGTTTTAACAAGGCAGCTTCATAAACCGGATTATTTTTAATCTGTTCCGCAGTCTGATAATTATATTGATAGATCGGTCCGGCAAACACCACATAGGCAGTCAGGCCAGCAAGCAATAGATAGATTACACGATCATTACGTGCCGGTGCCTTACTTGGTAAAGCTTCATATTTGTGAAAATCTTCAGAATTAAGGTCATCCTCAGGTCTGGTCGAACGCCAGAACAGCACGAAACCAACCCTGGTAAAGGCCAGAATACTGAGGAAGCTTACCAATAAAATGGTCAGGATAATAATCATCTGATAGTCTGAATTGGCAGAAGCCTGCAAAATAAAGACTTTACCGAAGAAACCACTAAACGGTGGCAGGCCTGCCATCATCAAGGCAATGATGAAATAGACAATCGAAACCAGCTTGTTCTGTTTCATCAGTGGCGCGATTTTAAAATGATCCTTAAATTCGCCGCGCTGTGAGGTAATCCAGCCTGACAGGATATAAAAGGCTGCGCCAATCAGGGTACTGTGCACCATATAATACAATGCACCGGCCCAGGCTGCAGTCGTATTCATACCGATTGCTACCAGAATTGTTCCGACTGAAGACAGCACCATAAAGCCGATAAAACGGCGCAGACGTTCTGTGCTGATTGCACAAATCACGCCATAAACCGACGTAATCAGACCAATCACCAGCAGGCAATTCATCAGAATCTGGTGGCTGTATTCATCATCAAAAACAGTTCCATTAATCCGTAAAATTGCATACACCCCGACTTTGGTCATAATGGTAAAGAGTGCTGCCACAGGTGTGGTGGCTACGGCATAGGTTTTGGGTAACCAGAAGCCGAGCGGTAACATCGCTGCTTTAATTCCAAACACGACAAACAGCATTAATCCACCAGCAACCGCCAGCTTGTGCTGATCTTCAGCGAGGGTAGGCATCAAGCGGGCCACATCTGCCATATTCAGACTGCCGACACTGCCATAAATCATCCCGAGTCCAATCAGGAACAGGGCAGAAGCAAACAGGTTGATGGTGACGTAATGGATTCCCAGCTGGAAACGGGCCTTGCCTTGTCCATGTAGCAGTAGTACATAGGATGCCATCAACAATATTTCAAAAAACACGAACAGGTTAAACAGGTCACCGGTCAGGAAGGCACCGGTCAAACCCATGAGCAGGAAATGCACCATGGCATGGAAATAACGCCCACGCATATCCCATTCTTTACTGGCATACCAGAGCACCGGCACTGCAAGGGCATAGGTCAAAACCAGCATCATCGCAGAGAGCTGATCGAGAACCAGTACAATACCAAAAGGTGCGACCCATTCGCCCAGCGTATAAACATTGATCTGACCCTGACTACTGTCTACTAAATAGCTGACAGCAATGATCAGGCCCAAGATACTCGAGACATAGCTGATACCCCGACGCCAGGGCTGACGCCAGTCCGTCGCCAGAGAGCCTGAACCCGGGTTGCCTAAAAGAACCAGGACAAAAGCGGTAAAGGCCGGTAAAAGAATACTGAAAATAGGGGTATGTTGATTCCAGAAATTGAGAAGATCAGTCATTAAGGCTCATCCTCGCGCGGGTCAAGATTTGGTATTTCTTCTTTGGAGTCAACGTGGTCTGTTCCTGATTCGTAGCGGCTACGCAATGCCAGTTGGACAATAAAGGCAGTGGTGGCAAAGCCAATCACGATGGCTGTCAGCACCAGTGCCTGAGGAAGGGGATCGGTCACTTTCGAGGCTTCAGTCAATACTGCAGGCGAATTCATCTGAATTCGGCCCATGGCAAATAAAAACAGGTTGACTGCATAACCAATCATGGCGAGACCCAACACTACCGGGAAGGTACGGGCACGTAGGATCAGATAAATGCCTGTGGCCGTCAGCAGGCCAATCGCAGAGGCTAATAAAAATTCTAAACTGATCATTCTATTATCCTCTTGGTACAGGGCCAGTCATGCTTGAGTGACGTGAATCGCCCAAGACTGAAATCATCAGCATCGTTGCACCCACAACAGTGACATAGACGCCAACATCAAACAGCGCAGCCGAAGCCAAATGCATTTCTCCAATCATTGGCGGAGAGACATAAATATGTGCACTGGTCAGGAATGGACGTGACCAGAACCAGGCTGCGATTCCAGTCAATCCTGCAATCGTTAAGCCGATCCCGATCCAGATTTCATACAGGCGACCGGATTTGGCGCCAAGCAACTGTTCGGTTTTGTCCTGTCCCACTGCAATATATTGAATAATAAGTGCCAGTGAAGTCACTAGTCCGGCAATAAAACCACCGCCCGGCAGGTTATGGCCACGCAAAAAGATATACAGGCTGACCACCAGCGCGACCGGCAAAATCCAGGATGCGGTAATACGCAACATCAGCGGGGATGGGTTAAAACGATAGGTCAGGCCCTGAGTCATGGTGGTACCATGCGCACGCATGCCATCCATCAGGCTCAGAACACCAATCGCCGCAATGCCGAGTACAGTAATTTCGCCGAAGGTATCGAAACCACGGAAATCGACCAGAATCACATTCACCACATTGGTGCCGCCGCCCAGAGGAATGGACTGTTGCAGGAAGAACCATGAAATGGAATTGTGATCACGGGTCATGATCAGCCAGGCAATTGCCGCAATCCCGAGACCGCCGCCCAAGGCAATAATGGCATCACGCCAGCGACGGGTCGGACTCGATTCATACGGTGTTAACTGAGGCAGTAAAGATAAACTCATCAGGAGCAGAACCGTGGTGACCACATCGACCGTAATCTGGGTCAATGCCAGATCGGGCGCCGAGAAGCCGATAAAGACCATGGTGACGACCAGGCCGACTGCACCGCTAATGAGTACCGCTTTAATCCGCTCATGATGGAACCACAACAGCATCCAGCAGGAAGAGAACAGCAGTAACCACAGGATAATCGCCAGGGCAGGAGCATGGGTCAGCTCGCGCGTACCTGTACCCACCGCATTGCTGAGTAATGGGAGCCCCACCAGCCCGACGGTAAAAATTACAATCCACAATAAATAGCTTTGTAATTTGCCATTTTCAGTGGAACGGCGGAAACGACGTGAATTCAGCAGCAAATTTTTCAAAAACAGGTCGAACAGCACTCGGCCCTGTAAGCGGCCCAGTTTTGGATCCAGGTCGATTTCACGTAAGGCGCCACCTTTGGCGAGAGAAAAGTAAAAGATTATTCCGCCGAGCAGAGAAATCACACTCATCAGAAGGGGCAGGTTGAAACCATGCCAAAGCGCCAGATGAGTGCCTTCAAAGGCAAAATTCTGGGTGGTGGCTTGAGTAGTGCTGTTGACAATTTTTTCCACCAGAAGAGCCGGTAATAGACCGACTAAAATACATAAAATTGCTAACAAAGTGGCCGGTGCGCGCATACCAAAGGCAGGTTCATGTGCATCTTTATTCGGGACCTGCTTGCCTAGCGGACCATCGAAAAAGACTCCATGCACCAGTCGAATGGAATAAGCCACCGCAAAAATCCCGGCCAGTGTCGCGACAATAGCAGAGCCGACCATAAGTGGACCACTTAAACTGGCGACCAGTTCGGTAAAGAACATTTCCTTAGACAGGAAACCATTGGTCAACGGTACACCCGCCATGGATGCTGCCGTGATCATGGTCAGCGTGGCGGTAAATGGCAGTAATTGCCATAGGCCAGACAGTTTACGTAAGTCACGAGTCCCGGATTCATGATCGATGATGCCGGCAATCATAAACAGTGCCGCTTTAAAGGTGGCATGGTTAATAATATGGAAAATCGCTGCTGCAACAGCCAATGGTGAACCAATCCCGAGCAGACACATGATCAGACCTAAATGGCTGATGGTGGAATAGGCGAGCAAGCCTTTCAGGTCTTCCTTAAAAATGGCAAAGAAGGCGGCCATGCACAGGGTAAACAGACCAACAAAGGTCACAATATTATGAAACAGTGCAGCACCGGCAAAGATCGGGAGCAAACGTGCGACCAGGAATAAACCGGCTTTGACCATGGTGGCCGAGTGCAAATAGGCAGAGACCGGTGTCGGTGCAGCCATGGCATTGGGCAACCAGAAGTGAAACGGGAACTGCGCACTTTTGGTAAAGGCGCCGAGTAAAATCAGCAACAAGGTTGGAACAAATAAATGATGGGACTGAATCTGTTCAGTCATCATCAGGATTTGATCAAGCTGATAGGTGCCGGTAATTTGACCGAGCAGGACAAAACCGCCCAGCATCGCCAGACCACCCATTCCGGTAATGGTCAGGGCCATACGTGAGCCACGTTGTGCCGCTTCGTAATTGCTCCAGTAACCTACCAGCAAGAAGGAGGAAATACTGGTCAGTTCCCAGAAAACCAATAAGATAATCAGGTTATTCGACAATGAAATTCCGAGCATCGCCGCCATAAACAGCATCAGCAGGAGATACAGTTTGCTCAGTGAATTTTTTGGATTGAGATAATAATAGGCATAAATATAAATCAGGGTGCCAATTCCGCTGATCAGCAAGGCAAACAGCAATCCCAGAGAATCCAGGCGAAAACTGAAATCAATGCCGAGCTGGGGCAGCCAGGACCAGGTCTGGGTCATCACTGCACCATCAAAGATGGCAGGCGCCTGACTCAATAATAATAAGAAACTGCTGAGGCTGACACCAATTGCCCCTAAAGCCGTTACCCCGCGCGAAAATTGCTTCAGCCACGAGACAAGGGTTGTGCCTAATACTAACGGTAACAATATAATAATCGGCAGCACACTCGTATCCATTGTCATGATTTAGGTTTTGACCAACCTAAGGTGAATCTTTATCTTTCAAGGACTACAGAACCACAAGGAGCGACCCAAACTTCTCAATCTTGAAAGCCAAAAGAATATTCAAAAAGAATATAAAACAGTTGTATTGCGCAACTTATAAACGATAGCAAATTCCGATTTTACAATGAAATTCGCAAATAAAACCGATCATATTACAGGATAACAACAACATCAACGTTTTTATGTAGAACTTATAAATTATACGCCGGCTCGGTTTTAACAGGCGCTGCATGCTTAAACAGATCATCCAGAAGTGACCGAAAATTAAGATTAAATTGCAGGCATTGATTGTAAATTTGACTCAAAATAGTTTAATCAGGGCAAAAAGAGAATGCTGAAAAGGCTTCCTTGTTTACTCAAACAGTCGCTCTTATTTTTTTGAATCTGTTTAGAGCGACTGAGGTAGCGTCGGATGATGCTCCTGAGCAAGTAAAGCGAGCAATTCTTGTTGCTGTTCCGGATTGAGCTGTTCCCGGATCATTTGCAATACTGCAAGCAGTGTGACGGGTTCGGTGACCGTTTCCAATAAAGTATCTTCGGAAGATAGGTCTTTATTTCGCTGCAATTCCAGCTCTGCGTAGATCTGATCAAACTGGGTTTTCATACTTTCAAGATGAATGGGGTGCAGCTGTTTATTTTCCAGTTTCAGACATTGAAAGCCTTGCGCCTGTTCTAGTAATTCAGGCCGGTTGCCGGTTGCAATAATCTGCAAGTTAGGAAAAGCCTGATGCAGGCGTGACAGGATTACTGCTGCCATCTCCTGATCCAGTTGATGATCAATCGCATCAATCAGTAAAACACCTGTACCTTCCTGACATGGAAATAAACTATTGGGATTCAATAGACAAAGACGCCGCACAATATCACCCACCAGCGCAATCCAGTTGCGGATACTGTTGGGCAGTTGCTGGAAGCTAAAGGTCTGTTGCTGATAGGTTACCATCAGTTGCAGCTTGGGCTGGTATTTTAAATATATCTGGCTGACTTCTGGCAGGATCAGCGACAGGGCCTGTTTTAAAGCGGTGAGATTTGGTGCATGCAGATGTGCCTGGGCTTTCTCGATCTGCCGAGCCAGTTCATCTCCGCGACTGTTTTCAGGCTGCTGCAAGGCACGCGCCAAAATCTGGTCCATAATCTTGGCACTTTGCGCATTTTCAATATCACTGATTTCACGAAACCATTCAAAAAAACGAGCAAAGGTGGTGAAAGGAATCGCAGCGATTTCATAAGCATGTGCGGACTGGAGAATGGCCGGGTTATTTTTGCTGAGCAGATTGACTTCATTGGTAAAGCGTTCAGCAGGATAATAGGCAATCAGGGGCAAACCGAGCAGGGGATCGTGCAAGCGGGCTTTGTGATACAGGCTGAGCATGCTTTCAAGCTGTGAGGTTTCTGCTTTGCTAAAACCCAGACCCTGACTGTTTAGGGTCTTGTAGATTTGCCATGAACAGCTTTGTAGGTTCGCAGGCTCAGACTGACTGGATTCTGGCAAGCTGCCCATCTCTTCAGGAAAACCAATCCGGATGTCAATTTTGGATTGCAGCCGGTTTTGCATGATGTCCTGATCTTGCATCACAAGACCGGCAGCACGGCTGTCGCGATAACGGGCTGCAAACCAGGTCAGTGCCTGATAGCTAAAACGTAAAAGCGTAGTTTTGCCAGTTCCCTGATTGCCCAGAATCAAGGTGACCGGGCATTGCGGATAATTAAACTGAAGCTGAATGTCGGAAAAATGCAGGGTATGTTTCAGTTGAAACGCTTGGATGTGCATAGATCACCTGTCCTATGAGGTTTACATCCATGCCATGCACTTTAACCGACTGCCTGCCGAAGCGACTGTGGCATTTTGATCTTCAGTTGCTGAATCAGGTCATAAATGTGATGAATATTTAAACTCACTTTAGCACGTGTACAGGCCACGTAAAGTAATCTTAATTCTTCATCACTAATTTTATGGTCTTTTTCATTCAGCTTAAACTGATAGTCATCTTCAATATGAACCCGATCCCATTCCAGACCTTTGGCCTTGTGTGCCGTGGAAATAATATAGTCGGCCTGGGCAATTGGTGTGATTTTAGCCAGAGCTTTTTTCAGCGGATCGGTGCCATGTTCGTCCACCAGTTTGACCAGTGGCTTGATGTCACTGCCTTCATTAGTTTCACAGTATTCATGGACATCATGCCAGGAGTTAAACCAGGCCAGTTCCGGCACATCAACCACACGTTTGCCCTGTTTCAGCATGGCAGCCGCATCGACAAAACGATTCAGTTTGACGTGATCGGCTTGCAGGCTGACTTTATCGCCACGAACTAAACCTGCTAATAACAGTTCCATGGCGCGGGCATTGGTCCGGCATAAAATTGCATCCCGCATTTTGGTATGCGGTTTATTCACGACTTTAGAATCTAATAGCGGATTGCCGAGTAAAGGCACAGTTTCATTTAAGGCACCTAAAATGGCATTGGCATTCAGGGCAATTTCAGGACCAAAACGAAATGAGGTGGTCAGGCGCGATTCAGGTAAGGGCAGTTGCTGCATGGCATTGACTGCGCCACGCCAGGCATAAATCTGCTGATGCGCGTCTCCGACATAAATCACCTGGGTGCTGCGCTGTTTCAGTAGAATTCCCAGCATTAAGGGATCGGCATCCTGAGCTTCATCGAATAGTACATAATCGGCCGGGATATTTGGCTCGGACAGCGCCCAGAGCTTCAGATAAATGTCATGACCGATGCCGGCCTGATGATTTGGATCAATCGACTCTAGCCAGCGTCGTTCGACTGCCGGATAAAGTTTCTTCTGTAAAGTCTCGATATCATCCGGATGCAACCAGCTCGGCGCCTGAATATGCCGTGGGGCAGGGTATTGCGAACTGGTCGAGCAGAAATAGCCGACCGCATTGGCAACCAAACTTGCCAGACGCGAAGGCATCAAGACATATTTTTCATAACGCCCACCCATCATACGGCGCATGGTCATCGGTTCAAGCCGGTATTCTTTGGCAATAAAACTTGGACTCAAGCGTGGCAAGCGCAGTTTGTCGGTGACTCCACGTGGAACACTGCGAAACGCCAGCGAGTGAAAAGTACGGCAATCGACACCCCGGTGAAACTTGGCCTGTGCTTCACTGGCAATGGCCTTGTTAAAAGCCAGATACATGCCACGTCTTTGTGGCATGGCATCACTGATCATTTGCAGGGTAGTGGTTTTACCTGTGCCCGCATAGGCAATCACCTTAAAGGATTTACCCAGACGTGCGTTATCAATGGCAGTCGCCTGCTCATAGGTCGCGGTCGGTTTTTTTAAATCAGACACAGATGAATTCAAGGCTTAATGCTGACGGTTGGCTTTTTCAACCAGGCCGGATAAGCCTTGGCGACGTGCCAGTTCATTTAATACCAATTGCACATCCAGGTCGAAATAGCCGAGCATGACGATAGTATGGAACCACAGATCTGCCACTTCATAGATCAGATCATTTTTATGGTCTGCGGAAGCATTCTGATCAAAATCTTTGGCTGCCAGCACGGTCTCAAAGCTTTCTTCACCGACTTTTTCCAGAATCTTGTTCAGGCCTTTATGGTACAACTTGGCCACATAAGATGAATCTGGATCGGCCTGTTTGCGTTCTGCCATCATCTGACCCAGATAAGACAGGACTTCGACCTGTTCAGATTGGGCGGTTGACGCTTCCATCGCCAGCGTATGCGGATTCGTGGATTTTTCGCCATAAATCGCAGAGGGATCTTTCAACTGTGCATCGACAATTTCCCAGCCATTTGGCGTGAGCTTGCGATAGAAGCATGATTCACGGCCAGTATGGCAGGCAATGCCACCATGCTGTTCAATTTGCAGCACAATCACGTCGGCATCACAGTCCAGACGGATTTCATGTACGGTTTGAAAATGTCCTGATTCTTCGCCCTTATGCCATAACTTGCTGCGTGAACGGGAGAAATACACCGCCTGATTTTTTTCGGCAGTTAAAGCCAAGGCTTCACGGTTCATCCAGGCCACCATCAATACACGTCCAGTTTGATGATGCTGGGCAATGGCAGGGACTAATCCTTGTTCGTTAAATTTTACTTCATCGAGCCATTGCGCGTTGTTCATAAGGGTTTCCATCATTTCAATCAAAATATAAAAATACGGATAGGAAATATCCGCTGATAGTGTACGTGATCTCGCAGCATTTGCGACAAAAATCTGTATCGACAGGACAGGCTGTGTCGTGTATACATCAGAATCACCGGCTTTGATCTGGATGTTTCAAGACTGAAGCATTAAAAAGCCGCCCGGTAGGCGGCCTGTATTTTCAGGAAATTATTCCAGTAAAAATTACCAGTGTTCGCCCGGGAACAGACGCGCATATGCTTTTTGTACCAGGTTCAGTTTTTGTGGTTGTCCCACAGAGGCACTTGAACTTGGGAACAGGTTATAACCAATCGACATCAACACGTTGTTAATATCTGGGGCTATTGAGTAGGTGATCGATGCCAGACGACCCAAACCGGTGGCGACTTTCTTCGGACGTTTCACGATTGCATAGGCAATCAGGTCAGCCGCCTGTTCCGGAGAAAGTGTCGGTACATATTTATAGATTTTGGTCGGTGCAATCATCGGGGTGCGTACCAAAGGCATGTAGATCGAGGTGATTGCAATTTTGTGCGAATGTACTTCTGCAGACAGACAGCGACTAAAGGCATCCAGCGCAGCTTTTGAAGCAACATAGGCCGAAAAACGGGTGGCATTGGCCAGTACGCCAATCGAACTGATGTTAATGATATGACCCGCGCGACGAATCATCATTTGCGGCAGGATATTCATGACCAGACGCACGGCGCCGAAATAGTTCAGCTGCATGGTTCGTTCAAAATCATGGAAGCGGTCGACCGATTCATGCACGGCGCGACGAATCGAACGACCCGCATTATTGATCAGAATATCAATATGATCGACTGAGGCAATGATCTGTTTGGAGACCTCATCAATCGCCTCCATATTGTTTAAATCGCATGGAAAGATTGAGGCTTTGCCGCCTTTGGCTTCAATGTCTGCTTTTACTTGTTCTAGGGTTTCTTGAGTACGGGCCACCAGTAAAACATGCGCACCTGCATCGGCCAGTTGATGTGCCGTCGTTAACCCAATACCGCTGGATGCGCCGGTGATCAGGACGGTTTTACCTGCAACAGATTTTTCCAGTTGTTTGTGTAGTCTAGTTTTCACATTTGTTATCCCTAATTTGAAGTCAGCGTTCAAATTATTTTTATTAAAGGTCTATGGCGCTCTAACAGAAGATGAGAGCGAAGGTGAGTCCAGATATGATAACCAATTCTTCAGGAAAATCTATAAATTAAACTATTGAAATTAAAATAAAAATTAGAGTAATTGCTCTATTTGTGTTCACTCTTTCATTTAACTTTTAACATGAAAATAAAAAGCAAAGCAAGTGGCTGTTTTAGAAAATAAATAAAAAAACCTCACCAAAATGATGAGGTTTCGAATCGGCTCGGGCACCGTTTTTAAACGGTCGCCAGCGCCTGTTCCAGATCGGCAATCAGGTCATCAATATGTTCAATACCAATGGAAAGACGAACCATATCTTCACTGACACCGGCAGATTTCAGTTCTTCAGCATTCAACTGACGATGCGTAGTAGTCGCCGGATGGCAGGCCAGACTTTTAGCGTCGCCGATATTGACCAGACGGGTGAACAATTGCAGGGCATCAATAAAACGTGTGCCGCCTTCGAGACCATGTTCTACCCCAAAGGTCAGAATGGCAGACGGTTTACCTTTCACATATTTTTGTGCCAAGGCATGCTGTGGATGATCTTTCAGGCCAGCGTAATTGACCCATTTCACTTTCGGATGTTTTTGCAGATATTCAGCGACTTTCAGTGCGTTTTTGGTATGACGTTCCATCCGTAGGCTTAAGGTTTCCAGACCTTGCAGAATCAAAAACACATTCTGCGGACTGATCGCAGCGCCGGTATTGCGTAGCGGCACCACACGGGCACGAGCGATATAAGCAGCTTCACCCAAAACCTCGACGTAGTTGACGCCGTGGTAGCTTGGGTCAGGCGTATTCAGGGCAGGGAAACGTTCAGGGTATTTACCCCACGGGAATTTACCGCTATCCACAATGATGCCGCCAATGGAATTGCCATGACCACCGATATATTTGGTCAGGGAATGCACTACAATATCCGCACCGAAATCGAAAGATTTTTGTAGTACTGGGGTGGCAACAGTATTGTCGACAATGACCGGCACGCCATATTCATGTGCAATTTTAGCAATGGCTTCCAGATCAATAATATTACCCAGCGGGTTACCAATCGATTCGACAAAGACCAGTTTGGTTTTTTCATCAATCAAGTCACGCAGACTTTCCGGTTGTTCATAATCAAAGAAACGGACTTCAATACCCTGTTTTGGCAGGGTATGGGCAAACAGGTTATAGGTACCGCCGTAAAGCGTTGACACAGAAGCAATGTTGTCACCGGCTTCAGCAATGGTTTGAATCGCATAAGTAATCGCAGCCATGCCAGAGGCCAAAGCCAGGGCGCCAATTCCACCTTCAAGCGCTGCAACACGTTGTTCCAGAACCGCAGTGGTCGGGTTCATAATTCGGGTATAGATATTGCCCTGAACCTTTAAATCAAAGAGATCGGCCCCATGTTGAGTATTGTCAAAGGCATAAGACGTGGTTTGGTAAATCGGTACTGCCACAGCTTTGGTGGTTGCTTCAGGGGTATAACCTGCATGAATCGCAAGGGTTTCTGCTTTATAGCTCATTCTGTTTGATCTTCTTGTTTAAGTTTATGGCTTGAGTGTAGCATTTTCACATATGAGTAAAAGTGCAATTTTATTGAAATAAATATATGAAATATTCATATATCGACCTGGATTTGAGTCATTTATTTTACTGAAAACAGTTGTTTAAAAAAACATCAGCAAGAAACTTGTAACAATGCATTGAAGTTCATGGCAATGGCTTATGTTTTCGCTGCTTTCTGCGTATAATAGCCGATTATTTTTTCGCTCTTTTTTGAGCTGGGGTGGTTGTTTTAACCCCATTTGGTTTTTCAGTTGAGGAGTCCTACGTGGCCCAATATATTTACACGATGAACCGAGTGTCGAAGATGGTTCCGCCTAAGCGCGAAATCCTGAAAGACATCTCCTTATCATTTTTCCCAGGCGCTAAAATTGGTGTGCTTGGTTTAAACGGTGCAGGTAAATCTACCTTGCTTCGTATTATGGCGGGCGTAGATAAAGATTTCTCTGGTGAGGCGCGTGCGCAACCGGGTACAAAAATCGGTTATCTTGAGCAAGAACCACCTTTAGACGAAAGCAAAGACGTTCGTGGTAACGTCGAAGATGGTTTACGTGAACCGCTTGATGCCTTGGCACGTCTGGATGAAGTCTTTGCTGAATATGCAGCAGAAGATGCGGATTTCGATGCACTTGCGAAAGAGCAAGAGAAGCTTGAAGCGATTATCCAGACTTGGGATGCGCATAACCTTGCGAACCAGATGGATCAAGCAGCTGCAGCATTGAACTTGCCTGCTTGGGATGCAGATGTATCTAAGCTTTCAGGTGGTGAACGCCGCCGTGTGGCACTTTGCCGTTTACTTCTGTCTAAACCAGACATGTTGCTTCTCGATGAACCGACGAACCATTTAGATGCTTCATCTGTATCTTGGTTGGAACGTTTCTTGAAAGACTTCCCGGGTACCATCGTTGCGATTACGCATGACCGTTACTTCCTGGATAACGTTGCAGAATGGATCCTTGAGCTTGACCGTGGTATGGGTATTCCGTATCAAGGTAACTACTCTTCTTGGCTTGAGCAAAAAAATGCCCGTTTAGAGCAAGAGAACAAGCAGGAAGAATCTTTTGCTAAAGCATTGAAAAAAGAACTTGAATGGGTTCGTTCAAATGCCAAAGGTCAGCAAAAGAAAAACAAAGCGCGTATGGAGCGTTTTGAAGAGCTTAACTCACGCGAATTCCAGCAACGTAACGAAACCTCTGAAATCTACATTCCACCTGGCCCACGTCTGGGCAACAAGGTTGTAGAAGTTGAAGGCATCAGCAAATCGTTTGGTGATCGCTTACTGTACAAAGATTTAACGTTCACAGTACCACCTGCTGCAATTGTGGGTATCGTGGGTGAGAACGGTGCAGGTAAAACCACGCTATTCCGTATGATGACTGGTGAACAGCAACCAGATACCGGTACGGTAACGCTGGGTGAATCGGTTAAAGTGGCTTATGTCGGTCAGATCCGTGACACCTTAGATAACAACAAAACCGTTTGGGAAGAAGTGTCTGGCGGTCTAGACATCTTGAAGATTGGTGATTACGAAATCGCATCTCGTGCGTATATCGGTCGCTTTAACTTTAAAGGCCAAGATCAGCAAAAACGCGTAGGTCAATTGTCAGGTGGTGAGCGTAACCGTTTACAACTTGCGAAAATCCTGCAAATGGGCGCAAACGTTATCCTACTCGATGAACCATCAAACGACTTGGATATCGAAACCTTGCGTGCACTTGAAGATGCCATTCTGGTATTCCCAGGTACTGTGATGGTGATCTCGCATGACCGTTGGTTCCTGGACCGTATTGCAACGCACATCTTGTCATTCGAAGGTGAAACACCTGAATTCTTCACCGGTAACTATGCTGAGTTTGAAGAATATCGCCGTAAGCGTGATGGTGATGATCTTGTAGCGAAGCGTCAAAAATATCGCAAAATCGGTGTTTAATCATCTCCGACTTTTGTAAATAAAAAAACCAGCCTCAGGGCTGGTTTTTTATGTTTATTATAGGGTGGAGGGTAAATTAGATTTCCCACTCATGATTACATTCACGGCATTTCCATTTCTTTTGGGTTTGCATGAATGCCTGCATTGAAATTTTAAAATCAGGTAAGTCCTTATAGAACATAAAGCCTGCGATCAAGGAAAAAATAAAGACGATCACAGTGGCAGTCTGTAAAGTGGTACCTGCACCATCGCCAAAAATCCACATCGCGATACTAATAATAACCAGTAATAGCAAAAGGAACAGGGCAGGGACCAGAAACATTAAGCTTTTAGGAACCACTGGACGTGGAGCTGCTTGACCTGGCTGGGCCACTGGCATGATTTTCGGGCTTTGACACTTAGGGCAACGATATTGCATTACAACTCCAAAATTCTAAATTACTGATTATTTTATCGGAAGATGCGAAGAAACCGAAATATTGCCCAACATAAAATATACAGGCAATAAAAAACCCAAGTCGCAATGCTTGGGTTTTTTATAAGATCACCATATATATTACGATGATCTTGAATATGGCGTCCCTACGGGGATTCGAACCCCGGTTACCGCCGTGAAAGGGCGATGTCCTAGGCCTCTAGACGATAGGGACAATTGAGGCAAATAACACAGCTAAAGCAAGACTTGATTTGGTGGAGTCAAGGAGGATCGAACTCCTGACCTCTACAATGCCATTGTAGCGCTCTACCAACTGAGCTATGACCCCAGTCTGTGTGAGCGCTATATTAGGGATATCGCGCTCACACGTCAACACAAAAATTAATTAAGCTTGATCAATTGCTTCATTTTTCGGCAACTTTAAGCTTTCATTGAGTTTTTCCCAGACTTTCAGCTCTTTTTTGCTTGGACCACCGACAATTTCTAGCGCATGACGTAAACGTGCAAAGGTTAAATCCGGACCAATGGTCACCATCGTTTGCATGACTGGGGTAGAGGCTGTCGAACCGGCAATCGCAATAAAGAACGCAGGCATGAAATCACGTAGCTTGATTTCCATCTGTGTCGCCAAGTCCATCAAGGTCTGGCTCACCGTGTCGTTATTCCAAGTAAACAGGCTTTCTAAACGCCAAATTGCGAATTGAAGACTTTGACGTACCTGTTCATCCGACAGTTTCTTGCTTTCAAACTGTTCTTTAGACAGGGTCGGGAAATGGTTGAAATAATGTGCAGACCAGTTCACAGCTTCAGACAGCAGGTTAATACGCGGTTGAATCGCAGCTGCAATTTCTTCTAATTTGGCACGATCTGCTTTCCAGGCCAATAAGGTGTCTAGAAGTTCAGCCGGGCTGAGTGCCTTGATCCATTGACCATTTAACCAGTTCAATTTCTCAACATCAAAGATCGGACCACCGAGGGATACACGTTTGATATCAAAATGCTCAATCATTTCAGCCAAAGTGAATTTTTCACTTTCATCTGGCATTGACCAGCCCATACGACCCAAGTAGTTCAACAAGGCTTCAGGCAGTACACCGATGTCTCTGTAATAGTTAATTGAGGTCGGGTTTTTACGTTTAGACAGCTTAGATTTATCCGGGTTACGCAGCAGTGGCATGTGGCATAGTATCGGCATTTCCCAACCAAAATATTGATACAGCAACTGATGTTTCGGCGCAGATGGAATCCATTCTTCACCACGAATTACGTGGGTGATTTGCATCAAATGATCATCTACTACGTTAGCCAAGTGGTAGGTTGGTAGGCCATCGGTTTTCAGCAGGATTTGCATGTCTACTTGCGCCCATGGAATCTCGACTTCGCCACGCAGCATGTCATTGAATTTACATACACCTTCAGTCGGTACTTTCATGCGAATCACATGTGGTTCACCAGCGGCCAAACGACGCTCCACTTCTTCTTCAGAAAGATTTAGACCACGACCATCATAACGTGGCGACTCTCCACGTGCCTGCTGTTCTGCACGCATTTGATCCAGTTCTTCTGCAGTTGCGAAACAGTAGAAGGCATGACCTTTCTCTACCAGTTCCAAGGCATAATTTTTATAGATATCCATACGTTCTGACTGGCGGTACGGCGCATGCGGGCCACCGACATCAGGACCTTCAGACCAGTTCAGACCCAACCAGCGCAATGAATCCAGGATCATTTTTTCAGATTCAGGCGTTGAGCGCAGTTGGTCAGTATCTTCAATACGAAGAATGAATTCACCGCCATGCTGTTTAGCAAAACATAAGTTAAACAAGGCGATATAGGCAGTACCTACATGCGGAAAACCAGTAGGAGAAGGTGCAATACGAGTACGAACAGTCATAGCCGGATCTAATCTTAGATATAAAATTGCAGCTATTATAGCGAAAAAGCCACATCACTTAATGCTTTATTCAACATTGAATGATGTGGCTTTTAAATCCGGGAATATTCAGCGCTGTTGAGGCTGATTAAGAATGAGCGCTCGAAAAAATACTTTGGACAAAGCGGGTGAAGCGGTAATTCTGTTCTGCAAAGAAATTTTGCGAAGGTGCGACTTTAAATGCAGTCAAGACTTTGAGATTATCTTCTGTTTGAAGTGTTTTTTCAGTTTTTTGTTGCTGAATCGCTTTTTCAATCGGCGAAGTCTTGCTTTCAACAGTGCTTACTGTAGGCTTCGGCAAATCTGTCTTCACAACGACGGCATGACCGAGTTGAATCGAGAACAACATAATCAGGCTTAGGATGCTGGCTGTGAATAATGTAAATTTCATATCCAAACTTCCTCCTTACTTCGGGTTGGTTTTATTTTGTTAAAAATGTTTTTTTAATACTCTGCCTACAATTTAATCACAGTTGATCATAAAGAAGTAGAACCAAGTCACATTTTTTACAAAAGAAATAATATAACTCTGTGGAAAATTACCAAAAATCGTAATTTCCTGTTTTGGTGGCCTATTTTTAACAGACAACTGTGAAGAGAGCGTGAAGAACTGTCTTATATTGTAGCAGAAGATTACTTTTCTAGCAGAATATGTATCCGGATTTAATTGTTAGAAGATATCTCAAAATCATCAATAGATTGTAGATATTGTTATAAATGCATGATTGTTATGCTTATTTTTGATTTGTATAGTGCAGCTCATATAAACAAAGAGTTACATCAGATGAAAAAAATAATAGCATCCGCAATCTTGACAATTTTAGTTGGAACAGCTGTACAGAATTCCGTCGCCAAAGATTTCCTGAATGTCTCTTATGACCCGACCCGTGAATTTTATCAGGAATATAACGAAGAATTTGGCAAGTTCTGGAAGCAGAAAACCGGACAAACGGTTAATTTTAAACAGTCGCATGGCGGTTCAGGCAAGCAGGCGCGTTCAGTGGTCGATGGTTTGCAGGCCGATGTCGTAACCTTGGCCTTGGCCAATGATATCGAAGAAATCGTCAATGCCGGTTTAATCGAGAAAGACTGGCAAAAAGAGTTTCCGAGTAATTCGGCACCCTATACGTCTACGATTGTATTCTTGGTGCGTAAAGGCAATCCAAAGCAAATCAAAGACTGGAATGATCTGACCAAAGCGGGTGTGGACATTATTACCCCAAACCCGAAAACTGGTGGCGCGCCACGTTGGATCTACCTGTCTGCTTGGGGTTATGCACTGAAACAGCCAGGCGGTAATGATGCGAAAGCCAAAGAGCTGGTGAAAAAACTTTATCAAAATGTCAAAGTTTTAGATTCCGGTGCCCGTGGTTCACTGACGACGTTTGCCGAGCGCGGCATTGGTGATGTGCTTTTATCCTGGGAAAATGAAGCCTTGCTGGCGACGCAAGGTCTGGGTAAAGACAAGTACGATATTGTCTATCCATCGATTTCAATTCTGGCCGAACCATCGGTAGCGATTGTCGATAAGAACGTGAATAAAAATGGCACTACCCATCTGGCAAAAGGCTATTTGAACTATTTATATTCACCGAAAGGGCAGGAGCTTGCTGCGAAATATTTCTTCCGTCCGCGGGATGCCAAAGTCGCTAACAAATATTCAGCCCAGTTTCCGAAAATCCAGACCTTTACCATTGATAAAGTCTTTGGTGGTTGGGCCAAAGCGCAAAAAACACATCTTGTGAATGGGGCGATTTATGACCAGATTTACAATGAAAAAAGATAAGTAAGCTGTAGTCCAGATGGAATAAAGAAAATGGCTAAAGTGTTATCCATTTTCTTTATATCTAATGCATAAAATTCTATATCTTAGATATAAGTAGAATAATAAACTGTATTTTCCTTTTAAAAACAAAATATTAAGTCAGAAAAACCTTTCATTTTATCGTGTTGTGATGTTGTAGGGTGAATTGCGATAAATGATTTTATTTCATATAGTTATATCTAATGAAGATAAACTCTGTGCTGCCATGAAAACTCAATTAAAATCGTTATTTAGTGCTGCCTTGTTGGCGACTGGTTTAGGCATGACCGCGACTGCTTCACAAGCAGCAGACCGTCAGTTTCTGAATGTATCCTATGATGCCACGCGTGAGTTCTATGATGAATTTAACAAATCATTTGGGACTTACTGGAAAAACCGCACCGGTCTGGATGTGAATTTCAAGCAGTCTCATGGCGGTTCGGGCAAACAGGCGCGTTCTGTGGTCGATGGCCTGAAAGGTGATGTGGTGACTTTGGCGCTGGCCAATGACATCGAAGAAATTGTGAAATCTGGTCAGATTCAGCCGGGCTGGCAAAAGGAATTCCCACACAACTCGGCACCTTATACTTCGACGATCGTATTCATGGTCCGCAAGGGCAACCCGAAAGGCATCAAGGACTGGAATGACCTAACAAAACCAGGCGTGCAAATTATTACGCCAAACCCGAAAACGGGCGGTTTGCCGCGTTGGGTGTATCTGTCTGCATGGGGTTATGCCGAGAAACAGCCAGGCGGCAATAAAGCTAAAGCACAGGATTTTGTTGGCAAACTTTATAAGAACGTGAAAGTGATGGATTCTGCTGCACGTGCTTCAATGACCACCTTTGCCGAGCGTGGGATTGGCGATGTATTGCTGACTTGGGAAAATGAAGCCTTGGTCACGCAAAAGACCTTGGGTAAAAACAAGTTTGATATCGTCTATCCATCAATTACCATTTTGACTGAACCGTCAGTGGCGATTGTGGATCGTACCGTAGAGAAAAATGGCAATAAATGGCTAGCAACAGGTTATATCAATTACCTGTATTCACCATTGGGTCAGGAAATGGCAGCTAAACATTTCTATCGTCCACGTAATGAAAAAGTATTAGCGAAATATTCGGCACAGTTCCCGAAAATCAAAACCTTTACCATTGATGAGGTCTTTGGTGGTTGGGCCAATGCACAGAAAACCCATTTTGTGAATGGTGCAATTTTCGACCAGATTTATAACAGCAAACGTTAATTGATCTGCGAAGTCCTCTTGCTGGTAAAAAAGCCTCCTGAACAGGAGGCTTTTTTTGTGGCAGAAAATGCTAAAACGGTTTTCTCTATGGAAAGTAATATTTATCTACAAAAAGTCGTTTGGAGCTTTGCCTAAACAGGGTGATAATGTGCAGTTAAATTTTCCCCCCTATTGATTGAGTTTTTATGTCACATATTTCTGTATTACTTCACGAAACGATTGATGCCTTGTTGGCGGGTCGCAATACGGGAACTTATGTGGATGGTACCTTTGGCCGTGGTGGACATACGCGTTTATTGCTGTCCAAATTAGATGAAAATGCACGCGTCTATGCCTTTGATAAAGATCCACAAGCACTGGCTGTAGCGGCTGAACTCGAACAAGAAGATTCACGTTTTAAAATTATTCATGCCAGCTTTGCTGATCTGAAAGAGGCATTGGCTGAGCTGGGCATTGAACACGTCGATGGGGTGATGGCGGATCTTGGTGTTTCTTCACCGCAGCTGGATCAGGCTGAACGTGGTTTCAGTTTTATGAAAGATGGCCCACTGGATATGCGCATGGACAACTCGCAAGGTCCCACCGCAGCAGAATGGCTGACCCAGATTGAAGAAGAAGCACTGGCGAATATCATTTTTAAATATGGTGAAGAGCGTTATAGTCGCCGTATTGCCAAAGCGATTAAAGCTGCTGGATATATTGATACCACGGCAAAGCTCGCTGAGATCGTAAAAGTAGCGCACCCGAAATGGGAAAAAAATAAGCATGCTGCGACCCGTACTTTCCAGGCAATTCGTATTGCTATTAATAAGGAATTAGAAGATATTGAAATCTTCTTGCCTCAGGCCGTTGAAATCTTGAAACCTGAAGCACGTTTGGCGGTGATTAGCTTCCATTCACTGGAAGACCGTTTGATTAAACAATTTATTCAAAAAGAGTCAACGCTTGAAGAGGATTCAGGCTGGGGAATGCCACAACAACAGAAAGATACGCGACGTTTAAAGAAAGTTTCTCGTGTTAAAGCCAGTGATGAGGAGGTCAAAGCCAATCCTCGTTCACGTAGCGCATGGCTCCGGGTAGCAGAACGTTTAGCTTAATAGGCAGATCATGAAAACGGAAGTGGTTGATAAAAAAACAGAAAAATTGTGGCTGAAAAAAGTTACAATCTATCTCATGCTGATATTGATGGTCTTCATCAGTGCAGTATTTGTGGTATTTCAGGTATTTGAATACCGTCAGGATAACAGAAAGCTGAGTACCTATCTGCGTGAAAGGGATGACCTGAATGCAGAGTGGGGGCGTTTGCTGATTGAGCAGCAAACTTTTGGCGCGACGGCACAGATCGGTACGCGTGCAGTGACACAGCTGCGTATGTATTCACCTCCGGTTTCACAAAGTGTCGTGATTTCCTTACCACAAACTTCAGATGAGAAAAAATAAGGCTAGCGTTCCGACATGGTAGACAAGAGAAAGAAGCAACCGGTACGTAAAAAACAATCGGTCACCGACAAAAATGCCTCAAATGTTTATATCAATCGTTTTTACATCATGTGGGCGGTGGTGTTGCTGTGTTTTGTGACACTGATTTGCCGTGCTTTCTATGTACAGATTATTAATAAAGATTTTTTGCAAAACAAAGCCAATGCCAATATTTTAAGAACCAATACCATCAAGGCAATGCGTGGCGTAATTTATGATCGTAATGGCATTCCATTGGCTATCAGTACCCCAATCATGAAAATTGTGATTGATCCACGTGATTATTTTGACAATAAAAAACTCTATGACGAGACCATGCTGGCGCTGGAAAAAGAACCGAATAGCCGCAAGCTCAAACGTCAGCTACCGGATAAAAACCTGAATCTGGATGAGCTGGCGGATGCAGTCGGTATGGATCGGGCAGAACTACGTAAAAAAATGGAAGAACGTCCGCGTTCACGTTATCTGATCCTGAAAAAAGAAGTTCCGCCACAACAGGCCGAACTGATCATGAAACGTAATTTTCAGGGCGTATATACCGAGAAAAACTATAAGCGCTATTATCCGCAGCCACAGCCGAACTCTCAGATTATTGGTCTGACCAATAGCGAAGGCAGCGGCATTGAAGGTCTGGAAATGCAGCTGAATAGCCGTCTTTCCGGAAAGGATGGCGAACAGCAGATCATTCGCGATAAAAAAGGTAACCGGGTCAAAGAACCGGAAGTGATTAAAGAAGTTGAACCGGGCGAAAATATTACCTTAAGTATCGACTCGCGTCTGCAATATATCATGTACCGTGAGCTGACTGCGGCCGGAGTTGCCAATAATGCCCGTTCAGCGACTGCGATTGCGGTAGATGTCAAAACCGGTGAAATTCTGGCGCTGTCATCATGGCCATCCTATAACCCGAATGATAAAAACAGCCTGCTCAATAAGGATGCCATGCGTAACCGCGGTGCAGTCGATTCTTTCGAGCCGGGCTCGACCATGAAGCCGCTCACTGTAGCGATGGCCTTGGAAAGTGGCAAATATACGGCGAATTCAGTCGTGAATACCACACCGGGCAGTATGCGGGTTGGTAATCATACCATTCGTGATACGCATAACTATGGTCAGTTGACACTCGGCGGCATTCTACAGAAATCCTCTAACGTTGGTGTGGCAAAACTGGCCTTATCGTTGCCGTATGAAACCTTACCAACCTTCTATAAACGTCTGGGTTTTGGTCAGCGTTCAGCGGTGAAATTCCCGGGTGAAAGTGCCGGTTTGATTCTTCCACCAAGCAAATGGAATGTATCAGAAGTGGCGACTATGTCCTATGGTTATGGTCTGAACGCGACGGTACTTCAGCTAGCTGATGCCTATGCCATGCTGGCCAATAAAGGCGTGAAAATGCCACTGAGCCTGTATAAGCTGGAAGAACAGCCCCAAGGTGAGCAGATGATCGATGCCAATATTGCCGATCAGGTCCTGCTGATGATGGAAACCGCAACCTTGCCAGGTGGTACAGCAACTCGCGCCACCATTCCAGGCTATCGCGTGGCAGGTAAAACCGGTACTGCACATAAGCTGCGTGCTGACCGTAAAGGTTATTCAACCAGTGAATACCGGGCTTTATTTGCCGGCGTAGCACCAGTCAGTGATCCACGGATTGCCATGGTGGTGGTGGTGGAAAACCCACAAGGCACCTACTATGGCGGTACGGTATCCGCACCGGTCTTTGCCCGCGTGATGCAGGAATCCTTGCGTCTGCTGAATGTCCCTCTGGACAAACCTTTAGAACCTCCCAAAGTCCAGTAAATAGGTGATCAATGTCTATTACATTTCAAGATCTCTACACCCCTCACGATGTCGCTGACTGGATGAAGCAATCCTTTCAGGGCTTCGAGCTGGATAGTCGTAAAGTTAAACCGGGACAGATTTTTATTGCCCTGACCAGTCTGTCTCAACCGGAAAAAACTGCTCAATTTGCCCAGAAAGCCTTAGAGCAGGGTGCATTGGCCGTGATTTCAGAAACTGAGCTGGGGGTATCTCCAAATCTGGTAGTGGCAGATGTACGTCATCTGATGGGGCAGTGGCAAAAGCAGTATTTGCAAGCGACTCAACCTGTTCAAGCTGCTCGAATTCTGGCAGTTACCGGCACCAATGGTAAAACCACGATTTCTCGCTTGGTGGCTGAATTCATCATGCTGCAAGGTAAAGCCTGTGCAGTGATGGGTACCACAGGTAACGGGATTTTACCAAATCTGGAAGCATCTTCGCACACCACTCTGGATGCCTTGCAACTGCAAAATGCCTTGCATGGCTATGCGCAGGCTGGTGCGGAATTTGCCTCGATTGAAGCCAGCTCACATGGTCTGGAACAAGGTCGCTTGAATGGTTGTGATATCGAGATTGCGGGTTACAGCAATTTGAGTCGTGATCATCTGGATTATCACGGAACGCTGCAAGCTTATGCGGAAGCGAAATCGGATTTATTCCGGTTTGAATCTTTAAAAGTCGCTGTCATCAATATCGATGATGAGCATGCACAGATCATGCTGGATGCTGCGAAAAATAATCCGGCACAGCCTAAAATTTTGACTTATTCCACCAAGCAAAAAGCGGATTATCAGGTTCAGGATATTCAGTACAGCATTTCAGGTGCGAACTTTAAACTAGAAACTGCTTCTGCTGAATATGTGGTTAACAGTCCATTACTGGGTCATTTCAATATTGAAAATCTGGTCGCCAGTCTGATCATGGCGGAGCAGGCTGGTTTTGACCTGAACAATTTGATTGCAACTGTACCACAGCTTAAAGGTGCGCCAGGTCGCATGCAGGTGCTACGTGATGGTGAGCGCCTGTTTGTGGTGGATTATGCGCATACCCCGGATGCTTTGACCCAGGTTTTGGTGACCTTGAAACGTCATGTTTCACAAAATCTCTGGACTGTTTTCGGCTGTGGCGGTGATCGTGACCGTGGTAAACGTCCACTGATGACTCAGGCTGCTTTAGACGGTTCAGATATCGCAGTACTCACTTCTGATAATCCACGGACCGAAGATCCGGCACAAATTTTTGCTGATATGAAAAATGGCATCGATTTTTCCGGCAAAACCTATCATGAAATTCATGACCGTCGTGAAGCGATCAAGTTTGCGGTTAAACACGCACAGGCGGGTGATATTGTGGTGATTGCAGGAAAAGGGCACGAAAATTATCAGGAAATTGATGGTGTACGTCACTGGTTTGATGACGTGGTCGAAGTGCAAGCTGCGATTGATGCCCAGCATTGCAACACAGATTCAGCCTATTCAGCGCATTAGGATTCAGATATGCATACCTCAACAACAAGTACTGCGGCGCTGGAGCCGTGGAGCATAGAACAATTACAGCAGGCTACCCAAGGCTACTGGCTGAATGATAAAAAGCCTGCAGGCCAGATCAAGCGGATTTTGACTGATTCACGTGATGCAGAAGCAGGTGATGCTTTTCTTGCGCTGAAAGGCGAGCGTTTTGACGCGCATGACTTTATTGCGCAAGTCGCGGCTCAAGGTTGTGAAATTGCCATTGTCAGCCGTCCGGTGGATGCCGATATTTGCCAACTGGTGGTAGAAGATACTCGTCTGGCATTGGGACAGTTAGGTGCTTATCGCCGTCAGCAGAATCCTCAACTCAAAGTTATTGCCTTGACCGGCAGTAGTGGCAAGACCACGACTAAAGAAATGCTGGGAAGCATTCTGTCGCGTCTGGCACCGACCTTGGTTACGCGTGGTAATTTGAATAATGACCTTGGCGTGCCGGTAATGTTGCTGGAGCTACGTCCTGAACATCAATATGCGGTGATGGAACTCGGTGCAAGTCATCAGGGTGAAATTGATTACACTTCAAAAATGGTGCAGCCGCATGTGGCGGGGATCATTAATATCGGGACTGCGCATTTAGGTGAATTTGGCGGTCGTGACGGGATTTGCCGCGCGAAATCCGAGATTTATGCGCATATCTCTGAAACCTCAATTATTCCTGCTGCAGATGATTTTGCTGAAACCATTCGTGCCGCAGTAAAAACTGAAAAAAGCTTGAGTTTTGGTGCTGGTGGTGAAGTCTATGCCAGCGATGTAGTCCTTGATGCTCAATCTTCAAGTTTTACCCTGAATACAGCGCAAGGCTCGAAAACAGTTCAGTTGCCGTTTGCCGGCGAGCATAATGTTGAAAATGCGACTGCAGCAGCAGCTTTCGCCCTAGCGATCGGTATTGGTCTGGATGATATCGTGGCTGGCCTGGAACAGGCAGTCGGTGCCAAAGGTCGTCTGAATTTTATTCCGCATAAAGACTATTTATTTATTGATGACACCTACAATGCCAATCCGGGTTCGATGCGTGCAGCGGCTGAAGTGTTGGCGCAGCAGCAGGGTATCCGGGTCATGGTCACCGGCGATATTGGTGAACTCGGTTCATCTGCCGCAATCGAGCATTACAAGCTCGGTCGGGATCTGGTCTCGGTTAAAGGCATTAATTTTGTGGTGGCTGTGGGTGAATTTGCGCCGGCCGCACAAGAAGGTGCCCGTAGTACACAATATGGTAAAAAAATGCAGGCTTTCCTGAATCAGGAGCAGGCATTACCGTTTTTAATTCGTTTGATTGAAACACATCAACCTCAGCCGATGTCATTCCTGTTTAAAGGGTCGCGTTTTACCCATATGGAAACATTGATGGCTGCATTGATGGAGAAACTCTAAATGCTGTTATGGCTCTTTGAACATTTGGCGGGCTTTGACAGCACGTTTCAGGTGGTTCGTTATTTAACTTTACGTGCTTTGCTCAGTGTCTTGACGGCACTGACCATTGGTCTGGTGCTCGGTCCTATAATGATTCGCAAGCTTCAGGCGCTGAAATATGGTCAGGCAGTCAGCTCGTATGCCCCTGAAAACCATGCCAAGAAAATGGGAACGCCGACCATGGGCGGGGTACTGATCCTGCTTTCAATCGGGATTTCGACTCTACTTTGGGCGGATCTTTCCAATCCTTATGTCTGGATTGTGCTGGGTGTGATGGTGATTTTCGGTGCCGTTGGCTGGGCCGATGACTGGATTAAAATCCGTTATAAAGACAATGCGGGTTTGCCTGCGAAGAAAAAATTCTTCTGGACTTCAGTGGGTTCATTAGGTGCTGGTATTGCCTTGTATGTGATTGCGCAGCAACAGACCAATCCAGTGCATACCGCGAATATGCTGGATCTATTGATTCCATTCTTTAAAGACCTAAGCATTCCATTGTCGATGATTCCGTTGGGTATTGGTTTTATTATCTTTACCTATTTCGTGATTAACGGTGCATCCAATGCCGTGAACCTGACCGATGGTCTGGATGGTCTGGCGATTATGCCAATCGTGCTGGTTGCTACAGGTCTGGGTGTATTTGCCTATCTGGCCGGTGACGTGCGATTTGCCAACTATCTACATATTCCTTATGTAAAATATTCGTCTGAACTGGTGGTGGTCTGTGCTGCCATGATCGGGGCGGGTCTGGCTTTCCTTTGGTATAACGCCCATCCGGCTCAAGTATTTATGGGTGATGTCGGTGCTTTATCTCTTGGTGCGATGCTGGGTACGATTGCCGTCATGGTTCGTCAGGAAATCGTATTTGCGATTATGGCCGGTGTCTTTGTGGTGGAAGCGGTTTCAGTCTTCCTGCAGATTGGTTCATTAAGAATGCGCAATAAGCGTGTATTCCTGATGGCGCCGCTACATCATCATTATGAAAAGAAAGGCTGGCGTGAAACCCAAGTGGTGATCCGTTTCTGGATTATTACGATTATGCTGGTAGTTTTGGGTCTAATGACCTTAAAATTGCGTTAAGAAATGCATGAGAAAAAGTCGGCGCATGCCGGCTTTTTTGTTTTGGAGAAAATGATGAATTTACTCATGTGCCCAGTCTGTCGCCAGCAGTTGAGCTTAAATGAAAGAACATGGCGCTGTGAGAATCATCATAGTTACGATGTCGCCAAACAAGGCTATGTGAACCTGCATGTGGTTCAGCACAAGCACAGCAAAAACCCGGGAGATACGCCTGAGTCTGTGCAGGCACGTCGCGCATTTCTTAGTGCAGGTCATTATGCGCCTTTGCAACAGACTGTCGTGGAAAAGATTCGCGAGTTGCGGATTGAGAACCTTTTAGATATTGGCTGTGGAGAAGGCTATTACACCAATGCCATGCAGGCTGAAGTGCTGCAATGTGTGGGAGTTGATATTGCCAAGAATGCAGTTCAGGTGGCTGCCAGACTGAATAAAGACATTACTTGGGTGGTGGGAGCCGGGGCAACCTTGCCTGTACAGGATGAATCGATTGATCTGTGTACCAGTTTATTCAGTCCGATTCCCAAACAGGAAATCCTGCGGGTCTTGAAGCCGAAGTCTTATTTGATGGTGGTGACACCAGCACCACAACATTTATATGCCATGCGTGAAGCGCTGTTTGAAGAAGTGAAACCACATGAGCCGCAGAAGTTTGTTGAGCAGTTACAAGATGAATTTAATCTGATCAGTGAGCAGGTGATTGATGCACCGATGATTTTGCCACAGGCTGATTTAAAAAACCTGATTGCCATGACACCCTATGCTTATAAGGCCAAGCCGGAACACCGTTTAGCACTCGAACAGCAGGATCAGTTTGAATTGCTGGCGCAATATCAAATTTACCTGTTCCAGAAGAAATAAAAAATTGCATATAAAAAGCCCTCAACTGAGGGCTTTTTATATCAGTCAGATTACTGGACTTCTTCAATCAGATTTTCCAGAGAATCTACCCGGTTCGGCTGAAGAGGCTGTTCTTGTGGTGCAGAACTTTCATCATCTGGTAAACGAATCGGTTGATCTGGTAGATCCTCAAAGTCAGTTTCTGTGCGTTTCGGGACGACCACAGGTGCAGGACGGTAAAGCGCTGTCGCCAGAGGCGGAGAAGACGGATCATTCTGCTGCTCATCAGCCTGAACCGCCTTGTTGCGATTCACCGGTGCCTTGGCATTGCGGTCTAAACGTACCCATGCTTCTGGCTGGCCTTTTAATGCCTTGCCCATAAAATCGGTCCAGATCGGTAAAGCTGCCACACCACCATATTCACGGCGACCTAAGGTGGTCGGCTGGTCAAAGCCCACCCAGGTCACGGTGACCAGCTTGCCATTGAAACCCGCAAACCAGGCGTCTTTGGCATCATTAGTGGTACCGGTCTTCCCGCCGATATCACTGCGACCAATTCTTAATGCCGCACGACCGGTACCATGCTGAATCACATCACGCAAAATGTTGGCCATGTCATAGGCAGAGCTGGATTTTAAAATACGCTGTGCCTGACGATAATTACTGTCTTCGGCAGAGACTTTAGGTGCGGCCTGTTTTTGCTCTAAAGTTGTATTGTTAATTGCAATTGCTTCGTCATCTGCGGTAATGGGGTCAGTGGCTTGAACTGTTTCTTCTTTTTCATTAATACATGAAATACAGGCATATTCAGGCTTGGCTTCAAAGATGGTATTGCCATAGGCATCTTCAATGCGGGTAATAAAGTGCGGCTGAATTCGGTAACCGCCATTGGCAAAGGTGGCATAGCCAGTCGCCATCTGAATCGGAAGAACCTGCGGGGTGCCTAAGGCAATGGTATAGTTACGTGGAATCTGACTGTCCTGTAAACCAAAATCCATAAATAACTGACGTGTACGTTCAATCCCGACGGCCTGTAATAAGCGCACTGAGACTGTATTACGTGACAGATAAAGTGCACGACGTAGCGGGATCATACCCAGATAACGGCCATCCGAGTTACGTGGCGTCCATTTGCCAATGGTAATCGGTGCATCATTGACCATGGTATGCGGCGTCATGCCACGTTCCAAAGCCAGTGCATAAACAAAAGGCTTAATAGTAGAACCGGGTTGACGCCAACCTTGGGTTGCACGGTTAAATTTCGACTGATAAAAGTTATATCCCCCGACAATGGCTTCAATCGCACCATTATTTGGGTTGATAGCAATCAATTGTCCTTGCACATTGGGGATCTGCACCAATGACCAAGAGGTTTTATTTTCATTGGGTCTTAAGCGAACAATATCTTTGACTTTGACAATTTCGGACGCTTTGCTCGGTGCGCCACCTACACTGTTGACGTTACGAAAGCGACGCGCCCAGGACATACCTGACCAAGGAACAGTTACGCTACTTCCGTCCTGCATGAGTGCTTCAAAGCTGGAAGTGCCCACCTTGGTTACTTGCGCGGGATAGGTGTTAGCATAAGCACGGAACTTGTCGAGGGGTTGATCATGTGCTTCAGCACCACGCCAGCCATGCCGACGGTCATAAGCCTCTAAGCCTTCTTGTACCGCTTGTTCCGCATAGGCCTGACGTTCACTATGAATAGTGGTATAGACTTTATAGCCGGAATCTACCGCCTGTTCACCAAAATTTTGTACCAGTTCAGAGCGTACCATCTCACCCGCATACGGGAATCTGTTACGGGTACTTCGGTCAGGCATATCCAGATTAATCGGTTCAGCAATGGCTTGCTGATACTGGATCTGGTTTAAATAGCCCAATTGTAGCATACGGCCTAAAATCCAGTTACGACGTTCCAAGGCGCGTTTGGGATTGGCGACCGGATTATATCGAGAAGGTGCTTTAGGCAGGCCAGAGATCATAGCCATCTGTGCAGTCGAAAGATCTTCTAAGCTTTTGTTATAGTAAATTTTAGCTGCTGCTGCGATACCGTAAGCATTTTTCCCTAGGAAAATTTTATTGACATACAGGGTCAGAATTTCTTCTTTACTTAAGTTTTGCTCAATTTTACGGGCCAGAAAAATTTCAGTCAGTTTGCGCTTCAGCGTCCGTTCAGGACTAAGGTAATAATTTTTTGCCACTTGCATGGTAATGGTTGAACCACCGGTCTGTACATCCGAGCCGGTCACCGTCTCACTGAGTGCGCGTCCCAAGCTTTTAAAGCTGATTCCGCTATGCTCAAAAAAGCTGGAATCTTCAGCGGCGAGGAAAGCATGAATAAATTCGGGTGGAATTTGTTCATATTTCACGGGAACAGAAAGCTTGCCTCCATATTCAGCAATTAATTCATTATCTGAACTAAAAACTTGTAAAGGCTTTAATAAAGGTGCCTTTTTAAGCGTAGACATTTCAGGCAAAGATGGGGCAATATAGAGATACATGCCATAGAAACCCATCGGAATTGAGATCAGTATAATGATAATGATCAAAAAAAATGGATGAACAAGGCCTGAACAAGATAGCTTTTTCATAACAAGTAAGTTTTAATAAGAGCTAATGGCGAACTAATTACCGGTCAGTATATCCTGTCGATATCCATATTGTTAGATGAGTTATTGTATCTATATAAAATTATAGACTGGACCAATTGGTAAGTTAGATTGAATTGGGGACAAAAAAATAATAGGAAGTATATTGTGCGCAGGTTATATCGTAAACCAAATAAGGGGTTAATAGGAGTCGATATTAGTTCGACTTCTGTTAAGGTTTTAGAACTTTCTGTAAAAAGTGGCCGTTACTGGGTAGAGAGCTATGCTTTGATCCCATTATCGGAAAACAGTGTTGTTGAAAAAAACATCTTAAACCCAGAAGCTGTCGCTGATGCCCTTGGGCGTGCAATTAATTTGGGTAATACCCAGTCGAATCAGGCCGCTTTTGCGATTCCAACTTCAATGGTCATCACCAAAATCATTGAGATGGATGCAGACATGTCGGATGATGAACGTGAAGTTCAGATTCGTGAAGATGCGGAACAATATATTCCTTTTCCACTCGATGAAGCGAGTCTGGACTTTGAAGTTCTGCCAGACCGCCTTTCCAATCCGAACCGGGTCAATGTGCTGCTGGTCGCGACACGGATCGAAAATGTCGAAGCACGTTCTGAAGTTTTAGAGATTAGCAGTCTAACGCCTAAGATTGCAGATGTAGAAAGTTTTGCGCTGGAAAATGCCTTTAAGGTATTTTCGGACACTTTGCCGATGGGGGTCAATACGGTTGGTATCTTAGACATTGGTCATAGTATGACGACCTTGTCGGTGATGCAGAACAACAAGATTATTTATACTCGTGAGCAGGTGTTTGGCGGTAAGCAATTAACTCAGGAAATTCAGAATCGTTATGGATTATCCTTTGAAGAAGCTGGACGTGCTAAAAAAACCCGTGCCTTGCCTGATGATTATGATATTGAAGTCCTAGAACCCTTCTTGGATGCCGTGGTACAACAGGCAGCCCGTTCATTACAATTCTTCTTTTCATCTTCTCAGTTTAATGAGATTGACCATATTTTACTGGCCGGCGGGAATGCCAATATTCCAGGTCTGGCAAAATTATTACAACAAAAACTCGGTTACCGTGTCACGATCGCGAATCCATTTTTGCAAATGGGCTTTTCTCCTCAAATTGATATTAAAAAAATTGAAAATGACGCGTCATCACTCATGGTTGCATGCGGTTTGGCATTAAGGAGTTTTGATTAATGGCAAGAATTAACTTACTTCCTTGGCGTGATGAGCTAAGAATTAAAAGAAATAATGAATTTGTGGCAATCTGCGTGGGGGCGCTTTTCTTGGGATTAGCGGCAGCAGGTTCAACCTGGTTTTATTATGATCACAAACTTCAGGATCAGGAGCAGGCCAATCAGCTGATTCAAAGTACCAACCAGAATCTGGATGTGCAGTTAAAGGCGCTTGAAGGTTTGCAAGAGCAGCGTAATGCGATTGTTGAACGGATGAAACTGATTCAGGGTCTACAAACTCAGCGTCCGATTGCGGTACATTTGATTGATGAAATTGTACGGGTGACCCCAAGCAATATGTATATCACCAAATTCCAGCGTATCGGCGATAAGTTTACCATTGAAGGTCGGGCTGAGAGTCCAAATACAGTAGCAGAACTGCTCCGTAATCTGGAGGCTTCATCTTGGTATCGAAATGCCTTTATGAACGCTTTCCTGGTGGCTGAAGAAGCAAAAGAAAAGGCACCGAGCTCTATTATTCCACGTGTGGAAGAGTCCTATGGTAGTTTTACCGTGACGGTAGATCTGGATCAGATCGCTCAGCCAGTACTTAACGAAGAACAACAAGCAGTCGCTACAACTACGGGGGCATCATCATGAGTAATGAGGAATTCGATGAGTTCAGCCAGGATGTCGTCGCTGTACCCAAAAATAAAATGACTGTTGAAAAGTTTTTTCAGCAATTCAATACATTGGATCCAAACAATTATGGTAGTTGGCCTTTATCAGTCAAAATTACCTGCTGGATTTTTATTGTTGCACTGGCCTTTGCAGTGATTTACTTTGTCATGATCAGAAGTACAATTGAATCGATTTCACAAGCCAGTGCCCAGGAACAAAACCTGCTGAATGAATTCCGTGAAAAAGAATCCAAATTACGCAACTTACAACAATATCAAATCCAGCTTCAGGAAATGGAAGCTCGTTTTAACCAGCAGTTAGAACAGTTACCGAAAGAAACTGAGATTCCGGGTCTGGTTGAAGATATTAACCTGAGCGGTGTGAATTCAGGCCTGAAGTTTAAAAATATCCGTCTGGAACCTGAAATTAAACAAGAATTCTTTATTGAACAGCCGATTGCAATTGAAGCCACTGGGGATTATCACGCTTTTGGTTCTTTTGTCAGCAGTATTGCCGGCTTGTCGCGTATTGTCACACTGCATGATTTCACCATTACCGGTACTGAAAACAAAGAGAAAAAATCTGAAATTCCGGTCATTGATTATGTGGTGAAAGCCAAAACTTATCGTTATGTCGGTAATGCGGAAAGCGCTGCAGCTAATAGCACTACTCAGGGGGCGCAGTAATGAAGAACATTAAGATTACTTCGGCTTTAACACTTGGGTTTTTATTATTGGGATGCGATTCACGCATTGATGCTGTCAATCAGGAAATGGCCAATATTCGTAATCAGCCGCCTTTGCCGATTGAACCGGCTCCTGATTTTATGCCAGTTGAAACCTTCAGCTATGCAGCACATCAGATTAAAAGTCCTTTTTTACCAAGCTCTCTGGCGGCTGAACTGAAAATTATGGCGGGGAAACGGGTTTATCCAAACCTATCACGTCAACTGCAACCGCTAGAAAGTTATCCGCTCGAAACGTTGACCATGAAAGGCAGTATGCGCAATCAGGCAGGACAGATTCTGGCTTTAATCCAGACGCCTGATGGTGAGGTTGAGCGGATCCAACGTGGTAGCTATATGGGACTTAATCATGGTCGTGTGGTTGGAATTACACCAACACAGATCGATTTGATTGAGATTATTCCAGATGGCCGTGAAGGATATGTGGAACGTCCGCGAAGTCTGGTTCTTATCGGGCCGGCGCCATGAGTTTTAAAGGAATAACAATGAATAAGAGTATTAAAGAATTTATTTTTGGGGATGTTAATACAATGAATCGTGTGTTTCGTCAGTTTTCCATGGGTGCTGTTGCGATTGCAGTGATGCAAGCGGCCAGTGCGCAGGTTTCAATGACCAATGTAGTACCCATGCAGCTTCCTGGACAAGGAACTGAGATTCGGGTGATGTTCAATGGTTTGCCACCACAACCACAAGCCTACCAATTAGAATCACCGTCACGTTTGATTCTGGACTTTGACAAGGCCCAACAGAATTTAAAACAAAGCAAAATTCCGGTCGCAACGCGTGAAGCCAGTTCAGTGGAGGTCACTTCGGATGCACAGCGTGCCCGTTTGACGGTTAATCTGACAGATGCAGGTGCCTTTACCACTCGAGTAGAAGGCAATACTTTTATTCTTAAAATTAATTCGGCAACTCCTGTAGCCATAGCTCAACCTGTGCAGCAACAGTCAGCTCAGGGGATTAGCAATATTGGTTTCCAGCGCGGTGCGCAAGGTGAAGGCCAGGTCGTTATTGATCTATTAGGGAATAATACTCCTGTTGATGTACAGCAGCAGGGTACCAAGGTTATTGTGCGCACTTTAGGTTCCAAGATTCCGGCTCATTTGACCCGCCGTCTTAATGTGACTGATTTTGCGACTCCGGTATCAAGTGTGGATGCTGTGAATCAAAATGGTTCAGGAGTCATTACGATTCAGTCTGCGGAAAGTTATGAATATATGGCTTATCAGACTGATAACAAGCTGACCATCAGCTTGAAACGTCCGGAAGCTAAGAGCCCATTACGTCCTAAAACTGTGGCGTATACTGGCAAGAAAATTTCCTTAGATTTCCAGGATATCGAAGTCCGTCGTGTTTTACAGCTTTTAGCTGACTTCACTGATATTAATATGGTGGCCGCAGACAGTGTACAAGGCAATATTACTTTGCGCTTGAAAGAGGTACCTTGGGATCAGGCGCTGGATATTGTGCTGAAAACCAAAAATCTGGATAAACGGCGCAATGGCAATGTGATCTGGATCGCACCAGTTACAGAGCTGATAAAGGCTGAAGAGGAAGAAGCTAAGGCGATTAAGCAGAGTGTTGCACTTGCGCCTATCCAAACGGAATATATGCAGCTCAGTTATGCCAAAGCCGCTGATATTGAGAAACTGATTACGCAGAATAAAGGCGCATCTAGTTCAGGTAGTTCGAGTAACACTACAAATAATGATGAGAGAGAAAGCTTATTGAGTTCACGTGGCTCTGTGTCTATTGATGCACGAACCAATACTATTATTGTGAATGATACCCAGCCTTTTATTGATAAAATCCGTAATATGGTAGACTTACTGGATGTACAGGTAAAGCAGGTAATGGTTGAAGCACGTATTGTGCGAGCTACCACGGACTTCACCAAAGAAATGGGAGTGAAGTGGGGGATTCTGTCTCAAGGAATTACCAACAATAATAATCTTCTGGTCGGTGGTAGTGACACGACGTTATGGGATCTTAGAGAGCCAGAACTAGATAGTGAAACAGGTCGCTGGACCTACGATATTCAAAGACCAGATAACTTAAATGTGGATTTGGGGGTAACCAGTCCAGGTGCCAGTCGTATTGCCTTTGGTTTGATCAGCCTTTCTGATTTTATGCTGGATCTTGAGCTTTCTGCACTTCAGGCAGATGGCTATGGTGAGGTGATTTCTACCCCTAAAGTACTGACTGCAGACAAGCAGAAAGCAACTGTTGCCTCTGGTTCTCAAATTCCGTATCAATCTGCTGAAGGCGGGGGTACTAATGCCGTGTCGACTACAGCATTTATTGATGCGACTTTAAGTCTGGATGTCACGCCAAGCATTACCCCAGATGGTAAAGTACAGATGGAACTCAATATTACCAGTGACTCACCAGGGAACCCGACACCGACTGGACAGCTCACTATTAACAAAAACCAGATCACTACCAATGTCTTGGTGGACAATGGCGAAACCGTGGTTCTAGGCGGTATTTTTGAGCAAGAAACCCGTAATGCACAAACTAAGGTACCTTTCCTGGGGGATATTCCTTATGTAGGACGTTTATTCCGTAAAGATTTAAAGTCGGATAATAAACGTGAGCTACTGATTTTCGTTACACCTCGAATTGTTAATGACAGTGTTTCAAGAAATCATTAATATATTTTGAATTTAACAAAACGAATAGGTGACTCCTTGCCAAGCAAAGAGTTTGAAACCCTACCAAATATTTATTTGGTAGGGCCGATGGGGGCCGGTAAAACAACAGTAGGACGACATCTCGCAGAATTGTTAGGACGTGAATTTCTAGACAGTGATCATGAAATTGAACGTAAAACAGGAGCGACCATTCCCTGGATTTTTGAAAAAGAAGGGGAGCAGGGGTTTCGTGACCGTGAAACTGCTGTCATTAATGACCTTACCTCACGTCCCCATCTGGTTTTAGCCACTGGTGGTGGGGCCATTACTCAGACCTTAAATCGGGATTATCTGAAACAGCGCGGAATTGTTGTCTATCTCTATACGCCGGTTGAAATTCAACTGCAACGTACCTATCGCGATAAAAACCGTCCCCTCCTCCAAGTCGAAAATCCGGAACAAAAGTTACGGGATTTATTGGCAGTCCGTGATCCCTTGTATCGGGAAGTGGCGCATCATATTATTGAGACCAATCAGGGTGCTGCACGAGATCTGGCGCAACGGATTCTCAATCTCATTACTTCTAAAAACTAAGTTCATTGAATAAAGTGGTTAATCAAGCATGCAAACCTTATATGTAGAACTCGGAGAACGTCGTTACCCTATTTTTATCGGGAGCGATCTGGATCCACAGGCCTTATTGGCACCCTATATTCATGGCAAGCAAGTAATGATTGTGAGCAATACTACGGTTGCACCACTTTATTTGCAGCGTTATCAAACGGCGATTGAGGCTCTAGACAAACGTGTTGCGACCTGCATTCTGCCTGATGGTGAAAAATATAAGGATAGCCAGCATCTGAACCTGATTTTTGATGCACTGCTTGAAGCCGGGTTTAACCGGGACTGTACTGTGCTTGCGCTGGGTGGTGGTGTGATTGGAGATATGGCGGGGTTTGCCTCGGCTTGTTTCCAGCGCGGAGTGTATTTTATTCAGGTACCGACGACCTTGCTGTCGCAAGTAGATTCAAGTGTGGGTGGTAAAACCGGGATTAATCATCCATTGGGTAAAAACATGATTGGTGCTTTCCAGCAGCCGCAGGTAGTGCTGGCGGATATGTCGCAGCTTTCTACTTTGCCTGATCGAGAGCTTTCAGCAGGTTTAGCTGAAGTGATTAAATATGCCCTACTCGGTGATGAAAAATTTTTAGTCTGGCTTGAAGAGAATATGGATGCTCTGGTCGCTCGTGATGAGAAATTATTGGCTGAAGCCGTTTATCGTTCCTGTGCGCATAAGGCACGGATCGTAGCCAATGATGAGAAGGAGCAAGGGGAACGTGCTTTACTCAATTTAGGTCATACCTTTGGTCATGCGATTGAATCTTACATGGGATATGGTGTCTGGCTACATGGTGAGGCTGTTGCCACCGGTATGGTGATGGCTGTGGATCTGTCACAGCGTATGGGCTGGATTTCTCAAGAAGATTTAGAACGTACAAAAAAAATCATTTCTCGTGCCAAACTTCCTGTGGTTTGTCCTAAAATCCCTCTGGATGATTTTCTGGCCTATATGGCCCATGACAAAAAAGTCTTGAATGGACAATTGCGTCTGGTGTTATTAAAGCAGTTAGGCAAAGCAGTGATTACACGAGACTTTGATCTCGAGTTAATGAAACAGGCAATTTTAGCCAATCAGGCATAGGTTTAGTTTTATGGCAGCATTACATACTCCTTGGCAAAAGATTCAGCATTATTTCTGGCTGGTCTGTGGTATATGCTGCCTATTTGCTGCCTTAGTCTTTTGGGCAGTGACTGATTCAGATGATGTCATTGAAATTGAAAAAAAGCCTGAAACTGAAGTTCAGTTGCAGATTCAACCGGAAAAAGTAGCAACAATGACCCATCTTGGTGCACTTTTTCAGGAAGTGAAACCACTGGATCTAAATACGCGTACCGTCGTGAATGCCAGTCATGAGCCGGAATTTCGCGGTACCAAATTTGTCAATGAAGCGAAAAACCAGCACGCAATTGAATTATTTCGTGTGACCAATGAAGCAATTTTAAAAAGTTTTCTTAAAAAACAGTCCGATCGTAAACCTTTTATTTATTTAAGAATCTCGGGTGAAAATCAGCCAGAACAATATGTATTGTTATATGGCCAATATAAGACTGCGTCACAAGCCAATCAGGCACTCTCTACACTGAAGTTAAATTTACCGGCTTCAGTCAAGCCTGAAGTTGTAGCAATGCAGCAATATGTCAGTCTGGTCAATAATCTGGGTTCAGAGGAATTGGCCAGTAATCAAAAGCTTTACGAAATTCGTTTGAAAAATGTGCCTTTGCCGAAACTAGATGAATCGGTACGACTTAGACAGCAGCAAACCCAAACTGAGTCCAAGCCGCGTAGCTCTGATGCTGCGACTACCAGTACCACAATTGTGCGCCGTGATTCATCGGGAAATGTGGTCGATGTACAGAAATCTGAAAGTGCTGTAGAAGGTACACCTCAACCACAAAATAACAATAATCGACCTGCTCAGGGCAGTAATCCGCGTCCTCAAAATAACGAGATTAGTGATCCATTTAATTAGTACGATCTAAAATAGCGCATCTAAAAAATTACAGAATTAAAAATGGGCGCTTTTGGTGCAAAAAATGCACATTAAAATTAATCCTTAGAGTGCTGTTCTGCGCTAAATCTTTGTCATCTGTATTGTTTTAATTTATGCGCTGTTTGTTGGCATGGAATTTGCTTTATTGGTGCATGAATTGAATTAATCTCCCTGTTTTAGCGCGAAAAATGATTCGATGACACCGTATGAATGTCATATTTATTCCAGATTTTTATGTTATTCATGAGCAGAATAAACTTTATTTGTTATGCATTTAGTCTAAAAAAGGACTAGTCTGAAGAAATAAAGAAAAATGCTTTTGCTCTACCAAGACGGTCTTCGAAAGTCCATTAGACGCCAGCGCAGAGAAAAATTTAGATTGTTTAACAGCCTGTTGAGGCTTCGTGAAAGAAGGGTACGCTATGCACATGCCATCGCCTAACAATGTAGCTCCCGCTCAAGGTTTATACCAACCGGATGAGTTTAAAGATAACTGTGGTTTCGGTTTGATCGCCCATATGCAGGGTGATGCTAGCCATGATCTCGTCAAGACCGCGATTCATAGTTTGAGTTGTATGACCCATCGTGGTGGTATTGCCGCGGATGGCAAAACCGGGGATGGTTGTGGCTTGCTCTTGGCGATGCCGAAGAAATTTTTCCGTGAAGAAGCAAAACGCTTAAGTGATACCACTTTAAGTGAAGTGTTTGCTGTGGGGTCGGTGTTTCTAAATCTTGATCCGGCACTTGCTGCACATGCCAAACAGGTTTTAAACAAAGAGATTGAAGCTGAAGGTTTAATCGTTTTGGCTTGGCGCGTGATTCCGACCAATGTCGATGCATTGGGTGAAATTGCATTGCAATCGATGCCGGCATTTGAACAGATTATTGTTAACTGTCCAATGGGTGTGACTGAGGTTGAATTTAACCGTAAGTTATTCCTGGCACGCCGTCGTGCAGAACAACTGTTGGTGAATGATACGTCTTTCTATGTCACTACTTTGTGCTCAACGGTGATCAGCTATAAAGGCTTGATGATGCCGGAAGCGATTGCAGATTTTTATACAGATCTGGCTGATCCACGTTTGGAATCGCATATCGTGGTCTTCCATCAGCGCTTCTCGACCAATACCTTGCCTCGCTGGCCTTTGGCACAACCGTTCCGTTACCTGGCGCACAATGGTGAAATCAATACCATTACTGCGAATCGTAACTGGGCCATGGCGCGTGTGCCGAAATTTGAAAATCCATTATTGCCAGGTTTAACTGAACTGAATCCAATTGTGAACCGTACCGGTTCAGATTCTTCAAGCCTGGACAACATGCTGGAGATTCTGGTGGGTGGCGGCATGGATCTGTTCCGTGCACTCCGTATGCTGGTTCCGCCTGCTTGGCAAAATGTGGAAACCTTAGATGCTGATCTGCGTGCTTTCTATGAATTCAACTCAAAACATATGGAAGCTTGGGATGGCCCGGCTGGTCTGGTGATTCAGGATGGCCGACATGCGATCTGTATGCTGGATCGTAACGGTCTGCGTCCTGCGCGTTGGGTGATTACCAAAAATGGTTATATCACGCTGGCTTCTGAAATTGGCGTATGGGGTTACCAACCTGAAGATGTGATTTCTAAAGGCCGTGTCGGCCCAGGCCAGATGCTGGTCATCGACACGCAGACTGGCAAGGTACTGGATACGCAAGATGTCAATAATCATCTGAAACGTATGCGTCCATACCGTGAATGGTTACGTGAAAATTCTGTGCGTTTGCAAGGTAGTCCAGAGCTGGAAGAATATTTATGTGATCAAGGCTTAAAAGGCAATGGCCTGAAAGCGGCACAAAAAATGTTCATGGTGACCTTTGAAGAGCGTGACCAGTTGTTGCGTCCGATTGCTGAAAGCGGTCAGGAAGCTGTAGGCTCAATGGGTGATGATACCCCAATGGCGGTATTGTCACGTCAGGTGCGTCATGTGTCGGATTATTTCCGCCAGCAGTTTGCACAAGTGACCAACCCGCCAATCGATCCGTTACGTGAATCGATTGTGATGTCACTGGAAACCTGTTTAGGTCGTGAACAAAACGTCTTTGAGCAAGGGCCTGAACATGCAGACCGCCTGATCATTTCCAGCCCTGTACTGTCTAATTCGAAAATGCATCAGATCCGTACCCTGGGTCGTGTCGGTTATGAAATTGTAGATATCGACCTGAACTATGCTGAAACCGAAGGTCTGGAAGCAGCGATTGCACGTATCTGTGAAGAATCTGCACAAGCCATTCGTGATGGCAAAACCCTACTGGTGCTTTCCGACAAGAAAATCCGTGAAGGTTACTTGCCTGCCAATGCTTTCATGATTACTGGTGCAGTGCATCATTACCTGATCAATACTGGTCTACGTACAGATGCCAACTTGATTATTGAAACCGGTTTTGCCCGTGATCCACATCAGTTCGCAGTGTTACTTGGTTTTGGTGCGACAGCCATCTACCCGTACCTGGCTTATGACGTGATCAATGATCTGGTCGCTAAGGGTGAGTTACTCGGTGATCCAGTGTATGCACAAAACAATTTCCGTAAAGGGATTGAAAAAGGCTTGCTGAAGGTCCTGTCTAAGATGGGTATTTCAACGGTTGCTTCTTACCGTGGTGGTCAGTTATTTGAAGCCGTTGGTTTATCTAATGAAGTGGTGAACAAGTGCTTCGTTGGTGTGCCAAGCCGTATTCAGGGTGCAACATTCGCTGATCTTGAAAATGACCAGAAACAGTTGGCGGATATCGCGTGGAAAAACCGTAAACCAATCGATCAAGGTGGCTTGCTGAAATTTGTATTCGGTAAGGAATACCATGCATTCAACCCGGACGTGATCAACTCACTGCATAAAGCAGTACGTTCTGGTAATTATGCTGACTTTAAAGAATATGCAGAACTGGTGAACAACCGTCCGATCGCAACGATCCGTGACTTATTTAAACTGAAAACAGACAACTCGATTCCAGTCGAACAAGTGGAATCTGTGGAAGAGATCCTACCTCGCTTTGACTCTGCCGGCATGTCTTTGGGTGCATTGTCGCCTGAAGCGCACGAAGCGATTGCGATTGCCATGAATACGATTGGCGGTCGTTCAAACTCGGGTGAGGGCGGTGAAGATCCAGCGCGTTACGGCACTATCCGTAACTCGAAAATCAAACAAATTGCATCGGGCCGTTTTGGTGTAACGCCTGCTTATTTAACATCAGCAGAAGTTCTCCAGATTAAAGTCGCGCAAGGTGCAAAACCAGGTGAAGGTGGTCAGTTGCCGGGTGGTAAAGTGAATGGTCTCATTGCCCGTTTACGTTACTCTGTGCCGGGCGTTACCCTGATTTCGCCACCTCCGCATCATGACATCTATTCAATTGAAGATTTATCACAGTTGATCTTTGATTTAAAACAGGTTAACCCACAGGCGATGGTGTCAGTTAAGCTGGTTTCTGAACCGGGTGTCGGTACGATTGCGGCAGGTGTAGCGAAAGCGTATGCCGATTTCATTACCATTTCTGGTTATGATGGCGGGACAGCGGCTTCTCCACTTTCTTCAATTCATCATGCAGGTTCACCGTGGGAACTGGGTCTTTCTGAGGCACATCAGGCCCTTCGTGTGAATGACCTGCGTGGTAAAGTTCGCGTACAGACAGATGGCGGTTTAAAAACCGGTCTGGATGTTGTCAAAGCAGCAATTCTGGGTGCAGAAAGCTTCGGCTTTGGTTCAACCCCAATGATTGCCTTGGGTTGTAAATACCTGCGTATCTGCCACTTGAATAACTGTGCAACCGGTGTGGCAACCCAGCAAGACCATTTACGTCAAGAGCATTATATTGGCGAGCCACAAATGCTGATCAACTTCTTCACTTTTATTGCTGAAGAAACCCGTGAATGGCTGGCAGCACTTGGTGTATCGAGTCTGAAAGACCTGATTGGCCGTACGGATCTGCTTGAAGTGCTTCCAGGTGAAACTGCAAAGCATGCACATCTTGATTTAAGCAAATTGCTTGAGTCGCATCCTGCTGCAGAAGGTAAAGCACAGTACTGCGAAGTACAGGGCAATGCACCATTCGATAAAGGCATTCTGGCAGAGAAAATGGTGGATGAGATTCTACCTGCGATTGAAGCGGGAACTGGCGGTGAGTATAGCTTCACGATCGGTAACTGTGACCGTTCGATTGGTGCCCGTCTGTCTGGTGAAATTGCGAAACGCTATGGCAACTTGAGCATGGAAGCCCATCCGGTGAAAGTTCACCTGAATGGTACTGCGGGTCAGTCACTGGGTGTCTGGAATGCCGGTGGTCTGCATATCAGTTTGGAAGGCGATGCCAATGACTATGTTGGTAAAGGTATGGCAGGTGGTCGTATCTCGATCTTCCCGCCAAAAGGTTCGCCATTCCAGACGCAAAATACCGCGATTATTGGTAATACCTGTTTGTACGGTGCGACTGGCGGTAAGTTATATGCAGCGGGTACAGCGGGCGAGCGTTTCGCGGTGCGTAACTCGGGTGCATTTGCCGTAATTGAAGGTGCAGGCGATCACTGCTGTGAATATATGACCGGCGGTATTGTTACGGTGCTGGGTAAAGTTGGGCATAACTTCGGTGCGGGTATGACTGGTGGTTTTGCTTATGTGCTTGATCTGGATAATGACTTCGTTGATCATTATAACCATGAGCTGATTGAGCTGAACCGTATTTCTACCGAAGCGATGGAAGAGCATAAAGCCTTCCTGGGTCGTATTCTGGATGAACATATTAAAGAAACGGGTAGTGCTTGGGCGTACAAGATCCGCCATGAGTTTGACTTTTACAGCCGCAAGTTCTGGTTGGTAAAACCAAAAGCAGCTAACTTGCAAACGCTGTTAAAAACCACTCAAGCTGATCCACAATAATTCCACTACTGCAGAAACATAGGCAGATGTAAGGCAACTGTGAACTCCTTACATCTACCCACGGAGAGAGACATGGCAGAACGCCTGAATAATGACTTTCAATTCCTGGATGTCGCACGCCAAGATCCAGAGAAAAAAGAGATTGATGTCCGCAAAGCAGAATTTGTGGAAATTTATAAGCCTTATACCGCGGAAATTGCAGCCAACCAGACGCATCGCTGCCTAGGTTGTGGTAATCCGTATTGTGAATGGAAATGTCCGGTACATAACTATATTCCTAACTGGTTGAAACTGGTGTCTGAAGGACGTCTGTTCCAGGCGGCTGAACTGTGTCACCAGACCAATACCTTGCCAGAAGTCTGTGGTCGTGTCTGTCCGCAAGACCGTCTGTGTGAAGGGGCGTGTACCCTCAACGACGGTTTCGGTGCAGTGACGATCGGGAATGCCGAAAAATATATCAACGACACTGCCTTTGCATTGGGGTGGCGTCCAGATATGTCCAATGTGAAATGGACAGACAAAAAAGTTGCCATCATTGGTGCGGGCCCTGCGGGTCTTGGCTGTGCCGATATTTTGGTACGTGCAGGCGTAAAACCGGTCGTGTTTGACAAGCGTCCGGAAATTGGTGGTCTTTTAACGTTTGGTATTCCAGAATTCAAAATGGAAAAAGACGTGATGAAACGCCGCCGTGAAATTTTCACGGGCATGGGGGTTGAATTCCGTCTGAACACTGAGATTGGTACAGATGTGACCATCGACCAGCTACTTTCTGATTATGATGCGGTCTTTATGGGTATGGGCACCTATACTTATATGAAAGGTGGTTTTGCCGGTGAAGATCTGGATGGTGTTTACGATGCACTGGATTTCCTGATTGCGAATGTCAATCGTTGTCAGGGCTGGGAAAAAGATCCGTCTGAATATATCAGTGTTGAAGGCAAGAAAGTCATCGTTTTAGGCGGTGGTGATACAGCGATGGACTGTAACCGTACCTCAATTCGTCAAGGTGCTGAATCGGTAGTTTGTGCTTACCGTCGTGATGAAGAAAATATGCCGGGTTCACGCCGTGAAGTGCAAAATGCACGTGAAGAAGGGGTGAGTTTTCAGTTTAACCGTCAGCCGATCGAAGTTGTTGGTGAAAATGGTAAAGTGACCGGTGTGAAATTTATTACTACTCAGCTGGGTGAGCCGGACAGCCGCGGTCGCCGGAGTCCAGAGCCGATTCCGGGTTCAGAAGAAATTCTGCCGGCGGATGCAGTTCTGCTGGCTTTTGGTTTCCGTACCAGTCCAGCAGACTGGTTCACCGATGTAGAAATCAATCTGGATGGTTCAGGTCGAGTCGTTGCCGCTGAGCAGCAACAATACAAATTCCAGACTTCGAATCCAAAAATCTTTGCTGGTGGTGATATGGTTCGTGGTTCTGATCTGGTGGTAACCGCAATCTGGGAAGGCCGTCAGGCAGCTGAAGGTATCCTGGATTACCTTGATGTCTAACCGTTAAAGATCAATAGTCATCATTCAAAAAACCCGCCACGACGGGTTTTTTAATCTTTGATGAGTTTGAGCCCTAAAATGGAAAGCATTAAAAATATTATAAAAAGTAACAAAACTTCAGAAAATAGTGTTTAAAATCAAATTAATTATATAAATATCAATAAAGAATTGAGGACGAGACATCATGCGTGTATTAAAACAATCTCTCATAGCTTTGATGCTGGCCAGTACCTTGACCCTGAGTGGCTGTGGCTATAATACCTTGCAAGTCAAAGATGAAGCAGTAACGGCAGCCTGGTCGGAAGTCCAGAACCAGTATCAGCGCCGTGCCGATCTGGTACCTAATCTGGTCAATGTAGTCAAAGGCTATGCCTCGCATGAAGAGCAGGTTTTAACGGAAGTGACCCAAGCACGTGCCAATGTTGCCGGCCTGAAAGTAGATCGTGAAGTACTGGAAGATCCTGAACTGTTTCAGCGCTATCAGGAAGCACAGGCGCAGATGACCAGTGCTCTGTCACGTCTTTTGGCTGTCACTGAAAATTATCCGGACCTGAAAGCCAATCAGCAGTTCCGTGATTTGCAGGTACAACTGGAAGGCACAGAAAACCGGATTGCTGTGGCCCGTAACCGTTACATTACCACGGTTCAGGACTTTAACTCTTATGCACGTCAGTTCCCGCAAGTCATGACTGCCAAAGTGATCGGAATGGAGCCTAAGCCGAACTTTAGTGCTGAGCAAAGTGCCCAGAAAGTTCCAACGGTTTCCTTTGAATAATAACTGACCTTTAAATAAGCGAGGAATCAGATGCCTGAGATGCTGCTGAAATACTGTGCCGGTTTGCTCCTCATATTGGGCATGGGGATAATAGCGCCTGTCTCAGCAGAAACAGCCACGGCTACGGATACTGAAGACGCGATCGTGGCCCGTGAAATTTTGCAGCCTAAAGCGGGTCAAAATGCTCCAGCTCAAAAAAGTGGAACTGAAACAGAAACTGCAGCAGCATCACAGCCACAAATTGCCAATGATATGGCTGAAGGGCAGCTTCAGCGCGACCTACCAAGTCTGAATGAACCGATCATTGACCAAGCCAATATACTCAGTGCCACTGAAAAACAGCAACTCAGTCAGCGTATTCTGAAACTCTATGAGGAAGGAAAAGGCCAGATTGGTGTAGTGATTGTGCCAACGACGGGCCAGGAAGATATTTTTGATTATTCCATGCGGGTGGCTGAGGCCTGGCAGCTTGGTTCGGCTAAACGGGATAATGGTTTGCTGATGACCATAGCCATCAATGATCGACGTATTCAGATCTTGACCGGTTATGGGCTGGAAGGCGTGCTGCCCGATATCGTGGCAGGCCGTATTATTCATGACACCATCACGCCGTATTTTAAACAGGGTCAGTATGCTCAAGGAATTGCTGCAGGCCTGACTGAAATTGAACGGATTTTAAATCTAGATCCTGAAATTGCCGCACAGGCGGCCGATGAGCTTAAAGAACGTCAGGAACAGGCTTATCAGGCACAAAAAGCCAGCAAGGCTACATTCAGTAGTGTGCTGTTTATTATTGTCGCAGGTGTAGTGGGATCCATGATTTTCGGCAGAAAACTGAGCGCTGCGACTGCCGCAGTTGCAGGAACAGCTGCTGGTCTGGTAAATGGCATGGGGCTGCTTGCAAGTCTGATGATTGGTGCAGGTATTTTCTTTTTATTGATAACTTCTATAGCCCAGCTGATATTACATGCCTTTTTAGCCGGTGGCGGTCGAGGCGGCGGTAGCGGTCGAGGTGGTTTTGGCGGCGGCGGCTTCGGCGGTGGCGGTGGAGGTTTTGGCGGGGGAGGAGCATCAGGCTCATGGTAACAACTACAGATACGACAGATATAGTCACGCAGCCTAAGCTGGAAGAACATGCTCAACCAAGTTTAAAGCGCTGGCTTAAGCACTTCTTTTATATGCCTGCAACCAAGCGCTTTTTCTCCAAGCAGGATCAGCATGCGATTGCAGTGGCGGTCGAAGAAGCCGAGCATGGACATGTGGGGGAGATTCAGGTGGTGATAGAAGGCTGTCTGCCTTCACGATCTGCCTATTATCAAGATACCTTATGTCGGGCCCGACAGTTATTTGCTGAAATTGGCGTTTGGGATACTGAATATAACAGTGGTGTCTTGCTCTATTTGAATCTTTGTGAGCACAAGGTTGAAATTGTGATTGATCGGGGAATAAAAGATGCGACGACCCAGCAAGTCTGGGATGAAATCTGCCAAAACATTATTCAGCATTTAGTCCAGCAGCAGTTTAAAGAAGGTGTCATTGCAGGGGTGAAACAGATTGGACAGGTTTTAGATCATTACTATGATCGCAAAATGGAGGATTTAAACAATGAATTGGGCAATAAACCGATCATTCTAGGGTGACTTTAGTTAACTAATTGACAATTTTTGTCAGTTATATACACAAAATGAAACCTAAAAATAACAAATTGAAAAATATTTTTTTAAAGTGCTGTTTTTTCTCTTAATTTTATTATAATAAAAGTTGGCACACTTAGTGCTAAATATAAAATTAAGCTAAATGAGCTTTTTCTTTAGGCTTATAAATAAACAAAAAACATTTGTGGAGAATGTTATGAATACAATGCAGAAGGGCTTTACGCTCATCGATACTCCATAAGTGTCCATATAAAATGAACAATCCATAAGTAAGTCAATATGGACATAAAAATAATAAATTTGATATGAAAAATCACTATTATCTTTTTCTACTTTTTTCAATCTCCGTTTTTACTCATGCTCAAGAACTAGACTTCATTTAATATTCAGATATTTCATCAATTCCTCAAATTGTTTTGAATCCAAAAATCCAAACAGAACTTCAAACATTGTTAAAGCATGATTATCTAAAATTTCAATCTAATTTTGACAGTTACTCAGCGCCATATTTACTGAAAACAGATGAGGCGCTGTATTATGAAGGTCGGTCTGGAAGCACTTTAGATGCTTCATCCGCGATTGTGTTTAAAGATGGGCGATTGTTTGCTGCAATATATTTTTCCAATACCAAGACTTTAAAATACTTTAGCAACGATGCCAGTTGCTCAGAACAGTTACATCCTGCGATTCAAGTTTTTGCTCAGCAGCGTGAAATTCAAGGTATTGAATATGCAACAGCTAGAGCCAATACCGCTTTAAAATATAATTTTGGCCCCGCTTCAAAATGTGAAACCTATTTTAAAAAATTAGGAAGATAGCTGTGTTAGCGGCAGTGTAAAAATGCCCCCCTAACGGCATTTAAAAACTGCCCCCCTTGGTTAATATAGTGGTCGATTTATTGTTCGTGTTCCATCATTGTTCATCAAAAAATTGCCTTGGAAGCAGCAGGGCGTGGTGTAAGTATGAATCATCAGGTGTCGGCAAAATTAGCTTATGTGACTATTTCTGGTCGTCTAACAAGTAAGAATAACTGGTATGCTACGAACAGGAATAGGTGATCGTTTTATCTAGTAATTTGTGTAATATTGTTAGATTTAAGGCTTGATCAGTAAAATTAGAGCTTGAGGTGATGCTATGACGTTATTGGAACAGCAGGTAGTACCAGCAGCTGTATTGGGAAAGTCAGTACTTAGGGCTGCTAAACTGCTTTCCCTTAGTCAGTCTCAGCTCGCAATAATGCTAGATATGGATGTTGAGGCAATCACTCAATTGCAAAACCAACCTGAATTAGATCCAAATTCTAAACAGGGGAAATTAGCACTGTTGCTGATTCGTCTATACCAGGCTTTACATGCTTTGACAGGTGGTGATCAGGCTGCGATGAAGATTTTTTTAACGTCCGAAAATAGAGTCACTAGCGGTATCCCAATTCATCAAATAGAAACAATGAGTGGCTTGATTTCTGTTCTTAATTTTGTTGAAGCCCCTGAGTGACAATATACTCCTATGGACTAACTTACAATCAACTTTCACAAATTATGTTGTGTAGCGCATGTAACAATTTGAAATTATTAAAAAAAGGATAACTAAAAATGCAACCGACTGAATTAAAACAATTACCAGACTGGTTATTAGAACAGTTACCCCAAATAACTGAACCAGCAATTTTATCACTGCGTGATACGAAACTTGTCGTCACTTACCCTGATCGTATGGAAGCAATTCACGAAAGCTTAAAAGACGTACAACACCAGATCCATCATGTCAAACCTACAGATTTACAGATTCTACCAGAGGTCTATCAATATTTTGGTAAGGATAAAGAGAGTGGTGGGTTATTTTTTAAAACCTCTGAGCATCTTTCTAGTAGTTTGTTTTCCTACACCGATAAAAATAAATTTGAGCATTTACAATCTGCTTTACAGACTGCCTTTGAAAATGAGCAAGCATATCTCGCAAATCCAACAGACTTTTTAACAGCCTATCATTTTATTGATACACACCCAGCTTTTTGGACGGTTATCGGTGATGTACCATCATGGCACTGGAATACATGGGGGCACTGCCAAAATGTTTATCACGGTGCATATAATGATGAAGATAATGGGCAATTAGTGATTTATTTAGAAACTGGCTCACATCTCAATAAAGTAGAAGATGGTGGTAAATTATACCAAGAGCATTATCATGATTATCGTTTAGATGTTTGGGCAAATACGTTTGAACAGGCGTTTATCAAGTTGGCGGCAAAGGTGTATAAGTTTTTTGACCATCAAGGTGTTGAGCGCCTAAATGTGCCACATATAAAACCAGCATGGGTTCTGGAGCTTGAAGAACGAATTGCAGAATTTAAAAAATGGAAAGATGAGGAGCTGTGAGTATTCACTATTAGGTGGCGTCCACGAGTTGTTAAAGTATGTCGCTTAAAACATCTGCCAGCTTTTGCCCACTCTTACGATCAATTAAACGTGCTGACATACCAAATTCAGTTGGACCACTGTAATCAGCTAAAAGAGTATCTCCAATAAACAAAATGTCTTTGGCATGACATTGTAATTTATCAATTAAATATTGATAAATTTGTGACTCTGGTTTAATTGCTCCAACCTCATAACTCCAAGCATAAGCATCAAGAGAAGGTAAAAATGAAGAAACAACTTTTCCATATGGTATCGCTAAATTTGAGCATACTGCCAATCTGAATCCCAGTTTTTTTAATTCTTCCAAAGTTGATAAGGGGCGAATTCAAACATGAGGTGCGACAGTTTCAAAAGCCTTATGATAATCAACAAGCTGAGCAAATTTCTCTAATGGTGTAAGCCAATCTAACGCTTTTCTAGGACGAGTATTCAGTGACATGGCAACTTGATTTAAATAATGCTGATCTGCCTGATTTAAATCAATCCCTTTAGGTAAATATTGCCTAATTAAACCATTCATATTTTCGCATGTACCTTTCTGCCATGGCGAATGTGGGTCACAGAAATATACATCTATGCCTAAATCTTCTTCGAGGATTTTATGTTCTGACATCTCACGTCCACGGTCATAGGTCAACGTTTTACGTAGTTCTGCAGGTAAATATTTCAGAGCTTCAGTTAAAGCCTTGCGCACTGATTCTGCCTTTGCATCAGGTAATGTTGCCAAGATACAGAGCCGTGTATTTCGTTCAATAAGTGTTGCTATCGAACTTTTATTGTCTTTACCTTTAATTAAATCGGCTTCCCAATGACCCGGTATTTTTCTTTCTTGAACTTCGGCTGGGCGCTCATGAATAGTTTTAATATCCTGTAATATAGAATCTTTTTTAGGTTCACCGTTAGCTTTTCGCTTTTTATTTTCATGACGCAGACAGGATAATAAGTCTTTTTTCAACTCACCCTTTGGTAATGCTCGTATCGTTGAATAAATCGTTGTATGGCTTACATTCATTGTTTGATCCAAATCAGGAAATGTCTTTAAACGCTTTGCTATTTGCTGAGGAGACCATAAACAACGGATCGCTTCAACAATAAATTTCCAGAGGATTGAATCGATTTTGAGTTTTCTGTGACCGCGTCTACGTCTAGCGAAGGTGTTATCAGAAGTATATTGAGCTTGATAAACGTCATTGATGCTATTTCTTTTAAGCTCACGATAGATCGTACTAGGATGTCTTTTAATGAGTTCAGCAAATTTTCTGGCTGAAAAGCCTTCTTTTCTTGACTCAAGCATTAATGCAGTACGATCTTCAAAGTTAAGATGATGGTATGACAATTTTATATACTCCATAAACCCTTTAAATTAATTAGGTGGTTTATGTCGCACTTCAAGTTTTACTCTGCCCTCGATTAAAAAGAGCCGTCATGCTGCATTAATTGAGGCAATTGAGCAAGCTGCACAGGCAGCAGGGCAAAATGTTCTTTCGCCTGCCCAGCAAATTGAGCAAGCGAAAATTAAGACCAAGGCGGTGAAAAGTGATTATGAGCAGCTGAAAGAAGATTATGAAAAACTGCTGGAAAAGTGCAATTCGCTGTTGCTGGAAAATTTTGAGTTGAGGCAAAGTGCTCGGACTATTTGATTGATATAGCCACTAAACTTGGTAATTTAGTGGCTTTTTAGTCTTTATTTCTTTTTCCAGTTACAGGGTAAAATGCTATATTTGTTCATTCTTTTACCTTAGGAAATATTTACGACAATTTAGGTTTAAGTATTTCAAAGGTAGGTTTTTAATTGGGGAAAATTAAAAAATGAAGAAGCAACGTATTCTTCTTATAACACGTAATTTACCACCATTGGTTGGGGGGATGGAGCGTCTGAACTGGCATATGGCAGACGAGCTGAGTAAATACGCAAAGGTTAAAGTCGTTGGTCCTACAGGTGCTGCTGCAGTTAAACCTGAAAATGTTCAGGTTTTAGAGTCACCTTTAAAGCCTCTCGTGCTATTTATGTTAATTGCATTGTGCAAGGCTTTCTGGACTGCTGTGTGCTTTAAGCCAAATGTGATTATTGCTGGAAGTGGTTTAACTGCTCCTTTAGTTTGGCTAGTCAGCAAGCTTACGGGTGCTAAAGCAGTTGTTTACCTGCATGGTTTTGATATTACTGCTGCTCATTGGGTGTATCAAAAAATTTGGGTTCCTTTTTTTAAACGCATGGATTGTGTAATTGTAAATAGTACACCCACGAAGATATTGGCACTGAATGCAGGTGTATTAGAAAAAGACATAAGTATTGTGCATCCAGGTGTGACTTTGCCTGTAACAGCTCAACCCTTAAATGCGATTCAGTCTTTTAAGAAAAAATATAATTTAGAACATAAAAAAATATTGTTATCAGTCGGTCGATTGACTACACGTAAAGGCTTAAAGGAGTTTGTTGAAAATTCCTTAGCTTATATTGTTCAACAAGAACCAGATGTGGTTTTGGTTGTAGTTGGGGAGTCACCTAAGAATTCTTTAGGCGCGGGGCTACAAACTCGTGAGGAAATTTTAGAAGCAGCAAAAAAAAATCAGATTGAAAATCATATTCTATTTTTAGGTGTAATTACCGATAATAAGCAGCTTGCGACTATTTATGAGGCAGCAGATGTACATGTGTTCCCTGTAAGGCATATTCCTGATGATCCTGAAGGGTTTGGTATGGTGGCTATTGAGGCGGCAGCACATGGTTTGCCTACAGTGGCTTTTGCTACAGGTGGTGTTGTTGATGCAGTAAAAGATGGTACTTCAGGTTGTTTGGTAGAAAAAAACAACTACGAAGCGTTGGCTAAGCAAACGATAATGGCATTAAAAAAAACTAAAAATATTGAGCAATGTCAGCACTTTGCAGGGCAGTTTGAATGGAGTATTTTTGGCAAAAAGATTGTCGAAGCGAGTGTACTGAAGTGAATATTCTATTCATCGGAAAACGTTTTTATACAAATCGAGATGCACTTACAGAAAAGTATGGGCGAATTTATCAATTACCCTATCATTGGGCAAAGGCTGGAGTTGATACCAAACTCTGGCTCATTGACTATCACTCAACTGAGTTTGTAACACAACAAGACGACAGTTTAGCAATCATTTCTACGCCAGTAAAAAATGGCAGCGTGATCAAACAATATTGGCAAGAAAGTAGAAGTAAAAAAAAGCCCGATATTATTATAGCTAGTGGTGATTGCTATATTGGCTTGCTGGGTTATCGTTTAGCTAAAAAGCTAAATGCTAAGTTCGTGTTCGATGTTTACGATAAATACGATGAATTTGGTGGGTATATTAAACCCCTAGGATTTGATTTATTTAAATTTTTATTAAAAAATTCCTATATTTGTTTATTTGCTAGTGTGGCCTTGGAAAAGTCATTTAAAAATATTATAAAAAATAGTATTATTACTCCTAATGGTATAGATACAAAATTATTTAAGCCTTTAGATAAATATGAATGTAGAAAAAAATTAAAATTAGATAAAGATGCTATTTATATTGGTTATTTTGGCACCTTAGATAGTGATAGAGGTATTGATGATTTATTAGTAGCACATCAAATATTAATAGAACAAGGACATGATTATCATCTTCTCATTGGTGGTAGATCTCGACCTAATTTAAATCTTAGGGGAGGAAATATAATTTATCTTGGCAATATGCCTTATAAGCAAGTACCTACAGCTATGGGTGCATGTGATATACTTACATTACCATATCGCCGTTCACCTTATTTGGATATGGCATCTTCTTGTAAGATTGCTGAATACTTAGCTATAAAGGTTCCTATTGTCGCTTCAAGAACTCCTAATATTGAAAAAAATTTTGGACTACTATTTTCAAAGTTATTAAATATACTTTCTGAACCAAATAATCCCAATATGTTGGCAAAAAATATTAAGATACAATTAACTAAGAAAATAATAGTATCGTCATCTAATGAGTATTCTTATAATAGTATTTCAAAAATTACACTTAAGTTAATTCTTGATATCGATTAAAGTGAACTCAACTATTATTGTTTCTAAATAATTTTCTCAAATAATTATATATTATTTTTCCTAGCTTGGAGTCATGATTTCTTAATAGAACAGCTTCAGGAGATGAACTAAGTACTAAAATTTTAAAGATTTCAAAAAAAGTGAATCTCAATGCGAAAGAGTATTTATACTTTTTTAAAAAGAAGTCAGATAATTCAATATTTTCTATTCTCTGATAATAAATATATAGCCAAAAGAAGGTGTTCATTTGTGCTTCAACCCTACTTTTTTTGTTCTGACTTTGCCATATACCATGACTATGGACCCTATAAACTGTGGGTTTTATATCATGGTGATAATGAGCCTTTCCGTAGCTTCCAAGTATAGATATTAAAAAATCATCAGTATTAAGAACTTTGGCTATTTCAGGAATATTACCAAAACTTATCTTTCTAAAAACTCTAGTGGAAGTTGGTAACCAAGTAGTTATTTTGGTTAACTCATCTTTAGAAAAGTCTTTCCTATGTTTACTAGGTAAATATAGTTCTCCAAATTTTTGTTTATCTTGATAAAAGTATTGGGTATTGAAAAAGCTAATTACAGTATTTGGATGAGTTTCTAAATAATCAACTTGTTTTTGTAACTTATTAGGATCAGTCCAATAATCATCACCTTCACAAATAGCAATATACTTTCCATTTGCTAACTTCATTAGGATTTCTAAAAAATTACTTCCTTTTGAATATTGATTCTCTTTTTGAAAAATTGGTTTAATTAATTTTGGATAATATCTTTCATATTTACGAATAATATCTACTGTTTTATCGGTTGATGCATCATCATGAATAATAATTTCAAAAGAAAAATTAGTTTCTTGTATTAAAAACCCCTTAATTGCATCTTCAATATAATTTTCATGGTTATAAGTAGTACACCAAATACTAACAAGAGGAACACTAGATTTTTTTTGCCAAGTAGACATAATTTCTGTTCTAGTTCTTAATGACAAGAATTCTAGCACTATACACCTTTTTAAAAATTTACTAATTTATTCAAAATATTTATTCATAAAACTAAGGTTTTTTGACATAAATAATTTACTATTTTTTCAGTTTAATATCCTACATAGAGATTATACTTACTTAATTGTCCCGATACACATCAAACGCTCACTACTTTCTAAGTAATCCAAACTATTTTTAAAGAAAATTTCTCTAATTTTTTGAGGATCAGTTATCCCATCTTTAATTAATAAATCTTCATGGTATTTTTTGCCTTTGCCGACAGGGATTATTTCAACACTGCTGCAAACCTCATTCATTAGCCCAACTATCTCATCTATTGTAAAAAAACGAATATCATAAAGTGGGTCATCTATTTTCAACTTATTAAAATAATCAAAAAATTGTTGATTATGGGCATTATGAACCGTAGCAACTATTCTTTTTTTTGTAACTCTAACTTGTTCTTTAAGTAATTTTTTTATCTGCTCATCATCAAATAGTATCCAAAATCCATTGTGATAACTCATATCAAATGTTTTATCTTGATACGGAAGATCAAATGCACTCATCTGATGAATTACCTCTGAAAATTCAGGAAATTTTTGTTTTGCTCGTTGAACTGCTTCTTCAGAAAAATCCATCCCCTCACAATTAATACCACGCCTCCGTAGTTCTGCCATATCACGAAAACTACCAGCACCAATTTCTAATATCTTTCTCTCATCAGGCTTAAGAATTGCATGAATATAATAAGCATGTCTTAAATCTTGTTGATAATTGTCGAATATTTCTCCCCATTTTTCATTCCAATTTTTGCTTTCAGACAAAGGAGTTAGTTTATTTAAGTTCCTATAATTCATATTCAACATAGCCTCTAGTGTATATTTTTTCTACTCTATTATTACCAATATCAGATTCAATCTCGCCATTGATGAAACAATTCATATGATTTAAAATCATATCGTATCCTGATTTATTGCTAAAGGTAATACCAGCTGAAAATCTTGGATTAATGTCCATTAAAAATATCTGATTATTCGTTGCTATAAATTCAACATTGAAACAACCTATCATTTTAAGGGAATGGGCGACTTCTATTCCTAAAGATTCACATATATGTTTAGGTTGAGTACATACTGTAATCCCTGCTCCATTGGTGGTACGTAGCAATTCCTCCCGAGCTATAGCAACGCACTTTTCTCCATTAGATTGGCGGACTACATCTACAACAATAATTTTACCCTTATAAAATGGCTGAATAATATATTCACAACCTTTGAAATATTGTTGCCAAAATTTTAGATCAGAGGGATTTTGTGCATACTGAATTCCCTCACTACTGCGTCCATAACGTGGTTTTAAAATAGCAGGAAACTTTACAAAGCCTAAGGTATCTTCTTCTAGTTTAGCACTCGGTATTGGGATTATTGTAGAATATGTTGAAAATAACTTATAAACTTCATATTTATCTCTCGCTATTTTTATAGATGCTGGATTAGAAATACAAAGGGTAATACCTTTTTGTATAAATGTACTATAGTTTTTTGCTAGTACATCTATTTCTGGATCTGTTAGTGGGATAATGTAGTTGATTTGGTGATTTTGACAAATAGATAATATATGCTGAATATAATTATTTTCATCTTTTGCAGAACTAATTTGATAGAAGTGGTTTACCAAGCGTGAAGCAGGAGTCCAATTGGAAGGATGCAAATTACATCCTACAAGTTTTACTTTCGGTATTTTTATTAAGCTAGTAATGACTGCCTCTGCAGACATCGAACCTAATGCAGTTATTAAGATATTCATGTTTAGTTCTATATTTTATCACATATTCAATAAGATTTCACAGATTTCATCTTGTGAATTTCTTTCTAAACTCGGAAACATTGGTAAACACAATACTCTACTAGCAATCTCTCTTGAATATTTACACATCTGTTTACTTTCTAAATGACTTAAAGTATCTAAACTCGGGTAAAAGTATCGACGTGGGACTATACCATGCTTATGTAACTTTACTTCAGCTTGTAATAACTTCACTCCAGTGTCAAACAGAATAGGGGCATAAGCATAGTTATTTTCACTATATTTATTCCATTGTTGAAATATAACTTTATCTTTTAATGCAGTTTGATATGTTTCCCATATCTGTTTACGTCCTGATTTAATTATTTCAATTTCATCTAATATACAAAGTCCCATTGCTGCCTCAAATTCATTCATTTTGGCATTAATTCCTATCGACTCGATAGATGTTGGGCTAGTAATACCAAAATTAATGAGTAAACGTACTTTTTTTGCTAACTCATCATTATTAGTAATGATAGCACCACCCTCAATGGTATGAAAAAGCTTAGTTGCATGAAAGCTTAAGGTACTAATATCGCCATAATTGAGAATACTTTGTCCCTTATACTGGCTACCGAAAGCATGAGCAGCATCGTAAATCACTTTTAAATTGTGCTTAGTGGCAATTGTCTGAATAGCTTCGACTTCGCAAGGATTACCAAATACATGTACAGGTAATATGGCACTAGTTTTTGTGGTAATGAGTGGTTCAATATTAGTCGGATTTAGGTTGAAACTGTATGGGTCAATATCTGCAAAAATAGGACTTAATCCTTCCCACACTAGGGTATTAGTCGTGGCAGCAAAGCTAAATGGTGTGGTAATCACTTCACCCGTTAGGTTTAAGGATTTATAAGCTACTTGTAGTGCCAAAGAACCATTGGCAACAAGAATAAGATGCTTGACACCTAGATAAGCAGCTAAGCGCTTTTCTAATTCTAATAAAAGACTCCCGCAGTTGGTCAACCAACCACTATCATAAATTTGGTCTATATAGGCTTTAAGTTTTTCTTTATTCGGCAGATAAGAGCGAGTGACTGGAATCATCTTTTTTTACAAACCAGCTCTAACAAATACTGTCCATAGCTATTCTTACTTAGTAATTGACCTTGCTGTATAAGAAACTCTTTTGTTAACCAACCATTGTTGTAACCTATTTCTTCTAAACAAGCGATTTTAAAGCCTTGGCGTTTTTCAATCGTTTCTACAAACATGCCTGCTTCCATTAGGCTTGCATGCGTTCCTGTATCAAGCCATGCAAAGCCTCGCCCAAGTAGCTCTACATTTAAATCACCACGTTCAAGGTATATTTGATTAATACTGGTGATTTCAAGTTCTCCACGTTGTGAGGGCTTAACATTTTTAGCAATTTCAATTACATTATTGTCATAAAAATACAATCCCGTTACAGCAAAATGTGATTTTGGATATTTGGGCTTTTCTTCTAACGATATTGCTCGTTTTTGTTCATCGAACTCAACAACACCAAAACGTTCTGGATCTTTCACCTGATAACCAAAAACTGTTGCACCTTTTTTATGAGCGATGGCCTGTTTTAACATTGGTGTAAAACCTTGACCATAAAAAATATTATCACCTAGTACCAAACACACATTACTGTCACCAATAAATGCTTCACCAATAATAAATGCTTGAGCTAAACCATTAGGATTCGGTTGGATCGCATATTGCAAACAGATACCAAACTGAGAACCATCACCAAGCAGACGTTTAAAACTCTCTATATCTTCAGGTGTAGTGATAATGAGTATATCCTGAATTCCTGCCAGCATAAGTACAGAAAGTGGATAATAAATCATTGGTTTATCATAAATAGGGAGTAGTTGCTTAGATATACCTTTGGTAATAGGGTACAAACGAGTACCTGAACCCCCAGCCAAAATAATACCTTTAGTTATACTAACCATTATAATTTTTCCCCTAATCTTCCACGTTGGTAGCTACCATCTTGTACACGATGACACCAATCTAAATTATCTAAATACCATTTAACTGTTTTTCGAATCCCTGTTTCAAAAGTTTCTTGTGGCTTCCAGCCCAATTCATTTTCAATTTTTGCAGCATCAATTGCATAACGTAAATCGTGCCCAGGTCTATCTCTCACAAAAGTAATAAGAGCTTCATACTTCTGTCCATTTGCTTGGGGCTTTAATTCATCCAAAATTTTACAAATCGTTTTTACAACTTCGAGGTTATTCTTTTCATTATTTCCACCAATATTATAAGTTTCACCCACACGACCTTCAGTCACGACTTTATATAAAGCCTGTGCGTGATCTTCAACAAATAACCAATCACGGATTTGATGACCGTTACCATATACTGGTAATGGTTTAGCATCTAAAGCATTTAAAATCATTAATGGAATTAATTTTTCAGGAAAATGATATGGGCCATAGTTATTAGAACAATTACTAACAATAACTGGTAATCCATAGGTTCGATACCAAGCACGTACCAAATGATCTGAACTAGCCTTTGAGGCCGAATAAGGAGAACTTGGTGAGTAGGGAGTCGTTTCTTTAAAAAGCGCTATGGTATCACCTAAATCCCCATAGACTTCATCTGTTGAAATATGATGGAAACGAAATACTGTTTTTTTATTTTCGCCTAACCCCTTCCAATACTTGCGTGCTATTTCTAATAGGGTGTAGGTTCCCACAATATTGGTTTGAATAAAGTCGGCAGGACTATCAATCGAACGGTCAACATGAGATTCTGCTGCCAAGTGCATAATCGCATCAGGCTGAAACTCATGAAAAACCTGTTCTAATTTTGAGGCATCACAAATATCTACCTGTTGAAATTGATAGCGAGGATTTTGACTTATTTCAACTAAAGATTCTAAACTACCTGCATAAGTGAGTTTATCTAAATTCAGTACACTATTTTTAGTATGTTGTATGATATGGCGAATGACTGCTGAACCAATAAATCCTGCTCCTCCTGTGATTAAAAAATTCATAATGCATTTATCCTGAATATAGATTATATTAAAACTTGTATTACATATAATTATTTTGTGCGTAGTTGAAGTATTTCATCACATCTCGCCACTGCACTTTCTCGATGCGCAATAATTATCATAGTCATTTTACCATTTAAACATTGAATGGCTTCATTGACTGCTTGTTCAGTTTCATTATCTAATGCGCTGGTAGCTTCATCCATAAATAACACTTGTGGCTTTTTATATAACGCACGTGCAATCCCAATTCGCTGTCTTTGCCCACCCGAAAGCATCACGCCACGCTCGCCCACGATGCTAGCATAGCCTTCTGGCAACTGTTGCATTATAAACTCATGTATTTGTGCTTGTTTAGCAACAAATTTTACTTGTTCAAAATCGATCTGTGCTAATGGCACACCAAATGCAATATTTTCCGTGATGCTTTTATCAGCCAAATAAATGCTTTGTGGTACATAACCAACCAAATTTTGCCATGCCATAATATTGTGTTCAGCTAATGCGATCCCATCAATCAGTATTTGTCCTTGCCGTGGTTGCAAAAGTCCCAGCATAATATCCATGAGGGTGCTTTTACCACTACCACTTTTACCAATGATTCCCAAGCTACTATTTTTAGTAATACTCAGATTCATGTCTTTTAATACAGGCTGATCTAGCCGATTTGGATAAGCAAAACTAATATTTTCTAGAGAAATAGAATTTTCAAACTTTAACTTATATGAATCCAATTTTAAAGGTGTGAAATGCTCATGCTTCTCTAAAGCAAATTCTGGTTGTAGGATTGCCAATACCTGTTGCGAAAACTTAATTTGCGAAATCGAACGGTAAATATTTTGTGCCGCAGGCAACATTCTATAAGCAGCAAAACCATACAACCCTAACACTGGTAAAATATTAGATACATCTTTCCCTGACACCACCAGAATCATCGCTAAACCAATTAAGCAACCATAACCAACAGTTTCAATAATACTAAGTGGTACTTGCCCTAAAGTGTCTCTTGTAGCAATATGCTGAGCGAATACTCGTGATGATTGTTCAAATTGGTCAATATAGCCTTGCTTGGCATTATTAATCATTATATCTTTAATACCTGCCAGAGCTTCTTGACAGGTTTGATAACGCTCTTTGTTAGCTTGGGTAAATTCTTGCCCTATTTGAGTTAGTTTTTTCCGTACTAATAGATAAATAACTGAATAAAATACACCGAGTACGCATGCCGTTATAATCGCCATCAGTGGATCGTACAGCAGTAAAATCCCAATCATGGCTAGTAAGACCACACCGTAAGACATCAACGTTAAAGCGGGTAGAATCATAGTCCAAATTAATTGATCGACTTCAGATAAAATATTTTTGGTTAAAGTAGCACTGTTGCGTTGAATAAAGAATTCATAGTTTTGTTGCAAATAAGCTTTAAGAAGACGAGTAGCAAAGTAATGACGCTGTAAACTAGCAAATCTATTCACTGCATATTGAGTTAAAATTTTAAAAATAGTTGAAAATATAACAATACCTAAAGATAAGAAGCCTAAATAAACAATAAAATTTTGTTTGCTTGTTGCACCTGTAAAGTCATACATTAATTTTAATGAATAATTTGATTCTACAATATCAGGATTGGACAATACAGCCAGAAAAGGCATAATCGAAATCACACCTGCTGATTCTATAAATGCCATTCCCATTACTAAAATAAGGACATAGATGACTTTACGTTTATCTAAAGGGGATAAAATCTGCCAAAGTTGTTTTAAACTACTGAACACGGCTTTCTTTACTTCTCTTTATACATAAGAGCAGTAATTTGCTCTGAAATTAAGCCCATAAGAAAAATCATAATACTACCTGTATAAAGTAATGCACTCATATTGGTAAAACGATGAAACTCATAAAGGGTATAAGCATACCAACCTGTTCCCATTAAAAATAACACTACAGCGATTGGTAAAAACATCTTTAAAGGTGAAAATAGTGTGGCAATTTTAAAAATAATTAAAAAGAAGCGTACTCCATCTTTCAGCGGTTGAATATGACTTTTACCTATGCGTTTTGCAGCATGTATTGGAACATAAGTTACTGAGTAACCTGCGCGGAAAAATGCCATAGTGCTAGTAGTTGGATAAGAAAAACCATTAGGCAGTAAATATAAAAATTCACGGAATTTATCTGCGCGAACGGCACGAAAACCAGAGGTTAGATCTTCTACTTTTTGTTCAGTCATATATGTTGCAAGGTTGTTATAGAGTGCATTGGCAATACCACGACCTAAGCTTGCTTGAGAGCCTTTTTGCCTAGCACCTACAACAAGATCATAACCTTGTTCAATTTTTTCCAGTAAGTGGGGAATGTCTTGTGGATCATGCTGTCCATCGGCGTCCATAAAAATAATTACATCACCCGTTGCAGCTCTGGCACCTGTTTTAATCGCTGCACCATTACCTTTAGAATAGGGGTGTGTAATGACTGTCGCCCCTGCGTATTCAGCAACTGCTTTAGTTGAATCAGTGGAACCATCATTGACTACTATGATTTCATGCGCCAATTGCAATTGTTGAATCTGCGCAATAGTTTGACCAATTGCGGCAGATTCGTTTTTGGCAGGAAGAACGATGCTAACTATCAAGGCTTTTCCCCATACTGTAATTGCTCTATTAAAATAGTTCTGATTCTAGAAATTTCTGAATCATATTCTTTTGATGAACGCTTTAAATCTGATTTTGGCTGTTTTTGATAAATATCTTCTACTTGATCTAATAGAATCAACGCTTCTATGGGGTAACCTACTGATCCTAGCTCAGCAACCATCATCATTCCAGCTTCTACATCATTATAACGTATAATTGCATCTTGATATTGCTTTAACGATTGATCTGGTTTTTTTTCAGCTAAATATATCTTTGCTTTTAAGTACGGCATCAATCGTTGAAATAATGGGAAATGATTATATTGAGCATTTTTTTCTAAAGTATTAATTAAAATTAATGATGATTTTACATAATTTAAGTTTTTATTATTCAGAGTCACATATTCAACTAAAGTTCTTAATGCTTGAACTGCTTGGGCATCGAATGGTTGGGTCTGTATTTTATGAGCAGTTTGAACAAAATCCTGCTCAGTAGCAATATTCATATATATTTTCTGCAATAATAAACGCACATTAAGTAATGCACTATCAGGCATTCGTTGTATTGCATGTTCTAAAAACTGATTTGATTCTTGATATCTACCTTGATTCAATAAAACTTCTGCAATTGAGTTTTGTGCACGGGGTGAGTTTGGGGAAATTTTTGCCCAATAAAGTTGTAACTCTTCAGTGTTACCCCAAAGTTTTGCTCTTTCATATGTAAAAAAAGATAATATAGTTAAAATTATAATAGTAATAAAAGTTACTAAATGATCGTTTATATATTCTTTTAAGGAGTATAGACCAGATGCCAATGGTAAAAATAAAAATAAAGCAGCAGTATAATTTCGGTGTTCAAAATATAATTCTAAACCAATAACTGTTGATTCCATAAGATGTGCAGCAAAGAAAAATAATATTGATACTGAAAATAATGGAAATTTTTTACGTAAAATAAAAGTAGAAATGAATAAAAGTACTAGAAATATTGTTGAGTACAATGTTGTAATAGGTTTTATTAATGAGCGAGATACCTCAAATCCGTCTTGATAGAGACCCTTAAGTTCAATTTGTGGAATTAGTAAATTAAATAGATATTCCGTTACAATTCGAGTTTCACTATATAAGCGTTCAACCATATTAAAGTTACGGTTTGGCCATGGATTTTCAGCAAAAGTTACATATTTTAGCATTAATGTTAAAATAGCTAATGAAGGTAGCCATAAAAATATGGCACGCCATTGCCATATAGGTTTATAGTTTTTATTAGGATTACAAAACTCAATAACTAAAATTAATAAAGGAAGTAATGCTCCATTTTCCTTACTATACGTTGCAAGCAATGTAAAAATTATAATTACTATAGCCATATAAATATAAGCTAGCTTTGGTTTTCTGTTTAATAATAGTCTTGCTTTAAGATATCCAACAATTCCAGCTAGGGTAAATAATGTAGCAAGTTGAGCCATTCGTTGTACGATATATAGTGTTGTGGAAACCATATAAGGATGCAATAACCATATTGCAGTAGCTATTAAAGAAATCCAAATAGCCTTTTTTTCATTATATTTATAATTTTTAAGTAATAATGAAGTTGCCCAACAAAGTAAAACTCCATTAAGCAAATGAATCATGAGGTTAGTATATTTAAATGGATAGGGGGATGTAGGCCATGTATTAGCGTCAATTATAAAACTTGCTAAAGATATAGGTCGGCCTGTTGGACCAGCAAAGCCATTACTTATAAAATTTTGAAATTTTTCCCAACTATCAATTACACCATAAGCTCCTAAATCTTGTAAATTCGGATAATCATCAAATAAAAAATCCCCTTTTAGCCCGGGTAAATAAACAGTTGCACAAGTAACGAGCACTAAAAAAAAGAGAGCAATAGCGTGAAATTTTTTATACATTTTATATCCAAAAAAAGACGCATTTAAGCGTCTTTTTTGATGGTGTTAGATTAATCGCGGCAGCTAGATGGAAGTAATTCACTAGGCATGTCACCAGCTTTACATTTCCAAATTACACCACCTGCACTTGTTGTTGGACTTAAAACAAGAGTTTTTGAATCTACTTTACCATTATATGTAATAATAACTTGGCCATTTGCAGTTGCACCATCAGTAGTCCCTACACCTACTGAAGTAACTGCATTTCCTTTAATGGCAGCGGCAGCGCTTAATCCAGCTGAAGCGTTACTTTTTGGCCAAGCATTGTTAGATAAAGCAAATTCCGCTACAGCAGTTTTCGCAGCACCTGCTAAATTAATGCCTTCCGTAACATGTGCACGCTTAGTATAATTTTGATAAGCAGGAATCGCAATTGCGGCAAGAATACCGATAATAGCGACCACAATCATAAGCTCGATGAGCGTGAAGCCCTTCTGCATTTTGTTCATGACATTCTCCACAAATGTTTTGTAAGTTTATTTATAAGCTTTGTAAGCTAATTTTTAGTCTGCACGAAATGTGCCAAAGTATAGTATCTAGTTATTTCATGTAAAATCAACAGTTTGTTAAAAATTAAAGGTTAGTAAAATTACTTTTAGTAATTTTATGTAAAAAAGTGACAAAAAACGTCAGTTTTGTTCTTTAAATTGCGCCCTATCGTTTCTTTTATTTTTAGGGAGGATTACCAATACCTCGCCCAGTGATAAAAGCTTTGCCTATGGAATTTGGCGATGTTGAAGCAACTCGACATATTGCTTTTCATCATGCGAAACGTGTGATTAGTTATCATAAAGAAGAAATACAAAACTTGGCTAATAAGTGAGTCTAACTTTTCTATCCCATTTTTAAGTTGTCTAAATTTTAAAATATATTTCAATCGGTCTGCTCTTATAAAAAGTCTATAATCGCATGGAAGTAAAAGCTATTCTTGGATATGGACAAAACTCAAAAGTTTGCCCATTAAAATGCATGTCCATATGGACAAAATGAATATTGAGTTAAAAATATATAATTCAATAAGTTGGTATATGTCCATATATAGTGACTTATGGAATGTAAAATGCTCATGATCGTGATTGCGATTATTGGTATTTTGGCTGCGATTGCGATTCCTTCGTACCAAAACTACATCAAAAAAGCGGCTTATTCTGAAATTCCATTGGCAATGTCTGCTATACGTACAGCAGTTGATACTTGTTACGGTATCGAGAAAGATTTAGCAGCATGTGATACTGCTGCTTCAATCGGTGAAACATTACCAACAGCCACAGACAAAGCCTTGGGAAGCATTACTATTGGCACAAATGCTGTAATCACTGGAACACCGAATGCATATAAAGGTATTACGACTGCTGAAACTTGTGTCTTAACCCCAACAGCAGAGACTACTGCTGGCGACCGCTTGAAGTGGGATTATTCAGGCAAATGTTTAGATAACGGTTATGTTAAAAACTAATTAAGTTTTGTTATAAAAGAGACGCATCGAAAGGTGCGTTTTTTTATCTCTTGAATATGCAACTGGCATCCTAAATGATGCGTTCTTTCTTGAAAAAAAACGATAGAATCGTTTTATTATTCAGTCATAATTTATCAACACATCTAAAAAACTATAGCCCAATTGGCACAAGGAAGTTTGATGTTAAAGAATCGTTTATCACCTATTATTTGTCTATTTCTTATTCTCATCTTGACTGTGTTGGTCTATTCCCCTGGTTTAAAAGGGGGCTTTATCTTTGATGATTTACCTAATCTAGGGCAAATAAATCAATATGGGGATATGCACCATTGGGACAATATCCAAAAGTTTGTCAGTAATGGTACTGCTGGTCCTACAGGTCGTCCTGTGTCTTTGCTTACTTTTGTACCACAAGCAGATGAGTGGTTGGCAGGAAATGCTTTCCCGTTTAAAGTGGCTTTGTTGCACAAACCTAGCATCAAAAGCTTATTCAGCAATATAATTTCAAAATGAATAAGCCTGCCTCTAAAATCTACCGTACAACCAATTGGTCATCCTATAACCGAGCCTTAATTAACCGAGGTAATATTTCCATTTGGTTTGATCCAAAGACTCAGTGGTATGCACAATCACAAGGCAAGCAAGGTCGAAATCAAACCTACTCCGATACAGCGATTCAATGCTGCTTAATGATCAAATTACTATTCCGACTCTCTTTACGTATGGTCACAGGTTTTGTTCAAAGTCTGATTAAACTCTCTGGATTAGATTGGACAGCTCCGGATTATTCCACCCTTTGTCGTAGACAAAAGCATATTGATATTGCGATTAGCTATCAAAAAAGTAGTGATGGACTGCATCTACTCGTAGACTCTACTGGTTTGAAGTTTCTTGGTGAAGGTGAATGGAAACGCAAGAAACATGGGGCTGAATATCGTCGCCAATGGCGTAAGCTTCACATTGCTATAGATGCTAAAACCCTGCAAATACGTGCAGTACAACTCACCACAAATAATGTCAGTGATTCTCAAGTACTCGAAGATTTACTTGCTCAAATTCCCTTGGATGAACCAATTGATTCTGTTTATACAGATGGTGCTTATGACACAAAGCACTGCCGACAAGTCATTTTAGATCGAGATGCACATGCGATCATTCCACCTAGAAAGAATGCAAAGCCTTGGAAGGATCAGCAAGCGAGGTCTATAGAGCGGAACGAATTATTAAAGACAGTCAAACGGCTAGGCAGATCGCTTTGGAAAAAGTGGTCTGGTTATCACCGTCGAAGTTTGGTTGAAACCAAGATGCATTGCATCAAATTATTAGGCGATAAATTAACAGCGCGGAGTTTTCCAAGTCAGGTGAATGAGATCCATGCACGCATGGCAGTCTTGAATAAATTCACAGAATTAGGTCGCCCTCATACCCAAGTTGTCTCTTAAATTTGAGTAGCTTAAGGGAACTCAGCCTTTCAAACCTTTATGCAACAAAGCCAATCAGAATTGAAGATTTTATAAAGTAAGATCTAATTACCAGAAGACATAATTTTTGTTTTATCATGTGCCCAATCTCCACTGCCTGATATTTCCATGAAATTCACGCTTGCCCTCATCGCAGCAATTCTCATCTCCCTCGCATGGCTCATGCCTATTCATTACCGCCCTTGGGTAACCTACACGGGCGAGCTGTATGCTTTTTTTGCATTATTTGCACTCGCTGCAATCTGTCTAAAAGAAAAACTAAAATTGCCTGTAGTAAGTCTGCCATTATTACTACTCACCTGTGTGCCGCTTGTACATTTGTTGGCAGGGCAGGTGTTTTTCTTTAGTATCGCGATGATGGGCTTTATTTTCATTTTTAGCTTTTGGCTGGCAAGTGTGCTGGGTTATCATTTTTCAACCGGAAACTATAATCGAGAAGAAACCTTCACTAATCTGAGCTATGTGTTTCTAGCATCAGGTACAGTCACAGGCATGATCGCAATTTGCCAATGGACCAATCTGGATGCAACTTTGCCAGGCATGGTGAATATCAGTGGTACTCAACGGCCTTATGCTAACTTTGCACAGCCGAATAATATGGCAACTTTTTTGGTCATGGCATTGATGAGCTGCCTGTACCTCTATGAAAAGAAAAAAATCCAGACCAAATGGTTGTTTACTTGCGCTGCAGTAATTGTTATGGGAGTGGCTTTAAGTCAGTCACGTACTGCTTGGGTCGCTGCCATCACGATCATGTTGTATTTAGGATTCTATCACTATAAAGGTATTATTCGCCTGAAATGGTACTACAGCACAGCTTGGTTCGTCTTCTTTATTTCCTGTATTGTGGCTTTTCCATTACTCAGTCAGCTCGCTGCCCAAGCGATGGATACGGACGTCGTACAAAGCAGGGATGTGGTATCGCGTGCCACCGGAGATATGTCGCGCCTCGCGATCTGGCAACAAATGCTGGCTGCCATTCAGGCACAACCATGGTTTGGTTATGGCTGGTATCAGACCAGTGTGGCTTTTGTCTCGATTAGCGATACCGTGCAAGGCCCAGTCTGGATTCGCAGTGCACATAATTTTATTCTGGATTTTTTACTCTGGAATGGACTGATTGTCGGTCTGCCATTTCTGGCCTATTTCGGTTATTTGGGCTATCAGTTGCAAAGATGGGTTAACACATCAGAGTCTGTCATCGGGATCTTAATGATTGGTGCATTTGTCACGCATGCCATGTTTGAGTTTCCGCAGCATTATGCCTATTTCCTGTTGCCAGTCGGTTTTATTCTGGGTACGGTTCTGGCACAAAATCCAAAAATTAAAATAATACTTATGCCATCAATCGGCATGAAATTCATTTTTGCTGTCGGATTGCTTTTATTGGTTGTGATTTATCGCGACTATGATGTTGCGGTGCCAAAACTTGGACAAAGTATTCGCTATGAAATACAGCCTGAGCACATCACCAATGAAAAGCCGATCTATCTGCTGACCGAGTTTAATCACCGGATTGACTGGATCCGGGTCAATCCTTATCGCAAGATGAGCGAAGATGAAATTCATCAATATGAAAAGTTGGTGGTGAGCTATCCAACCAAATACAACTTTTTAAAATATATTCGTTTATTGGCATATAACGGCTATGTCGATGAAGCACAGCATCAACTGCAGCGTTTAAATACGATTCAGAAAACTGAACTGAGCTATGCAGAGGTGACTCGGGATATGCCACGCTAAATACAAAAAAGCCAGCAGATGCTGGCTTTGTAATTTAATTATAGTTTTAGAGCTGGCTTTGGATATAGTTTTCGATACCCACACTTTCAATCAGGTCGATTTGAGTCGTCGTCCAGTCCAGATAATCTTCTTCTTTTTCCAGAATTTCCTGTACTAGATCGCGAGTTACATAATCCATTTCCGTTTCAGCCAGTGCCACAGCTTTCTGAATGGTCTCAATGTTTTCTTTAACTTTACGTACATCACAATACAGCACTTCTTGAGTATGCTGGCCGATATACAGTTTGCCCAGATGTTGCAGATTCGGCAGACCTTCTAAAAATAAAATCCGTTCAATAATTTTGTCGGCATGCTTCATCTGCACAATCGATTCTTTATATTCTGCCGAGCCCAGTTTCTCAATGCCCCAGTCATTAAACATGCGTGAATGCAGGAAATACTGGTTAATTGCAGTTAGGTGGTGATACAACACCTGATTGAGCTGATTAATCACATCACGATTGCCTTTCATCACATAACTCCATTTGAACCTGTTTTATCTTTCTAAGAAAGCACTCTAGGGATGATAGTAAAGCAAGTCAGGGGGCAATGGCGAGTAATTTATAGAACAGCAAATGAAAATCGCAATCAAATCGATCCAGGCTTAGATCAATGGCAATAAAAACCCGCCAGAGTCGGGGGCGGGGGAGGAGGAATGATCTGAGATCATTGATTTATGATTATCTTTATTCGGTTTAGGCGGCCACAGCCAGACGGGCTGCAATTTGTGAAACTTCATCACTGATGATCATACGGGCTTCTGGTGCACAGCGGCCACAGCAGGTTCCCAAGTCCAAGATATCGCGCACATCACGATACGTTTCAGCGCCATTTGCAATAGCATCTTTAATGTCTTGATCTGTAATGCCACGGCATAAACAAACGTACATAGGACACAACCACAGTGTTTAAATAAGATAAGTAATATTATTGATAATTGTTATCGTTTGTCAATAAAAATCATTTGAAATAGCTTTTATTGTGATTGGTGATTTAGATAAAAAAATATCACTCAAGCAAAAATCCGATTATTGCTCGGGTTTTTGCTTGAGTGATTCATGATTGCAAACGAAATATAGAAGCTTAGGTGTTACATAAATTTTAAAAATTATTGCTGAATGATGACAACGCCATCCATCTCGACCAGAGCATCTTTCGGTAGGCTGGCAACACCGAGTGCTGCACGTGCTGGATAAGGCTGGGCAAAATATTCACCCATAATCTGATTCACCAGCTGGAAGTGCGATAAATCAGTCAGATAAATATTCAGTTTGGCGATGTCTGCCAGAGAGCCACCGGCCGCTTCGCAGACGGCTTTTAAATTATCGAATACACGGCGAATCTGTGCTTCAATGCCTTCAACCAGTTCCATGCTGTATGGATCTAAACCTATTTGACCAGATAGATACAGGGTATCGCCCACAAGAATGGCTTGCGAATAGGTGCCAATGGCAGCAGGGGCATTTTCAGTATGGATTACTTGGCGGAACATTAATTTCTCCTTTTATCAAATGGAGCGTAAAACTCTGTCCTTCAGGGCAGAGATATAAGCGATACGACATAAAATGTCGTTGAATTTTTTAAAATCAACACCTTTAATTTAACATGATCTAAAATAAGCTCATGAAAACACTTAAATTACGCATAAAAGACAAACATTGCAAGGTGCTAGACCAATTAGCATCTGAGGTGAACTTTGTTTGGAATTATGTGAATGATTTGAGTTTCAAACACCTGAAAAGAACAGGTGACTTTTTCTCAGCATTTGATATGACTCAATACACAAAAGGAACTTCAAAATTGTGTGGTTTGCATAGTCAAACAGTGCAAGGGATAACAGAAGAATATGTTGATAAAAGAAGACAACACAAGAAAGCAAAGCTGAAATGGCGTGTGAGTAACAAGAAGTCAGCAAGACGTTCGCTTGGTTGGATACCATTTAAAAAAGTAGCGATTAAATATGCTGATGGATATGTGCAATACGGCAAGCAGAAATTTAAGCTATGGGATAGCTACGGCATAAGTAAATACAGCGTGAGAACAGGCTCATTCGTTGAGGATAGTCGTGGGCGCTGGTATGTGTGTCTTGTTGTGGACTCACCTAAACAAGACAAACCAACGGCAACTAAAGCGATTGGTATTGATCTTGGTCTAAAAGACGTTGCCACCTGCTCAGATGGTACTGTAATTTCAAATCCTAAGTTTTACCGTAATTACGAGCAGAAATTAGGGATTGCTCAAAGAGCAAGAAATAAAAAACGTGTACGTGCATTACACGCTAAAATTGCCAATTGTCGTAAAGACCATTTGCATAAAGCAAGCACTCTGCTTGTGAAAGAAAATGCACTGATTGTTGTAGGTGACTTAAGTGCGAGCAAACTTGTAAAAACCAAGATGGCGAAATCTGTTTTGGACACAGGATTTTCAGCACTGAAAACAATGCTCAAGTATAAATGCGAGAACGCAGGGGTATTGTTTGAGGAAGTCAGTGAGAAATTCACAACCCAAATCTGTTCGTGCTGCGGTGAAATCACCTCTAGCAGTCCCAAAGGTAGAACAGATTTGCGAATAAGAGTATGGGAATGTGAGTGTGGAAGTATAAATCATCGTGATTTAAATTCCGCTAAGAACATACTTGCGCTTGGGCATGAGCGTCTAGCAGTAGGAATCCGCTTGCTTTAGCTGGAGGATGTCAACATCAACATACATCATATTCGATCAATCCAGCAGACAACAGCATTATCGTTTTAAATGATTAACTCGCTTTAGATGCTTCGCTCAGAATGACGGGCCGGGTCAGACGGGTAATTCTTGGAAAACCGAAATACATACGCAGGTCCCGGATGATCTGGGCAATCTGTTTGCGGTTATGCACCACGATATTGACATAGGTCTGCTCATCTTGGGTGCGCACCATCTCTACCCCCGAATGTGCTTTACGACATTGATAAATCAGGTCGGAAATCTGCTCATCATCCATGGCCAGATCAATGCTGAGATAGGCGCTAAAGCTGATATCGTCCAGATCGTCGGCAGTCCACTGCAAGGGCATGATATTTTCAGGGTGCTGATGCTGTTCGTGTAGCAGGTTATGACAGCGTGAACGGTGCACAATCAGGCCACGACGAGTCAAATGACCCTGAATCGGATCGCCCAGCACCGGATTACAGCAATGCGCATATTTGACATCCACACCTTCAGTGCCCTGAATCAGGCGCCCTGAGCTGGCAATGTTTTGATGCTGGTCTTGGGCGAATAAATGATTGGCCACCAGTTGTGGTAATAAATCACCGACTGCAATCTGTTCAAAGAGCTGTTCTTTACTGGAAACATGGCGCCATTCCAAGAGGTTTTTCCAGTCTGCTTCAGTGAGATCGCGAATAGAACGATGGAAGAGTTTCAGTGCACGATTAAGTGCCTGTTGTCCGACCAGACGTTGCTCATCTGGATCTTGATCGCGCAGAATATTCTGAATAGCACGACGGGCTTTCTGGGTATTAATAAAACTGAGCCAATCCGGATTCGGGGTGGCAAGGACATCAGTAATGATCTCGACTACCTGACCACTGACTAAAGGAGTCGACAGTGGTTTAGTTTCATTATTAATTTTTGCACCAACGGCATGGTTGCCTAGGAATAAACTCGCGGCATAAGCAAAGTCGACCGCCGTGGCGCCTTGCGGCAATTCATGTAAATGGCCGTGCGGGGTATAGACCCAGATTTTTTCCTGATGTAAATAGTCCAGTAATTCACTGAATGTGGTTTTGGCACATTCGCCATCCACCAGTACATTCAGATTCTGCATTGATGCCTGAATCGCAGAGCGGCAGGCTTGCGGGGCACTTTCACCGAGTACGACGCCAAAACGTGCTGCTTTACGCATCAGTTCGGTTTGAATGGTGAGCGACAGGGTCGTCTCTTCGCCTTTCAAGCGCATCATCAAGGACTGGTTGCCTCCCGGTAATGGACGGCGGATATGATCTTCATAACTCTGGATTTTAAAGCTTTGGGTCAGAATTTCTGCCAGTCGGTCACAGTCCGCGATGCTCTGTAAAATAATCTCAAAAGCATGGCTATGCGTCAGCTCTTGCAGGTCGATATCATTTTTGACGAAGTGGCGCAGTAGCTCAATATTGTTGTTTTTCTTTTTGATCCGGCCTTGAATGGCATGCTGTTGCAGCAGTTCAGTCAAGTTCTTTTCCCATTTGGCCTGATATTCACAGCGTTTCGGCTTGGTTTCCTGTAGTGCGGTCTGAACGTTATTGTACATATCCAGATCAAGATTCTGATAGCACAAATGTTCCAGATTGTCGGCCATTTCATTCATGCCGACAATACGTGCCATTGGCACAAAAATTTCAAAGGTTTCGCGGGCAATACGCGCACGTTTGTCCGGACGTAGTGCATCCAAAGTGGTCATGTTGTGATAGCGGTCGGCCAGTTTCACAATAATGACACGTGGATCTTGTAGAGTCGCTTGCAGAATTTTCCGAAATGAAGCGGCTTTATTATATTCTTTATCGCTGGAATGACTCAGTTTGGTCACGCCATCGACCAGTTCTGCGACTGTATTGCCGAATTTTTCAGCAATATCATCTTTACTGAACTCAGTATCTTCAATCACGTCATGCAGCAGGGCCGCCATTAAGGTTTCAGTATCCAGACGCATATGCGCCAAAATGCAACTAACCGCAATCGGATGCAGAATATAAGGTTCACCACTTTTGCGCACAATCCCATCATGCGCCATATCTGCATAATCACAGGCCGCAAGCACACGTTCGACATCGCTTTCACTTAAATACGCATCGATAATGATCTCTAACTGCTGCTTGGCTTGACTGACCTGTGGGCCTGGCATAAAACACCTTTTCAACTGAATTTTTTACAAATAAAACGTGAAAGCGCTTTAGAAATGTGAATTTCCTGGTTTGATGGTTTTTGGCTGCTAGCGAGCAGAAAACCAATACAAACTTGATAGCTAACCCTTATGTTATAACCGTTCTGGCATAAATATAAAAGTCACATAACAAAAAAAGCCTAGTTTAGAACTAGGCTTTTTGAGTGACGATCTCTTATTGGAAAGAAAAACCGTCTAAGTTTAGATTATTTGCAGAAAGTGCAAGATCCAAGCTTGATGTTTGATAGTCTTGATCACGTTGTTTCAAAATGTCTTTTGATACATGACCTGAAGCGATTTCACGTAAAGCAACAACAGTCGGTTTGTCATTGTCCCATTCTACAGTTGGTTCAATACCTTGACGTGCCAATTGACGCGCGCGCTTGCTTGCCACTAGTACAAGCTCAAAGCGGTTGTCTACATGGTCTAAACAATCTTCAACGGTGACGCGTGCCATAAGAATTCTCGTTTGAATAATAAATTTTAACAGACTGCACAGTATAAAAGGCTTTGTCTATAGACTCAAGTTTTAATCACTGCTCAGTCGGCGTAATCAGTTTCTGAATTAGTTTTTCATGACGGTTGGCTTGCTGAGACAAGACCAGACGATTGGCGATAATCACCGCTTCCAGGTCATGCAGCGCCTTATTAAAGTCATCATTAATGATGATATAGTCAAAGTTGCTATATTGTTGCATATCTTCTACCGCGCAGCTCAGACGATGCTCAATCACATCAACTGCGTCAGTACCACGGTTAGACAGGCGTTCACGCAAGTCGAACTGGCTTGGTGGCAAGATAAAAATTTGTTTAGATTCAGGAAAAAGTCGACGAACTTGTTGCGCACCTTGCCAGTCAATTTCCAGTAGTACATCATGACCTTTGGCCAGTTGCTCTTTGACTGTGGCTTGCGCAGTACCGTAGTAATTACCAAATACCTCTGCGTATTCGATAAAACCACCTTCATTGACCAGATTTAAAAAATCTTCTTTATTGGAGAAATGATAGTGTACGCCATCGAGTTCGCCAGGTCGTTGACCGCGTGTAGTGTGTGACACAGAAACGTGAAGATTGTTGACACGCTCAAGTAGGGCTTTAACAAGGGATGTTTTGCCTGTTCCAGACGCTGCAGAAACGACAAACAAGAGACCCGACATGATATTTTTCCTGATATGATAAAATATCTTCTCTATTTTAGAGTAGAGCGGCTTTAAACTAAATAGTTGTCAGTCGATTGTTTACATTTATTTCAATTGAACCGCTAAAAATGGTGTGAGTATTGAGGATTCTATGGAAATTGTTTTAGCCAACCCACGTGGTTTTTGTGCTGGTGTAGATCGTGCCATTGCGATCGTGAACCGTGCCCTAGAATGCTTTAATCCACCGATTTATGTGCGGCATGAAGTGGTGCATAATAAATTTGTGGTCGATGACTTGCGTCAGCGTGGTGCGATTTTTGTCGATGAACTCGATGAGGTACCTGACGATAATATCGTGATTTTTAGCGCGCATGGTGTTTCTAAAGCAGTACAACAAGAAGCTGAACATCGTGGTTTGAAAGTTTTTGATGCGACTTGTCCCTTGGTGACTAAGGTGCACATTGAAGTGACCAAATATGCCCGTGAAGGTGTGGAAGCGATCCTGATTGGTCATGAGGGCCATCCCGAAGTTGAAGGCACCATGGGGCAATATGACAAAAAAAATGGCGGTGAGATTTATCTGGTTGAAGATGAAGAAGATGTCGCCGCTTTAACGATACGCAATCCTGAAAAAGTGGCTTTTGTCACGCAAACCACTTTATCAATTGACGATACAGCGAAAGTGATTGATGCTCTGCGCCAGAAGTTTCCGCTGATTCAGGGTCCACGTAAAGATGATATTTGCTACGCCACACAAAACCGTCAGGATGCAGTGCGCGATCTGGCTGAACGTTGTGATGTGGTTCTTGTAGTAGGTTCTCCAAACTCGTCTAATTCAAACCGCCTACGTGAGCTGGCGGAACGTATGGGTAAGGCCGCTTACCTAGTCGATAATGCCGATGAGCTTAAGCAGGAATGGTTTGCAGAAAATATCCAGATTGGGGTAACAGCAGGCGCGTCAGCACCGGAAATTCTGATTAAGCAGGTCATTCAGCGGTTACAGGACTGGGGTGCGCAGGCACCGCACGAATTAGATGGAAGAGAAGAGAATATTACTTTTAGCTTACCGAAAGAATTGCGTATTCCAGTCACTCAAGCTTAAGATGTGACGCACTTATCACCTGATTTATAGTTTTTTTAAAACAGATAACTGCTTTTTGCAGTTATCTGTTTTTTTATGCCATTTATCTCTAATTGTGTAGGTTTTGTAACTTTAATATGTATTATTTTAACTGGGTTAAAGTTTTAGTTTGGGGGCAGCATGCAGAAAGAAAAAGGATTTACCTTAATTGAGCTGATGGTGACGATTGCGGTGTTGGCGATTATTGCGATGATTGCTGTGCCTTCGTTTGGTCAAACACTGGCAAATAGTAAGCTTAAGCGAGTGGCGATTGAATTAAAGTCTAATTTGGAAAATGCCAGAAGTCAGGCCTTGTTGTCTCGGTCTCCAACAGTTGTATGCGTCAATAAAAATAATAGTAATACAGCAGTAACGGAGGCAACTTGTGGGGGGAATCTCAGTCATTACACCACCATGAGTGCTTCTTTAAAGAAATCAAATATTTTTATTGTTGAAAAATCAGATGATATCACTATTGATAGTGTAATTAAGGATGATGTCTTTTTATTTGATGCGCGTGGGAAAACAACGGTTAAAAGTATTAAGTTGTGCGGTGGAAATCGATCTTACACGATTAAGGCATATATTCCGGGTACGATTAAAATAGAGGATGGAAGCGCATGCTAAACAATAATAAAGGCTTTTTAAAGGCTCAAAAAGGCGTGGGTATGATGGAAGTCTTGGTTTCGATCGTGATTTTATCGATTGCTATTTTAGGATTTGTAGCTTTGCAAGTTCGCGCGACTGTTGCAACGGAGGAAGCGATTAAGCGCTCCGATGCATTGATTATGCTAAATGGTTTGGCTGAAAAAATGCGGATTAATCCGAGTAGTGCATATGCTGGTGCAATGCCAACAGCCCTACCTTCTTGTGTTGCAACAAAAGATTGTATTGCATCAGATCAAGCTCTAGCAGACTTATATACCTATAACACGTTAGCTAAAACCAAGAGTATTTCTTTGGGGGTTATTGGTTGTCCAAATACATCATCAAAGCAGTCGCGTATGTGTATTGTTGCAGCATGGAATGAAACGACACCAACACTGGCAGCTACAGGGAGCAGTGTTGGATGTATCAATGCAAATGGTCGGTATCTTGATGATGCAGATTGTTTGGTTTTGGAGGCTTACTAATAATGAATAGAGAGTATGGTTTTACCTTAGTCGAGTTATTAATTTCCATAACATTGGGTTTGATTTTAGTAGCTGTAGCCGTGCAATTATTTATTAGTGGGCAAGTTAATTATCGTATTCAACAGGCTGCATCGACAATTCAAGATAGCGGTGTATTTAGTTTGAATGCCATTGTTAAAAATATTCGACTGGCTAACCACGGGAATGGTGGTTTGATTAATGATGAAACACATTATGGTGGGGTGGTACTTTCAGCTCAAAAACCGCATGAAAGTACCAATGCCGATACGAAAAAAGGGAATTTACACAATCTAAAAATTGGTTCAAGTGAAATTACAAGCGCTAATGCGTTATCACAAAATGAAGCACATACCAGTGGATTTGGAACACTGAAAAGTGATCAGTTGGTCATCGTTTACCAAGCACCGGTCGATATGATGACCTGTACAGGGACACAAGCAAAAGGGCCTATTCAAACGTTGGATACTGTAACCGGGACGTTGTCTATGCAGAAGGGCTGGTATGTGATCGAAAGGTATTATTTAAAACAAAACACCACTACAGGTTCTGCAGATCTTTATTGCTCGGATGCAATGTTTTTGGCTTCAGGGGAAACAGTAGTATCTCCCTTTTCAGCACCGGAAGTGTTAACAAAAGATTTTGTTACTAATGATGGGGAGATGGTTGCTACGAATGTCGATTATATGAGAGTCCAACTTATTGTAAAACAAAAAAATAGCGATCCAACTAAAGAGGATATGATTGCAACCATAGGTTTAAATGAATATGAAAATCTCACGAATTCATCAACTACACCACGTGCCTCAGTCATTGGTATTAATTTGGGGTGGCTTGTGAGATCAAGTGAAACAATACCGAATATTGAATCGAAAACTTATCAAGTCTTAGATCGAAGCATTAGCTCACCAGCGGATAAATTTATGCGACATGTCTTCACAACGTCAATTGCGTTAAGAAATGGCGGTTTTGGGGAGTCTCATTAATGAATAAATTTAAGCAAATGGGTTCAACCCTGATCGTGGTTCTAATCTTATTGGTCATTATTAGTGTGATTGGCTTATATGCGATTAGACACAGTTTATTTAGCTTGAAACTTGCGACGAATGCGCAAGTGCAAACCATGCTCATGCAGACATCAGATGTTGCGTTAAGTCATTTAGAGCGAAACTTTAACGAGAGTGAAGCAAATAACCATAATATGGCCCTGACGCCAGTCGGGCAGGTCTTGCTAGGTGGTAATGAAGGTAAAGAATTACAATTTTGTTTTAAGCCAACCGAAGTGTCTGGCACAGTAGTAAAAAATAATTTCTTTTTTAATTTGTCAGATTTTCGAATTATTGAACGTGCTTCGGCAACAAGTAAAAAAGCAAAATCTACTGCAGAAGCTGGAAATTACAATGCATTTTGCGATCCGGCGACCATGTTTTCAATTAGTCGTAAGGCATTAGTTACACAAGTTGCAGTCATCAACCCTGATGATCCAGCTGCGGAGTTAAACCGCTTTGATCTGACTACTCAAGCAACCGATTTAAAAGATGCACAAAATACAGAAACACGGCGTGTGCGTGTCATTGTGACGACTTTAGCTCCGGCATTGTCTTCAGCAAGTCTGACGGATATTTCTGCATGCTTAAAAGAGCACTTGATGGATGATCTATCCTTAAGGAATAGAAAAGATGGTTTGAGTGTAAATCAAGTGAAAGTTGAAACTGTGCAAGATTGTTTGAGTGAATTGGGTGTACCTGTAAATTCGCAATTTGCAGAATATCGTGTGAATTTGTCAGAGTCTAAAGGCCTGTAACTGAGAAGAATTGGAGAATAATCATGAAATTAAAACCATTGGTTCGTATGATGGCAATGCTTCCAGTCATGGGTTTGCCAGCAACAACAGCGCTACATGCAAGTGATTTAAGCATTTATAAGCCGAATACGGCTGGTAAAACCTCGATTCTTTTAATGTTAGACACATCAGGAAGTATGGGGATTAGTTCTTTAGTTTTACCTAATAACAATACATTAGGTAGTCCCGGAGATGTAGCTCCGAAATATGCAGACACGAAAACTCCAATGTGTAAGAGGATAGATGTTGATGAAGGCGGTATCTTTCAACAATGGGCGTACAATGCTGTAGACAAACGACCAGGCAGTGAAACTTATAATCGTACTTCTTTTAAGAAGAGTGTGACTGTTAACGGCCAAACAATTTCTTACTACTTGCGTGGATGTGGTACTGCTAAGCTAGATGCAGATGGTAATATGATTGAGTCAGAAACAGGAAAATTTGATAGATTATCGCGTTTAAAAGAAGCATTAATTCAATTGCTAGCTGATCAAAATCCAGCGACAAAGATTGATGATAAAGTTGCAATAGGACTAGGTAATTTCTCAGCTAAAACCAACCTTACAATTGGTACAACAACAAATAAATTAGTCGATGGCCACTCTGGGCGTATTATTAGACCGGTATCTGCATTAAAGCCGGCACATAGAGAGGCCTTGATACGAGAGCTTGCTAACATCGTATCTGTAGATACTACAACTAATCAAGATGGGACTTCGAATTCAAACCTGAAGCTCTCGAGTACCAATTATCCAGATATTTTTAAGGCATCCAGTGGTACGCCAACGGTTCACGCATATGCAGAAGCGGCAGCCTATATGATGGGTACTACAACAGGTCATGACACCAACTTACCCACAAGCACAACGATTTTGTATGATGGTTATTCTGTAATGCAAAAATCGGATGATAAAACCAAACAAGTTTATTACATGTGTGTTGAACTTGGTCCAGAGCGTCCAACAGCATTGGGTGCAACGGTCATGGCGTGTGATAATGAGTGGAATAAATCAGATGATCAATGGTATGACTCTGCAAATAAAAGAATGGGAAATACTATCAAAATATTCAAACCAAATGGAAGTGGTGGGTGGAGTCCAGCTACGGCTCAAGAATTAGAAGATAAGGTTGGCAAAATGCAAAACCTTTGGGAGACGCACGAAAAATTGCCAGCCGGATGGCGTTATGGTGGCTGGATGAAGCTTGATCATGAGCCAATGGATATTGAACCAATTGGTGGGAAAGTATGGGGCAATAAAGGAGCAAGTAACCTTGTTTCGTATCGTAGTAGCCCATTTTCTATCAAATCTGGTGTGATTGGTACAACGGTCACCCAAGGTTTTCAAGCATGTCCAGCAGGCTATTCTGTTATGAGTAGCTGGGCTCCTCTATGTGAAAAATCAGGTACATTTAGTCGAAGTGCTACAAATACTGAGAAAAGAGACAAAAAATGTTATGCACCAGGGGATGGGAGTACAAGCCCATTACCGGGTGCAAGAAACGCACAGGGTAATCCGCATGAAGAAACGTTTAATATGAGGGAAACCAATTATATCAGCTCTGGGAAAAATGAAAGAAATAGTATATGTGTTCAATATAGGTCAGCAGTAAATCGTCCTTGGGGGAATATTGTAACCGAGCAAGTGGGTCCAATAGATAATTTGTATGGTGGCTTTGCATACTCTCACCGAGATACTAAAGCTTCAGATGGTAATAATTACGAGGCAGGTGGTTCAACAAGCCAGTGCGATGGTAATGGAATCTATTTTCTAACAGATGGAGCACCCAACTCAACAAAAGATAGTATGGCACAAACGATACTTAATCGTACTTTAGGTGCATATGGTTTTGACAGAAAGCCTACTGATGGATTAAAGACAGAGAAAACATTAGCAAGTGTATTTGAGGGTGAGACAGCAGGATGGGAATATATAGGTGCTTATGCAAAAAAATTACGTAATAGGAAAGACTTTTCAAATACCCAGTTAAATCCAGCGAACATGATGATCAAGACAGCG